>NZ_JBHSBN010000015.1:0-167856 GCF_042650605.1 Micromonospora zhanjiangensis | reverse complement strand
CCAGCGGATGAGCGCCGGCACCGGCATCCTGCACTCGGAGAAGAACGACTCCTGGCGCCTCGGCGGCGACCAGCACACCGACCCGGTCCACTTCGTCCAGATGTGGGTGGTCCCCGACGAGCCCGGCGTCGACCCCGGCTACGAACAGGTGGAGATCGACCGCGAGCTGCTGCGCGGCGGCCTGGTGCCGGTCGCCTCCGGGATGGACCGGCACGACGGCGAGGCGGCCATCCGGATCCGTAACCGGTACGCCGCGCTGCACGCCGCCCGGCTGCTGCCCGGCGCCGAGGTCACCCTCCCGGACGCGCCCTTCCTACACCTGTACGTCCCGACCGGCACCGTCGCGCTGGAGGATGCCGGCGAACTGACCGCCGGCGACGCGGCCCGGATCACCGCCGTCGGCGGTCAGCGGGTCACCGCGGTCGAGTCGGCCGAGGTCCTGGTCTGGGAGATGCACGCCGCCCTCAGCCCGGCCTAGGGCCTGGCGTCGAGTCGGTCGGCCCGGGACGTCTTTCGCGGGTGCGCAGACCGCCGCCGCCTCATGACAGCCGCGCCGCCTCAGCCTGCTGGGTCCCGGGGACGCGGGTGACCTGGTCGATCCGCCGGAGTCGGCCGTCCGGCGCCAGTTCGCCGAACATGTAGATCTCGGTGACGGTGGCCTTTCCGCCCAGCACTGCCGTCAGCGTGTAGCGGCCGGCCACCTGGGCGCCGGCCACCAGGGTCTGGTGGACGTCGACGCGGCAGTCGGTGATCTTGCCGCGCCGCACCTGCTTCCGTACCGGCCGGACATGGTCGAGCAGCCGCTGCCGGTCCAGCGGCAGTCCGTCGTTGTGCAGGACGAAGTCCGGCGTGTGGTACCTGTCCAGGATGGTTTCCGGTTCCTCCGCTCCGAACGCCATCTCCTGCGCATAGCTGGTCAGGTAGCCGGCGAGATCGTCGCCGGGGGTGAGGTCCGTCCTGGTGTCCATTCGGGTCCGTCCTTTCGTCGCCGGGTCGCTCGGGCACGTGACTGTCCCTGTAGACCCGGCACGTGACCGTCCGTAACGATGCTTAGCTCTGACAGCAGTGTCAAGGCTAAGCCTCGACACGTATCCTTGACAACCGTGTCGGACCTGACGTCACCCGGACGCTCACGCCGCCGCCGTTCCGAGGCCGGTCGCAGCATCGCCGCGATTCTCGACGCGGCGGTCCGGATCCTGGGCACGCGGCCGCAGGCCTCGGTTGACGATGTCGCCGCGGCGGCCGGGGTCTCCCGGCAGACCGTCTACGCCCACTTCGCCTCCCGCGACGCCCTGCTCGCCGCGGTGATCCGGCATCTCACCGAGGAGACGGTGGCCGCGATGGACGCCGCACGGCTCGACGAGGGCGCGGCGGCCGAGGCGGTCGTGCGGTTCTTTGACGCCAGTTGGCGCACGCTGGAGCGTTACCCGCTGCTGCTCACGATCGAGGGTCCAACGAGCCCGGAGGAGGACCGCGAGGTCCACCGCCCGGTGCTGGACCGGCTGGACCGGCTGGTCCGGCGCGGCCGGGATGCCGGCGAGTTCGATCGTGAGTTTCCCACCGAGTGGCTGGTTACCGCCGCCGTGGCCGTCGGCCATGCCGCAGGGGCAGAGGTCGCCGCCGGCCGGATGTCCACGGCCGAGGCCCGGAGCGTGGTACGGCGGAGCGTGCTGCGCCTGCTGGGTGCCGAGCCCGCCAGGTGAGTGACGAACCCCGGTGGTTCAGCCCTCGGCCAGTCGGGCCTCGACGTGCGCGACCTTGGCGGTCAACGCGTCCGTGACGCCGGGCCGGACGTCGGCCTTGAGCACCACGCTGACCCGGGGTGCCCGCTCGGCGACCACGTCGACCGCCCGTTTCACCACCGCCATCACCTCGTCCCACTCACCCTCGACCGTGGTGAACATGGCATCGGTCCGGTTCGGCAGGCCGGACTCGCGGACCACCCGTACCGCCTCGGCGACCAGGTCGCCCACCGATTCGCCGACGCCGAGCGGAGTCACCGAGAACGCGATCAGCATGCCGTCGATGGTCGCACAGGACCGGTCGGTAATTCGGCTGCGCGGGCCAGGGCCGGTGGGCTAGCCTCACCGGTATGCGTAACTGACGCCCGTTCCTCATCCGAGCCGGCCCGCCGCCTTCGACGCGCGGGGCCGAGCGCTCCGGGCGTCCGCACATCCCGTCTGCTCCTCGCATCGGCGGGTACCCGTTTCGGCGTCGCCCGGGGGAGTCCCTTTCCCATGTAGCCGCCGATCGCTGTCGCGAGGCGGTTCCCCGAGCAGCGAAGGAGGCAGCGGATGGCTGCCAAGCGCACATCCCGTAACGGCACGCGCCGTACCGGTGGCCGGCCGGCCGTGACCGTGGACCGGCAGGACCTGGATTCCATCGAACTGGCCGCGCCGGTCGACGTACCGGTGCCGGGCGCCGCCACCGCCGACGCCGGCTCGCCCGACGGCCGCAAACCGGCCGCCGGCAAGGGTCCCCGGACCGGTCGCGGCGGCCTCCCCGGCGTCGGCCGCACCCAGGCCGCGACCCAGACCCGCCGGTACGCCTTCCGCCGCAGCTGACAAACAGGTACGCCTGGGGTCGTTCCGTTCGGGGACGGCCCCAGGCGTCGTCCGCCAGGTCCAGCCTATTCAGCGACGAAGACGCCCACGCCGGGGAGTGTTTCGGTCATCCCTTTGATCCGAAGAACCTGCATGGCGCGGTCGATCACCGGCTCGGTGACCTCGTAGTGCTCGATCAACTCTCGCCGGCTGGGCAGCTTGGCGCCGGGCGAGAACTCGCCGGAAGCGATGCGTTCGGCGAGGTCGTCGGCGATCTGCTCGTAGCGGTAGCGCGGTGGCACGGTGTTCCCCTCGGTTGGCATCACGAGTAGACCACCTACACCAGCCCTTGACTACCCAACGGTACCTGTGGGGGCTTGCTCGGGAGGTCGTTCCCCTCGGTTGGCGCTGTCGGGGTCGTCCTCGTCGGGCGTGGGTGCCTGAGCGAACCCGACGTACGGGCACCCACGCCTCCGGACAACTGCGGCACAAGGGAGGAACGAATGATCCTGTCGACCAGGTCGTCCCGGCGACTGCTGTTCCGAGCGCGGTACGGCCGCCCCGCCCGGCGACTCTCCCACGACGAGTACGTCCTGGCCGTCGCCTTCAACCTCGCGCGCCTGCACCGGCCGGTCTGGTCCTTACGGCGATGGCGCCGGGTGTGTCGGTGCGGCGCGGACCTGCCGTGCCGGAGCCGCTACCTCGTACCGGTCAACCACGGCCACTGGCCCAGCCAGGGAAGCCAGCGATGATGGTCCGCCGGCCGTCGACGCCGGCCCGGACGTGAGGTGGCGGGTCACGTTGAGCGTGCTACGCCCTGGTGACGAGAAGTTCCACTACAGCGACAGCTCGCACAAGTGGATCCCGCCTGATCCCGACTATGACCAGCAGGCATGGGACGAGCAGGTTCGCCAGCACCAACAACAACACCTGCTTTTCGAGCGGCCCAGGCGAGTCCGCCGGGTGCCGGGTAACCGGCGGCGGTGTTGATCCCCTACCCGCAGTGGGTGTCGTTCCTGATGAACGGCCGAGCCGTCACGTGGGCGCAGTTGACCTACTTTCCCGCGCTGACGGTCACGCTCGCCGTCGTGGCGGCGGCCGGGGCTGGCGACCGTCGCGGCGCGGCTAGTCCGGCCGCGGTCGGGCGAGCCTGGCGAGCGCCTCGGTTCAGGCCGCGCAGCGCTCTTGCGGGATGGCCGCCGGTAGAGCGTGCGCCTCGTACTGAGGGCGCAGTTCGTTGAGGAGCGAGGCGCGGAGCACGGACTTCGAGAGTAGTGCGGTTCCCTCACCCAGCGCGTCCATGTCAGTCTCGTCAATGGCGGTGGAAGGCCGGGCAAGGATGCGATCGATAAGCTCGCGGAGCTGTGCCGCCCTGAGACGGACCTCCATGTCGTTCGGCTGAAGGTGGCGTCCGGTTGGCCGGGGTGCCGGACGAAGCTCAAACTCGATGATCATTTCATCCCCTTAGGACGCTGACTACTTGTTGCGGCACCGATGGATCAGCGGTGCGACCAGCAGGTACATAAGGCTGAAAAGCAGCACGCTGCCACCGGTGATGGCTGACAGGGTGATACGAGTGCTGTCGGAGGCTTCTGTGGTCAGCGCCAGCGGAAGCACAAAGGCGCCGACGGCTATCAGGGCGATGAGGACCACCGTGCCGGTCCTACCCGCGTCCCGGCCGGCCTCGGCCAGACCGAGGCGGAGGTCAACCCACTCCCGGATGCGTAACTTGACGGTCGTGTTGGACGAATCGGAGTGAGCGGCCGTCACGGAGGCCTCCGTCGGCACTTCGGCAGCGGCGAGAACAACTTCGTCACCTGGCGGCAACTCTATGTGCCTGGAAGAGGCCAACCTGCCTCCACCGGATGGCAGGGCCTGCTGCGGGTCGGATGATCCGGCGAGGTCCAGTTCCTGGTCGTGCTCTTTCCGCATCGTGCTCTGCTCCGCCCTCGGGTTACAGAAGGTGACGCTTGGGGGTGTCAACGTACCCTCTCGGCCCGTGTGACCGCTACATCCTGTGCAAGGAAAGTAAGCATGATTGCTGCATGAAGGTGTGGCCTTCGTTACAAGTAACGATCACATGTTACAAGGTCGCTTACCAAGGAGCTGAACCAGCGATGAATTTGATACGTGCTATCTAGCGAAGGACCGGGCTGACCTCTGGCGCCTCGTGCAACCGGATGAAAGCATGGGCTCTTACAGTACGGAGGTACTGCTTCTAGATGGCTACTGAGAGGTATATAGTCACGATGGTTAGATGCACATGTTACGTTAAGTAGTCAACTACTGAAGGTGGTTGACTACTCTACGTATCGTCGCAACGCTCACCAGGAGGGGGCGCGAGCTATGGCGAGGACGGACGTCCTTGGAACTCGGTCGGGTAATTTGGTGGCCTCGGATTCGTCGGCAAAGAAAGGTGCGGCGGTTGGCCCCCCGGCGGATACGCCGGAGGGTACGCATGGCGGAAGTGGTCTGACGAGGGTCACCGTCAACCTCAACCGCCAGGCGATCCAGGCCCTGGAGCAGATCAGTGCCGACACCGGATACAGCAAGACGGACACGATCAATCGCGCTTTGCAGGTCTACGCGATCGTGAACGAGATCATGCAGCGCGATGCGGGCGTGCTCCGGGTGAAGCATCAGGATGGCGAGTTGGAGCGAATCCACATCGTCTGATCCACGCGTAACGGGTAGCCCGGGGAGCACACCCCCGGGCTACCCGGCCCACGGAGCCAAGCCCAGGAGGACGACTCCGGGCGCTAACGGAGAGTATTTTTAACATCTCTCTAAGTCAATGGATGCGCAAAGTTCCGACAGAGCTACTTTCGGATTGTGCTATCCGGTGATCGGGCGGAAGACGTCCAGGGCGATGCTGACCGTCAGGGCGGCGCCGGCCAGTAGGGTCGCGCCGGCAATCAGGGCCGCGTCGGCGGGGGTGAATCGCTGGACCCGGGCCACGCTGCGGGGCAGGCCCGAGTCGAAGCCGCGGGCGTCCATCGCGGTGGCCAGCCGGGTGCCCCGCCGGATCGCCCCGACCAGCAAGGTGAACCCGGTGGAGACGAAGAGCCGCAGCGCGGCCACCGGGTTGCGGCCGGCGTCCACCCCGCGCGCCCGGCGGGCCATGCTGATCATCTGCCATTCCTGGCCGAGCAGCGGCACCAGCCGGAACGCGGCGAGGGTGCCGATGGCGAATCGGGCCGGCGCCTTCACGTTCTGGATCAGCGCGTCGGCCAGGTCGGTCGGGTCGGTGCCGGCGAACACGAGCACGCCCGGCAGCGCCACCGCGATGATCCGCAGGCCCAGGCCGAGCGCGGTGGTCAGCACGCCGGTGGTCACCACCACCGGACCGGCGGTGGCCAGCACGGTGCCGGACCGGTCGGCGGCGAACAGCAGCAGGCTCACCGTCACGCCGAGCGCGCTGAGCAGCAACGGCCAGGCCATCCTCCGCAGCGTCCGGTAGCGCACCCCGAACAGCGGCAGCACCGCCAGTTCCACGGCGATGGCGACGGCCGGCGTGACCGGGTCGAGCGTGGCGATCACGGCCAGCGAGAAGACCAGCGCGGCGGCGACCTTGGCGACCGGGTTGCGCCGGGCCAGCGGTGCCGTACCGCTCGGGGCGGTGGCGAGGTCGATCACGACCGCCCCCGCGCCGTACCGCCGGGGGATCGGCCACGGGCGGCGCGCGAGCCGCCGTCGGTGGCCGGCGCGGCAACCACGGTGGGCGTCGGGTCCGTGCCGGCCGGGCGGTCCAGCGTGAGGCGGCGGTCGGCCAGGGCGGCGACGAAATCGGCGTCGTGGGTGACGGTGACGATGCCGTGGCCGGCGGCGCGCAGCTCGGCGAAAAACTCGACGAGTTCCCGCCAGGTCCGCCGGTCCTGGCCGAACGTCGGCTCGTCGCAGACCAGCAGGCGGGGCGCCGTGGCCAACGCCGTCGCCACGCTCAGCCGCCGCGCCTCACCCCCGGACAGGGTGTACGGGTTGGCGCCGGCCAACCGGTCCAACCGCAGCCGGGTCAGCAACTCGTCGACGGTGGTCCGGACCGCCTCCTCGGGCCGGCCGGTGCGGCGGGGGCCGAGCGCCAACTCGTCGAAGACCGTGCCGGTGACGAACTGGTGTTCGGGATTCTGGAACACCGACCCGATCCGACGGGCCAGCGCCGGTGCCCGCCAGCGGTGCGGTGGCGTACCGGCGTCCCGACCGGCCAGGGCCGGGCTCGCCGACACCCGGCCGGTCCCGGGCCTGAGCAGGCCGCCCAGCAGCAACGCGAGAGTCGACTTGCCGGCGCCGTTCGGGCCCAGCACGGCGAGCGCCTCGCCGGCCCGTACCGTCAGATCGGTCGGCGCCAGCCGGCCCGGCAGGCCGACCCGGCCGGCGGTGATCAACACCTCGCCCGGTGCCGCCGCGATCGGGTGGGCGGCGGCCCGGCCGTCGGGGCCGGGGTGCCCGTGCTGGCCCCGGATGTCGGTGCCCGGGCGGTCCGGGACCCGGGCGCCCGGGCCGGCCCGGCGGGGAACCCGGACGCCGGTGCCTGGCTGATCAGGTACCCAGACGCCCGCGGCGGCGAGGGCGGCGCCGTGCTCGGTGAAGACGGTGTCGGGCGGGCCGTCGGCCCGGACGCCGCCGCCGGGTTCCAGCACGACCACCCGGTCGACCAGCGGCAACGCCTCGGTGACCCGGTGCTCGACCAGGATCAGCGTGGTGTCCGGGGCGAGCGCCCCGGCGATCGCCGCGCGGACCAGGGCGGCGCCGGCCGGGTCGAGGTTGGCGGTCGGTTCGTCCAGCAGCAGCAGGCCCGGTCGCGGCGCGAGCGCGCCGGCCAGCGCGAGCCGCTGCTGTTCGCCGCCGGAGAGCGCCACGGTGGGCCGGTCCCGGCGGTACGGGAAGCCGACCCGGCGCAGCGCCTCGTCCACCCGGGGCCAGATCCGCTCGGTCGACAGCCCGCGGTTCTCCAGCCCGAACGCCACGTCGTCGCCGGCCCGGCTCATCACGAGTTGGGTCTGCGGGTCCTGGAAGACGATGCCGACCCGGTCCCGGGCCGCCCGCGGGTCGAGCCCGTCGATCTCGACGGTGCCCTCCCGCTCGCCCGAGTCCTCGGCGAGCAGGCCGGCCAGTGCCGCCAGCAACGTCGACTTCCCGGCTCCGGACGGGCCCAGCAACAGCACCCGCTCCCCGGCGTCGATCCGCAGGTCGACGCCCCGGCAGGCCCAGGCCCGTCGGCGCGCGTGCCGCCAGCCGAACCCGCTGACCCGTACCCGCCCGGTGGGCCTGACCATGAGATGGGTGGCGGGTCCCGTCCCCCACCCCATGATCGACTCAGCCATCGGGGGTCAGACCGTGGGGCGGGTACGGGCGGCGGGGAAACGGTCCAGGACGCCGGTGTCGGCCAGGGCGCGGGTCAGGGCGACCCCGCCGAGACCGGCGATCACCACGGAGCTGACCACGACGATCGCGATGTACGGTATGCCGAAGCTGGTCCACGAGTTGCCGACGTACCAGACGAGCATGTCGTAGACGGCGGCGGCCAGCCCGGCCAGCGCGGCCGACAGCAGCGCCACCGGCAGCCGGTACGACCGGTACGCGAACAGGGCGAAGCCCAGCTCGGCGCCGAGCGCCTCCAGTGGCCCCTGCACCACGATGGTCCAACCCCAGCTCGTGCCCAGCGCCACCGAGACCAGGGCGGCCACGGTCAGGGTGAAGAAGGCGGCTCCCGGCTTGCGGACGACCAGCGCGCCGAGCACCCCCGGTACCAGCCACATGCCGTAGATGGCCGCCCGACCGGGCAGCGGGATCGCCTCGGCGGGGCCGTTCCACAGCACGCCCCAGGCCCAGAAGATGACGCCGAACGCGACGCCGAGCACCGCCGCCACGACGATGTCCACGGTGCGCCAACGGTTGTTCACGATGTTGCCTCCCAGTTCTCGTACGAACCAGGCAAGACGCACGCCGCGTCCGGTTTGTCACCGGAACACGGCGCGGCTGGAGGTCGACCGAACTCCCTGCGCTGGCATTACCCAGATCAGGTTCGAGGGTCTGCGGTCGTCGACCGCACTCTCAGCGCTGTGCGCTCCCCTGTCGGATGTGAAGTTGTTCCGCAGACGCTAGCACTGACCTGCGCCGGGAGACCAGCGCGGACCGGGCGTGGGTAGGGTGATGTGTCATGCCCCTCAACCTGACGCCGATCGACGCCCGTGGCCTGACGTTCGACGTGGCGGCCGCCGGCCCCGAGGACGGTCCGGCGGCGCTGCTGCTGCACGGCTTCCCGCAGCACGCCGGCGAGTGGGACGCGGTGGTCCCGGCCCTGCACGCCGCCGGGCTGCGCACCTACGCGCCGAACCAGCGGGGTTACTCGCCGGGCGCCCGACCGGCCGCGGTCGAGGACTACCGGCTGGCCGAGTGCGTGGCCGACGCGCTGGCGGTGCTGGACGCGCTGGGGGTGGACGCCGCGCACCTGGTCGGTCACGACTGGGGCGCCATCGTCGCCTGGGCCCTGGCCGCCCGGCACCCCGAGCGGGTGCGCACCCTGACCGCGGTGTCCGTGCCGCACCCGACGGCCTTCGCGCACGCCATCTCGACCGACGCCGAGCAGCGCGAACGCTCGTCGTACATGCGGTTGTTCCGGGAGCCGGGCAAGGCCGAGCACGTGCTGCTGGCCGACGACGCGGCGGCGCTGCGCGGGGTGCTGGCCGGGGTCGGCGCGGGCCGGGTCGACACGTACGCCGCGCCGCTGCGCGAGCCGGGCGCGCTCACCGCCGCCCTGAACTGGTACCGGGCGATGTCCGCCGAGGAGATGGCCGGCACCGGCCCGGTCACCGTGCCCACCACGTACGTCTGGAGCGACGGCGACGTGGCGGTCGGCCGGTTCGCCGCCGAGGCGTGCGCCGCCCACGTGACCGGCGACTACCGGTTCGTCGCGCTGGCCGGGGTGACGCACTGGATCCCGGACGAGGCGCCGGCCGCGCTCGCCGAGGCGATCCTGGCCCGGATCGCCGACTGACCGGCCACACAACCGATGAGTCCCGCGATCGATGAGCCCGGAGACTGGTGAGCCCGGAATCGACGAGCAAGGAGTCCTCAGATGACGTTGACCCCCGAGAACTACCTGGACGTGGTCACCGCGACCATGCGGCGGGTGTCGGACAGCCAGCGGGACGCGGTGCGCCGGGCCGCCGACCTGATCCTCGCCGCGCTGCGGGCCGACGGGATCGTGCACGCCTTCGGCACCGGGCACTCCGAGGCGCTGGCGATGGAGATCGCCGGCCGGGCCGGTGGCCTGGTGCCGACCAACCGGATCGCCCTGCGGGACGTGGTGCTCTTCGGCGACGAGCCGGCCAGCGTGCTCGGCGACAAACTGGAACGCGACCCGGCGGTGGCCCGCCGGGTGCTCGACCTGGCCCCGGTACGCCCGGCCGACGTGTTCGTGATCGCCTCGAACTCGGGCGTGAACGGCGCGCTCGTCGAGTTCGCCTCGCTGGTCAAGGAGCGCGACCACCCGTTGATCGCGATCACCTCCCGGGAGCACTCGGCGCGGGTGGACTCCCGCCACCCGTCCGGCCGCAAGCTCACCGACTTCGCCGACGTGGTGCTGGACAACGGCGCCCCGTACGGCGACGCCACCCTGGATCTGCCCGGCGGGGGCGCGGTGGGCGCGGTCTCCTCGATCACCGCGGCGTTGTTGGCCCAGCAGATCGTGGTGGAGGTGGTGGGCCGGCTGGTCGACGCCGGCGAGGTGCCACCGGTCTACCTGTCGGCCAACGTCCCGGCCGGCGACGAGCACAATCGGATCTTGGAGGAGCGGTACGCCGGCCGCATCCGCCGGGGCGCCTGACCGGCGCCGGATGGCTGTCATTGGCTGAACGGCCCGGCCCGGACCG
Organism: Micromonospora zhanjiangensis; assembly: GCF_042650605.1. Taxonomy (NCBI): domain Bacteria; kingdom Bacillati; phylum Actinomycetota; class Actinomycetes; order Micromonosporales; family Micromonosporaceae; genus Micromonospora; species Micromonospora zhanjiangensis. Next base: position 157,442 of record NZ_JBHSBN010000015.1, on the reverse strand, counting down.
CCGAACTCCGTGGCCGGGCGATCAACGTTCCGCACTCCCGCTGCGAAGCCGCGGGCGCCGTGTCTGATCGGCTGGCAGCACTGGCTCCTCGGCCACTTACCGGTGTCGGAGCACGACCGGCAGAATCGCTGCAATGTGATCATTCTTCGCGCCGATCCACTGATGGGTAGGAGGACCCAGGTGCACGCGGTGACTGCGATTCTTCTGTTGTTGGCAGGCGGTTTGCTGGCCTATTTCGGGGAACGGATCGGTGCGCTGGCGATCGAGCGGGCGGCCCGCATCCGGGCTCATCCGACAAGCTTCAGCGATCATTTCCGGGGCCTGCGTTCCAGCGGGACGGACTATTTGGCGTACACGCTCACAGCCCGTCCGCACCTGCCGTTGACGGACGTGCTGTACTTCGAGCTGATCCGCTACCTGCTTCGCGAGAACCGTGTGCAGGCCGTGCTCATCACCATCTGGTGGCCGCGTACGGTGGCGCCGAAAAAGTCGGACGAGGGCGAGCGTCGACTCGACGAGACAATTCCCTACGTGCGATATATCCGGCACCTGGAGACCGAGTTCCTGGAGCGGCTCGAGTTCCTGCACCAGTTCGCCGACGGCGAAGAGACCAGCCACACTGACAGTCGCCGGATCCCCGGAGACGCCGGATTGCCCGACATCTTCTGGTCCGCGCTGAAGCAACTCACCAGCAGGGAGTACTACTCCTGGGTGCGGAACCTCGGGGTTCCCGCCCGGCGCTTACGCCACCTCAACCGGGCTCGCCCGGGCGACCAGGTCCTCGAGGGACTCGTGGCGCACACGATCCACAATTCCCGACTGGCGCCGGTCGTCGTCGAGCGGCTTCGGCGACTCGGCCCACGATACGGCTCCGAACTCGTACTCAGCGTGCTCTTCTGGGAGTTGGAGGTGGACCGACTCGCGGTCTACTACGAGCTGTACGACGAGCAGAAGAACCAGCCGTCCGCTATCCGTTTCACCCTCAATCCGATCGCCGGTCGAACGATCCGTACGTCGCTGCGACGAGCGAGTGACAACCACACCCCGGGGGTCGCCCTGTCGCTCGCCAAGTCGTCGGCCACCCAGGTCGAGCGGCTCAGCCGGCTTACCCGCGGCGAGGCTGCCGCCTACGTCCGGGCACTGACCACGGTTCTGACCCTGAACTACGGCCTCGACGTCGGGCGGGGGCGGTGGGCCTCGGAGGCGGTCAACCGGCTCAACGAGTGGAAGACCGCGGAGCGGGTCTCCCGGTTGCCCCGGCTGAACAGAAGGCAGCTTCAGCTCATGTTCCTGATGGACGAGTGGCGGCGGCGATGGCCGACCAAGTGAACTCCTCCCGACCCGGATCCATGAGCGCTCCCGCGCGGCCGTCGGACCGTGTCGACGCCGGGCGGTGGTGGGATGTGGCGGAGGCTTCGTCCGATGCCGTGGCGTCGGAGGCTGCGTTCGTCGGCCGGTACTGCCGGGGCAAGATTTTCCTTTTCGTGCCGAACGTCTGCGACGCCGAATGCCGCTTCTGCTACGTCAGCCCGGCTCGGGTCAGCACGGCTCGACTCTCGGCGGGAGTGCTGCGGCGAACGGTGGACCTGATGGCCGAGCTCCGGCACTGCGGTCTCCGCGAGGTTCGGATAACGGGTGGCGAGCCGTTCGTCTTCGAGAATCTGGTGGATCTGGTGACCGCGCTGCGGACGGCGGACCTCGACTACACCGTACTGACGAACGGCATCCGACTGCCGAGGGCGGTGCCCTGGTTGCTCGCCACCAGGCCGTTGAAGATCACCGTCAGCGTGCACAGCCTGCGTCGCGCGGATCAGGTCTTCGGCCGTCCGGTCATGATCGAACAAACCGTCGCGGCGATTGCCGCGCTGGCGGCGGCCGGTATCGGCGTGAGTGCCACAGTCGTCTGCCTGCCCGACGTCATCGCCGAGATACCGGAGACGCTGGCCCGGCTGTACCGAGCCGGCGTGCGGGAGTACAAACTTATCCATGCGAACGACAGTCGGTACCGGGTCGGGATCGAGACGTTCCGGGCCGTCGCGGAGCGGGCCCGGGAGGCCCTGCCCCCGGACAGCCGGCTCAGGTTCTCCGACACGGCGGAAACGTCCTGTCTCCTCACCCGGCAGGGGGAGCTCTCCGTCGCACTGCCGAGATTCGAGTGGAGCTCGTGTTGCGCGACCGTGGGCGAAACCTCTCTCGGGACCGCGACGACCCGACGGGAGTTCGGCCGGGTGACCCTTGCCCTGCGTGAGCAGCTCTCCGGGATCATCGGTCTACCCTGCAGCAATCAGGGCTTCTGTCCAATTGCGTTGACGGAGTTGGAAAAGTGAGCCAGGCCCAGCCCGTGTTGTCATCGGTCGCCGATCTCATGCTTCTCGTCGGGGAACACATCCGGCGGTCGCTCGCCACCCAGCTGCACGTCAGGGGTTCCGACGGCACCGTGGTGACCAACGTCGACCTGGAAGCGGACGCGATGATCAGGCGCGGGCTGGAGGCCCTCACTCCCGCCGTCACGATCTTCACCGAGGAGGCATCGCCGCGCCTCACCGGTAGCGACTCGCGCTGGGTGGTGGATCCGGTCGATGGTACGCAGAATCTGGTTATCGGACTTCCGCTGGTCGGTTCCAGTGTGGCCCTGATGGACAAGGAGGGCCACTGCCTGCTGGCGGTCGCGGCCGATCCGGTGGGCGGCCGGGTCCTGGCGGCCGACAGCGACACCGTCTATTCGCAGTCCTGGGCTGGTGGTGGACTGAAGCCGCTCACGCCGGACGAGCTGCCCCGAGCGGAGGGAGTCCGCCGGTTGGCCCTGTTGCGGGGGAACTCCCTCGCCCGCGCTGACGCCGAGTTCTCCCGGCTCAACCAACAGCTGTCGTTACGGGTGAGCCGGGTCCTGCAGACCCGTAGTCCGATTGTCGACTTGTTCCTGTTGGCCAACGGTGGCCTGGATGCCCTGGTCTGCCTCGGTTGTGACGGCTTCGAGATGCCGGCCGTGGTGCATCTGGCCCAGCGCCTGGGTCTGCCCCTGACACCCGGCCCGATCGACGGCGAGGGCGCCTGGGGGCATCCCTTCTCCTATCTGATCTGCCATCCCGCGAACCGGAAGGAACTGGTGGAGCTCACCGGTTGGCGACCATGATCGGCGCCGTTCTCCCGTCCGAGGCCGTCGACGACCGGACGGCGCTGCTGCGGGGTGCGCTCCGCGGCGTTCGGGCGAGGTGGCGGACGCCGCATGCGATCGTGTACGGCAGCGTTCTGCGTGCGGACTTCGGTCCGGCGTCCGACGTCGACATCCTCGTCGTTGACGATGATCTGAATGAGCCGTTCCGGTCGATGTTCCACTTCGCCGGTAAGGCGGTGTCGGTCAACCTGGTCCCCACCCGCGCGATCTTCGCGGATGCCGGCCGGCTCACCTATGGCGGCTATTACGCGGCGAAGTTCGCGCTCCCCGCAGTCGCGATGTCGTACCGGTCGGCGGCGGTCGTGAGTCGAAGTCGGGATCTCCTCATGCACACCAGTACGGGCGCCACCTCGCCCGCACAGGCGGCGGTGCGGCTCTTTCCGGCCTACCGCGCGTTCCTGTCCACCAGGCTGATGCGATCGGCCCGGCGTCGGATCCAAGGAGCCCTGACCCCGGACGAACAAGTGCTCCTGGCCCGGTTCCGAGCCGAGGGGCGACGGATGCACGCCTCGGATCCGGGATGGTGGCGCCGCTACAAGACACGTACCGGGATTCCCGAGAGCTGGGACTGACGGTGTCGCGCGAGGTCAATGTCGAACTTGTCGACCGGTTCGGCACGCCGGTCGGCCGGCTGCCTCCCTTCACGGTGCGGGAGCCGTGGTGGCAGGATGTCACCGAGGTCGTTGGCCGTGCGCGGCAGAGATTTGGCCTGGAGATCACGGTCCTGCGGCTACTCCGGGCGAGTCGACCGATCCCGCCGGGTGGTTCGGTGACCTATCTCGCGGAGATCTCCGGCGGCGGGGTCGACGGGTCGGCGCAGGCCCGGTCCCCAGACGAGCCACGGCGGTTGGCCTATGCCCGGCCGGGCGGCCCGGCGGCGACCGCGCGGTGGGCGAGGGCCGCCCTTGATAGGCGCGGAATCGAGCTTCTCCGACAGCGCCAGTTCCGGACCTGGAACCTGTCCGCGATCTGGCAGCTGACGACCTCTGTCGGCGAGCTGTGGCTGAAGGAGGTGCCACCCATTCTGTCGTTCGAGTCGACGCTGGTCGTTCGGCTCGGCGCGGAACTCGACGGTCCGGTCCCGACAGCGGTCCATGGCTGCGGCACCCGGTTCATCCTGCGGCACGTTGACGGGTTCGACTGTTACGGAGCCTCGGCGGCCCGGCGGGTGGAGATCGCCAGCACCATCCACCAGATCCATGCCGGGGCTGCACGGCTCATCCCCGGTCTCCTCGACGAGGGTTTACCCGACCGGCGGGGTGAGCGGGCTCTCGCTGGCCTAGAGGAACTGTCCGCGTTGGTGCCCGCCGTCGAACGGCACCGCGAACAGTTGCGGGAGACGGCCCTTGACCGGTTGGCGTGGGCCGAACGGGACGGCCTACCGCCGGTCCTGCTCCATGGCGATCTGCACTGCGGAAACGTGCGAAGTACGGCCACCGGGCACGTGATCCTGGACTGGTCGAACGCGTTCCTCGGGCATCCCGCCTTCGACGTCGTCCGGCTCACCGAGGATCTCCCGCCGCAGCAGGCCGGTCACGTGGTGCGAGCGTGGGCCGAGCTGTGGCGTGGGGCGTCCGGGCGCCGGGAGATCGGGCGGTCGGTCGACCTTCTCCGACCCGTGCATTTCCTGTTGAGGGCGATCGTCTGTGCCGGCTACCTCACGAACTTCGAGGAGTCCGAACACAAGTATCACCGGCATAACCTCGACAACTACGTACGTCTTCTGCTGTCCTCCCAGGGATTCGGAATCAGAGACTGATGGACCTCTCACAGGCGCGGTCGATGCTCACGGACGGCCGCCAATGCGTGCTGGCTTCGCGGCGGCCCGACGGCTCGCTCCAGCTCAACCCGGTGGTGGTAATCGGCGGGCGGGGAGACGTGGCGTTGATCGCCACCCGGGCCGCGGCCTACAAGATCAAGAACATCGCCCACGATCCCAGGGTCGGTCTCTGCGTCCCGCCGCGTCGGACCTGGGGTGGGGACTGGGCGCAGATCGACGGTTACGCCACGGTCCACCGACCACCGGCCGCGACGGACGAGATAGCCGAGTACTACGAGCGGGTCGACCGGCCCGGGTTCACGCCCGAGACGGTCCGGCGGCTGTGTGCAAGGGGTGAACTGGTGCTGATCCGGATCCTCTTCGAGCGGGCTGTGCCGGACACCCCGCCCGGGATCCTTGAGGGCGGGCGGGACAGGTCCGACAGCGACCGCTGATTCGCCGTCGCGACCGCCGGTCCTCGCGTTTCACCGGTCCTGGGCCAGGGGATGTATCCGTCGGTTCATCGCTCTACGGAGGTGGCGGGCGTGTCCCACGAGACGGAGAAGAAGCGCTGGCAGCGGAACTTCGCGGACCTGCTGCAGGAGTTGCGGGTGGCGCAGACCGGTGTGCAGATCCTCTTCGCCTTCCTGCTCACCCTGCCGTTCAGCGCGCAGTTCGGGAAGACCACCGAACTGCAGAAGGACACGTACGTCGTGGCGCTGCTGGCCGCCGCCGCGGCCGCCGCGTTGATCATCTCCCCGGTGGCCTTCCACCGGGCGCTGTTCCGCCAGGGTCGCAAGCCGGAACTGGTCGTCTACTCGCACAAGATGGCCAGCGGCGGGCTGTTCTTCCTGTTGATCGCCATGGTCAGTTCGGTCTTCCTGGTCACCGACTTCGTCCTCGACCAGACGGTCGCGCTGATCCTCAGCGCCGCGACCGGGGTCTGGTTCGTCACGTTCTGGGGTGCGCTGCCGTTCCTGCGACGCAACTGGATGGACGAGGACGTCGATCAGGAGGAGTTCGCCGACGAGCAGGAGGCGGAGGCCGACGAGGCGGCCGACCGGGCCGGTCGGGTCGACCGGGCCGGGCGGACCGGGGACCCGACGGATTGACGACCCCTACCGATGGGTAGCGCCGAGGAGTAGCGTTCAGCGCAGGAGCGTTGGCGTAGCCGTACCCGGGACGAGGACCTGCTGGCGGAAGTGTCGTACCCCGGGCTGATGCTGGTGGTGTCGGCTGGGGGTGGTGGGTGTGAGGGTGGTGCAGGCGTATCGCTTCGCGCTTGATCTGTCCCCGGTTCAGGAGCGTGCCGTGTTGGCGCATGCCGGTGCTGCTCGGTTGGCGTACAACTGGGCGTTGGCGCGGGTGCGGGCGGTGTTGGACCAGCGGGCGGCTGAGCGTTCGTACGGTGTGCCTGATGACCTGCTCACTCCCGCGATCGGGTGGTCGTTGCCGGCGTTGCGTCGGGCGTGGAACGCGGCGAAGGATGTGGTGGCGCCGTGGTGGCGGCAGGTGTCGAAGGAGGCGTTCAACACCGGTCTGGACGCTCTCGCTCGCGCGCTGAGGAACTGGTCGGACTCCCGGTCCGGCAAGCGCGCTGGTCGGCGGGTGGGGTTTCCGCGGTTCAAGTCCCGCCGCCGGACTGTGCCGTCGGTGCGGTTTACCACCGGCGCGATCCGAATCGAGGCGGACCGTAAGCATGTGGTGTTGCCGCGGTTGGGGCGGTTGAAGCTGCACGAGTCCGCCCGTAAGCTCGCCCGCCGACTGGAGGCCGGCACGGCGCGGGTCATGTCCGCGACCGTGCGCCGCGACGGCGGTCGGTGGCCCGTGGCGTTCACCGTCGAGATCGACCGCACCCCACAAACCCCGTCGCAGCCGAACGCTGTGGTCGGGGTGGACGTGGGGATCCGACATCTGGCGGTGTTGTCCACCGGTGTGCTGGTCGACAACCCACGCCACCTGGTCACCGCCAGGCAGCAGCTGCGGCGGCTGAACCGGGCGTTGTCGCGTAAGACTGGGCCGGACCGGCGTATCGGACGACGCCCGTCGCGGCGGTGGCAGCGCGCGTCCGCCCGGCTTGGCCGGGCGCATGCCCGGGTCGCGAACCTGCGCCGCGACGGGCTGCACAAACTCACCACCCGCCTTGCCCGCGAACACGGCACGGTCGTGGTGGAAGACCTCAACGTCGCCGGCATGTTGCGCAACCGGCGGTTGGCCCGGCACATCGCTGATGCGGGGTTCGCCGAGATCCGCCGGCAGTTGGGATACAAGACCGGGTGGAACGGTGGCCGGCTGCTGGTGGCCGACCGCTGGTATCCGTCCTCGAAAACCTGCTCGGGTTGTGGTGCGGTGAAAACCAAACTCGCCCTGCACGAGCGTGAATACACCTGTGAAGTGTGCGGTTTGGTCGTCGACCGGGACCTCAACGCCGCACGTAACCTGGCCGCCCTGGCGGCCGAGTTCGACACCGCCGGGAGTGGTCCGGTGGCAGCACGTGGAGCCGACCAGAAGACCCGCGCCCGCGGGCAGGTGGCCGTGAAACGTGAACCCGGCACGGCAACCGCCGACAAGACCGGGACCGTCCCACCGCAAGGCGGGACTACCAACCGTCCGCTTACCACAGCGCACTGAGAGGTAACGGAGCGATGACCACGACGCAGAACAACCGACCCGCGACCGACGGATCGGACGGCGCGGGTCCGCTGCCCGCCGAGGCCGGCCAGGTCTCCGAGAAGGAGGCCCGGCAGGTCGCCGAGGCGGCCCGGGAGTCCGAGTGGGGCAAGCCGAGCTTCGGCAAGGAGTTGTTCCTCGGCCGGTTCCGGCTCGACCTGATCGACCCGTTGCCGGCCGCCGACCCGGGCCGCGCCGCCAAGGGCGAGGAGTTCCTCGGCCGGCTCGCCGACTACGTGCGTACCGAAGTGGACGGTGCCCGGATCGAGCGGGAGGCGGCCATCCCGGACGAGGTCTTCCAGGGCCTGGCCCGGCTCGGCGCGTTCGGCATGAAGATCGACGAGAAGTACGGCGGCCTCGGGCTGAGCAACCTGGACTACTGCCGGGCACTGATGCTGGTCGGCTCGGTCAACCCGGCGATCAGCGCGCTGCTGTCGGCGCACCAGTCGATCGGCGTACCGCAGCCGCTGAAGATGTTCGGCACCGACGAGCAGAAGCAGAAGTTCCTGCCCCGGCTCGCCGCCGGCGAGGTCTCCGCCTTCCTGCTCACCGAGCCGGACGTCGGCTCGGACCCGGCCCGGCTGGCCACCACCGCCGAGCCGACCGCCGACGGCGCCGGCTACCGGCTCAACGGCGTGAAACTGTGGGCCACCAACGGCACCGTGGCCAACCTGCTGGTGGTGATGGCCCGGGTGCCGAAGTCGGAGGGACGTCGCGGCGGCATCACCGCGTTCGTGGTGGAGAGCGAGACCGAGGGCATCACCGTGGAGCGTCGCAACGCGTTCCTCGGCCTGCGCGGCCTGGAGAACAGCCTCACCCGGTTCCACGACGTGTTCGTGCCGAAGGAGAACGTCATCGGCGGTGAGGGCAAGGGCCTGAAGATCGCCCTGACCACCCTCAACACCGGCCGGCTGTCGCTGCCCGCGATGTGCGTGGGCGCCGGCAAGTGGTCGCTCAACGTGGCCCGCGAGTGGGCCGCCGAACGGGTCCAGTGGGGCCGGCCGGTCGGCGAGCACGAGGCGGTGGCGGCCAAACTGTCCTACATCGCCGCCACCACGTACGGCATGGAGGCCATGCTCGACCTGTCCTGCCGGCTGGCCGACGACGACCGCAACGACATCCGGATCGAGGCGGCGCTGGTGAAGCTGTACGCCAGCGAGATGGGCTGGAAGATCGTCGACGAGCTGGTCCAGATCCGGGGCGGTCGGGGCTACGAGACGGCCGACTCGTTGGCGGCCCGGGGGGAACGCCCGGCCGCGGTCGAACAGATCCTGCGGGACATGCGGATCAACCGGATCTTCGAGGGCTCGACCGAGATCATGCATCTGCTGATCGCCCGGGAGGCGGTGGACGCCCACCTGTCGGTGGCCGGCGACATCATCGACCCGGACGCCGACCTCGGGCGCAAGGCCCGGGCCGGGGCGCGGGCCGGCGCCTTCTACGCGAAGTGGCTGCCCACCCTCACCGTCGGCAAGGGGCAGAGCCCTTCCGCGTACGCCGAGTACGGCCCGCTCGCCGGTCACCTGCGGTACGTCGAACGGGCGTCCCGCAAGCTGGCCCGGTCGACGTTCTACGCGATGTCCCGCTGGCAGGGCAAGATGGAGCGCAAGCAGGCGTTCCTGGGTCGGGTGGTGGACATCGGCGCCGAGCTGTTCGCGATGTCGGCGGTCTGCGTCCGGGCCCGCGCCGAGCGCGAGACCCGGCCCGCCGGGGTGGAACTGGCCGACCTGTTCTGCCGGCAGGCCCGGCTGCGGATCGAGCAGCTGTTCGGTTCCCTGTGGGACAACACCGACCAGCTGGACGTGACCGCCGCCAAGCGGATCCTCGCCGGCCGGTACGCCTTCCTGGAGGACGGCGTGCTCACCCCGGACCGGGACCGGGCCTGGGTGGCCGGCTGGGAACCGGGACCGTCCTCGGCACCGGACGTCCGGCGCCGCATCCCGCCGGCCTGAGCCGGCTGACGGCGGGCCCCGCCACGCTGGGCCGGCGGCCCGCCGGCCGGTTCAGCGCCTGGCGACCATCCAGGCCAGCAGGGCGGCGATCAGCACGCCGTTGAGCCCGACCAGGCCGAGATATCCCACCGGCGGGATCTTCCGACCGCGGCGGACCATGACGAGCAGGCCGACCGCGTAGGCCAACATGAGGAAACCGACGACCGCGAGAACGATGGGCACCCGCCGACCTTACCGGTCGGCGGGTGGTCACCGTCCGGGACGCAGCCCCAGTCCACGCAGCTCCAGCGCGGCCAGCGCGTCCAACGCCCGGTCGTCGCCGCGCCGCCAGGCCGCCGCCACGTCCGGGTCGATCCGGGTCAGCTTGCGCAGCGGCTGGGTGGCCAGCGCCCGCAGGGCGAGCAGGTCCCGGCCGGCCGGCGCGGCGCGCAGCGAACTGGCCGCGCTGGCCCGGCGGATCCAGCGCACCCGCAGCGGCAGCCAGCCGAACAGCACCAGACCCAGCGGAAACACCAGTACGGCCAGCGACAGCGCCAGCGCGAGCTGGGCGACCAGTTCCTGCTGGTCCCGGCCGGCCTCGGCCATCGACCGGGCGGCGTCGGCGGCCTTGGTGAACGGTGCGGTCAGGTCGTCGCCGACCACCGGCACCCGGCGTACCTTGCCGCCGGCGTCGGCCAGGTTGCCGGCCAGGGAGTTGCCCGCCCCCTCCAGCTTGCGTCCGGGTACGGCGAGCTTCTCGACCAGGTCGTACAGCCACATCGCGAAGCGGACCGACAGGTAGACCCAGGCGAGGACGAGCAGATCGGTGAGGAGTTGGCGGAGGGCGGTCGGAAAACGGTCGGCGTAAATCTTCACGCCGGACAGCGTGCCAGAACCGCGGCCACCCGGCAGCGGTCAGCGGGCAGCCGGCACGCGCCCGTCAGCCGGCGCAGCGCGGGCAGGTGCCGAAGATCTCCAGGGTGTGGCTGATGTCGGCGTACCCGTGCTGGGCGGCGATCCGGTCGGCCCAGTTCTCCACGGTCGGGCCCTCCACCTCGACGGTGCTGCCGCAGGCCCGGCAGACCAGGTGGTGGTGGTGCCCCTGGCTGCACCGGCGGTAGCGGTGCTCGCCGCCGGGCGGCCGCATGACGTCCACCTCGCCCGCGTCGGCCAGCCCTTGCAGGGTGCGGTAGACGGTGGTGAGGCCGACCCGCTCGCCCCGGTCCCGGAGCATCGCGTGCAGTTCCTGCGCGCTGTGGAAGCCGTCCACCTGGCCGAGCAGCGCGCTCACCGCGCTGCGCTGCCGGGTGTTGCGGACCGAGGTGTTGTCGCCGCCGGTCACGCGGCCTCCCGGGCGTGGCTCACCGCGTCCGCCACGATGTTCGCGACGTGCTCGTCGACCAGGGCGTAGGCGATCTCCCGGCCGCGCCGGGAGCCGTGCACCACCCCGGCTCCGCGCAGCACCCGCAGGTGCTGGGAGACCAGCGGTTGCGGAGCGCCGAGCTTGTCCACCAGCTCGTGGACGCAGCGTTCCCCGGCGGCGAGCTCGGTGACGATGGCGACCCGGATCGGGGCGGACAGCGCGCGCAGCAGCTCACCCGCGCCCTCGTACGCCTCGTAGCCGTTGCTGGTGGTAGTCACCCCGAAATGGTAACCAGTTCCACCAGGATCAGCGATTCAGTACCACCTCGGGCGGCTCGGACCCGACCGGCGGCGCGGTCGGCACCGACGGGCGGCGCAGCCGGCGGGCGATCGCGGTGCCCACGGCCACCAGCAGGAAGACGGCGATCGCCAGCACCACCACCGAGGCGCCGGGAGCGGTGTCCGCGACGCCCGCGACCCACACCCCGGCACCGGCGGCCAGCAGGCCGAGCGCCATGGCGGCGGTCATGGTGCCGCGGAAACCCCGGGTCACCTGTTGGGCGGTGGCGACCGGCACCACCATCAGGGCGCTGATCAGCAGCAGCCCGACCGCGCGCATGGCGATGGTGACGGTGACCGCGGTGGTCACCGCGAGCAGCAGGTTGAGGCCGCGCACCGGCAGGCCGGACACCCGGGCGTACTCCTCGTCGTGACAGACGGCGAACAGCGCCGGGCGCAGCGCCAGCATGGCGACCAGGACCAGCGCGCCGAGCACGGCGATGGTGACCAGGTCGGCGCCGGAGGTGGTGGTCAGCGAGCCGAACAGGTACGACATCAGGGCCGCGTTGCTGGAGTTCCCGGAGAGTCCGACCAGCACCACCCCGCCCGCGATGCCGCCGTAGAACAGCAGCGCCAGCGCCATGTCGCCGGAGGTCCGGCCGCGCTCGCGGATCAACTCGATGGCGACGGCGCCGATCGCCGACACGATCACGGCGGCGATCACCGGCGACCGGTCGAGCAGCAGGCCGACCCCGACACCGGTCAGCGCGACGTGCCCGATCCCGTCGCCGATCAGGGACATCCGGCGCTGGACCAGGTACGTCCCGAGGGCCGGCGCGGTGACGCCGATGATCAACGCGCCGATCAGCGCCCGGATCATGAACGGGTAGGTGAAGATCTCCATCAGCTCCACATCCCGGCCGGCTCGTCGGCGCAGTGCGGGTGGACGTGGTCGTGACCGGGCTCCGCGTGGTGGCCGGCCGGTTCCGGCACCGGCCCGTCGTGCGCGATCCGACCGTCGTGTACGACCAGCGCGCGGTCGATCAACGGGCGCAGCGGGCCGAGTTCGTGCGCGACCAGCAGGACGGTGCCGCCGCCGGCGACGAACCCGTCCAACGCCCCGGCGAACGCCTCCTGGCTGACCATGTCGACGCCGGCGGTCGGCTCGTCCAGGACCAGCAGCTCGGGTCGGCCGGCCAGCGCGCGGGCGATCAGGGTGCGTTGCTGCTGCCCGCCGGAGAGGGTGTGCACCGGGTCGCCGGCCCGGTCGGCGAGGCCCACCGCGCGCAGCGCCTCGGCCACCGCGGTCCGGTCGGCCGCGCCGGGCGGGCGCAGGACGCCGCGCCGGGCCAGCCGCCCGGAGCCGACCACCTCGGCCACGGTGGCCGGTACGCCGCTGCCGGCGCCGATCCGCTGCGGTACGTAGCCGATCCGGGCCCACTGCCGGAACCGCCGCAGCGGGGTGCCGAACAACTCCACCGTGCCACCGGTCAGCGGGACCAGGCCGAGCACGGCGCGGATCAGCGTCGACTTGCCCGAGCCGTTGGCGCCCAGCACGGCCACCACCTCGCCGGCGACCATGGTGAACGAGGCGTCCCGGAGCACGGCGCGGTTGTCGTAGCCGACCACGCCGTGGGTGACGGTGACGACGGGCTGGCTCACGAGCACCCCAGGGCGGTCTTGAGGGCGGCCAGGTTGCCGCGCATCACTGAAAGGTAGTCGCCGGTGCTGCCCGGCTCCAGGCCCTCGATCGGGTCGAGCACCGCGGTCGTCGCGCCCACCTGTCGGGCGATCGTCTCGGCGACCTTGGGGCTGACCAGCGTCTCGAAGAAGATCGTGGTGGCGCCGTGCTCCCGGGCCTCCTTGGTCACCTCGGCCAGCTGCCCCGGCGGCGGCTCGTTCTCCGGGGTCAGCCCGCTGATCCCGACCTGGGTCAGCCGGTAGCGCTCGGCGAGGTAGCCGAACGCCTCGTGGCTGGTCACGATCTCCCGGCGCTGGCAGGTGCGCAGCCCCTGCTCGTACTCCGTGTCCAGGGCCGTGAGGTCGGCGTGCAGGGCGGCGGCGCGGGTGGCGTAGTCGGCGGCGCGACCCGGGTCGGCCTCGCCCAGCCGCGCGGCCAGCCGGTCGGCGATGGTGGCCAGCCGGGTCGGGTCGAGCCAGACGTGCGGGTCCTTGCCACCGTGGGCCGCCGGCTCCCCGGCACCCTCGCCGGCGTGCCGGTGACCGGCCGCGCCGGCGTCCAGCAGCGGCTGCACGGTGCTCACGTCGAAGCCCCGGTGCTCGCCGTTCTGCTCGACGGCCTCGTCCACGGCGGGCTGGAAGCCCTTGAGGTAAACGATCACCTTCGCGTCGCTGATCCGGGCCACCTGGTGCGGGTTGAGTTCGAGGTCGTGCGGCTCGGCGCCCGGTTTGACCAAGTTTGTCACTCGGACGGCGTCCCCACCGATCCGCTCGGCGATGAACTGCAACGGGTAGAAGGCGGCGACCACGTCGGTCCGGGACGGGTCGGCGTCGGTCACCCGGGTCGTGCAGCCGGCCGCGCCAACGACGGCCAGTAGCGCGGCGACGGAGGCGGCGGTACGCCAGGCGGGGCGGATGTGCATGACATCCACTCTCCGTGCAAATGATAATGATTGTCAAAAACGCATGATTGCATGTGCGGACCGGCCGGCCCGCGGTTGGCGGCGCCCGGCCCGCGTCAGGCCATGATCTTGAGTAGCGCGCCCGCCACCAGCAGGGTGAGCAACAGCAGCCGGACCGCCCGGGTGACCGGCGTCTGCACCGGCCAGGTGGCCACCAACAGCGCGGCCAGCCCGGCGGCCAGCGCCAGCAGCAGGACGCCGCCGACGATGCCCGGGGCGAACAACGCCACCAGGACCAGAACCAGGGTGCCGAGGAACGCCGCGGTCGGGTTGACCCGGGCCAGCCGGGTCAGCAGGGCGGGCTGCGTACGCTGCATCCGGCTGACTGTATTCGCAGTCGCCGGTTGTTCGCAGTCGCGGGTCGACACGAGGAGGAACCCGGGTGCTCGTCACGAACCGGTTCGTGCTGGACGAGGACGCCGCCGCGTCGTTCACCGAGCGGGCGCACGCGGCCCTGGCGGCGCTCGCCGACCGGCCGGGCTACCTGCGCGGACGGCTGCTGCGGGCGCTGGACGACCCGCGGCACTGGACGCTGCTGACCGAATGGGAGTCGGTGGGCAGCTACCGCCGGGCGCTCGGCGCCTTCGAGGTGAAGATCGCCGCCGTACCGCTGCTGGCCGAGTCGGTCGACGAACCGTCGGCGTACGAGACGCTGGCCAGTGCCGGGCCGGCCGGTCCGGTGGTGGTCGGGGTCAGCGATCGGGCCACTGACCCGCATCGCTGAGTGCCGGCGCACTACCCTTGCCTGCATGACCGCTCCCGGACCGGCCGGCCCGTCGACCCCGTACCCCGTCCGACCCGGACCGGAGAACCCGGCGCCGGCGTATCCCGCGCCACCCGTACCGGTCGGTCCCGGGCCGGACGGCACGCCGGCGCCGCCGCCCGGACCGGGCGTGACGCCGCCGTTCGCCGCGCCGCCGACCGAGGGCCGGACGGCCCGGTTGTGGATCGGCCTCGGGGTGGCCGGCCTGGCCGTCCTGCTGTGCTGCGGCGGTGGCCTGGCCGCACTGGTCGGCCTGGTGGTGGCCGGCAACCAGGCGGTCAACGAGCAGGCCCGGGCGGTGGTCGGCAGCTACTACGAAGCGGTCAAGGACCGGAAGTACGCCAAGGCGTACGGCCTGCTCTGCGCCTCCGCCCGCAACCGGGAGACGCCCCGCGAGTTCGAGCGGCGGGTGGCCGCGGAGCCGGAGATCTCCAGCTACCGGATCGGCGAACCCGCGGTGGCCGGTCAGGTCACCGTGCCGGTCGACGTGACCTACGCGAGCGGCCGGCAGACCCGGCAGGAGGTCAGCCTCGACCAGAACACCGGCACGGGCAAGCTGGAGGTCTGCGGGGTCGGCTGACCCCGGCCGGGTAATCTCCTGGGCTCGGGACCGTCGGTAACCGTACCGTTGGACCCGCAGTTGTCTCATCTGTCCCCGAAGCGCCCCCGCCGACCGCCAGTCGGCGTAGGAGGAAAAATGCCAGCCGACCGTATCGACGCCGTCGTCAGCCTCGCCAAGCGCCGAGGCTTCGTCTTCCCGTCCAGCGAGATCTACGGGGGCACCCGGTCGGCCTGGGACTACGGTCCGCACGGCGTCGAACTCAAGGAGAACGTCCGCCGGCAGTGGTGGCGGACGATGGTGCAGCAGCGGGACGACATCGTCGGCCTGGACTCCGCCGTCATCCTGGCCCGCCAGGTCTGGCAGGCCTCCGGCCACATCGCCGAGTTCGTCGACCCGCTGACCGAGTGCCAGTCCTGCCACAAGCGGTTCCGGGCCGACCACATGGAGGAGGCGTACGAGGCCAAGCACGGCCGTCCGCCGACCAGCCTGGCCGAGCTGAACTGCCCGAGCTGCGGCGCGAAGGGCTCGTTCACCGAGCCGAAGATGTTCAACGGCCTGATGAAGACCTACCTCGGCCCGGTGGAGAGCGAGGAAGGCCTGCACTACCTGCGGCCGGAGACCGCCCAGGGCATCTTCGTCAACTACAACAACGTGGCCACCGCCGCCCGTAAGAAGCCGCCGTTCGGCATCGCGCAGGTCGGCAAGTCGTTCCGGAACGAGATCACCCCGGGCAACTTCATCTTCCGGACCCGGGAGTTCGAGCAGATGGAGATGGAGTTCTTCGTCGAGCCGGGCACCGACGAGCAATGGCACGAGTACTGGCTGCGCGAGCGCTGGAACTGGTACGTCGACCTGGGCCTGTCCGAGGACAACCTGCGGATGTACGAGCACCCCAAGGAGAAGCTCTCGCACTACTCGAAGCGCACCGTCGACATCGAGTACAAGTTCCGCTTCGGCGGCACCGAGTTCGCCGAGCTGGAGGGCATCGCCAACCGGACCGACTTCGACCTGACCACGCACAGCAAGCACTCCGGCGTCGACCTGTCCTACTTCGACCAGGAGAAGCAGGAGCGCTGGGTGCCGTACGTGATCGAGCCGGCGGCCGGCCTGACCCGGGCGGTGCTCGCCTTCCTGCTGGAGGCGTACGACGAGGACGAGGCGCCGAACACCAAGGGCGGCGTGGACAAGCGCACCGTGATGCGGTTCGACCCGCGGCTGGCGCCGGTCAAGGTGGCGGTGCTGCCGCTGTCCCGCAACGAGGCGCTGTCGCCCAAGGCGAAGGGCCTGGCCGCCCAGCTGCGCAAGCGGTGGGTGGTCGAGTTCGACGACTCGCAGGCGATCGGCCGACGCTACCGGCGGCAGGACGAGATCGGCACCCCGTACTGCGTCACCGTCGACTTCGACACGCTGGACGACAACGCCGTCACGGTCCGAAACCGGGACACCATGACCCAGGAACGGGTCTCCCTCGACCAGGTGGAGACGTACCTGTTGGAGCGCCTCCCCGGCTGCTGAGCCGCCGGCCCGGGTCCCGTCGCGCGCCGGCGGGACCCGTCAGGACCAGATGTACTCCTCGGCGATCGCGCCGTCACGCCACTTGGCCACCGTGACCATGCGGCTGCCGTTCTCGAACTCCCCGATGACACAGGTCCACTCCCCGGACCCGAACGCGATGGGATGGGACGTGATCCGGGGCGGTGTCCCGCCCGCCGAGTCGGTGTAGGCCTTCATGGCGTCGATGTGCTGCTGGATCCCGTGCGTCGGTTCCTGACCCTTCCAGTCCACCAACACATCCTCGGTGTGGTGGTCAGCGAACACGCCGTTCCAATCGGCGTTGTTCCAGCCCTGGAAATCAAGATCATCCATGCTCTTCAGGTTGCCTTCGACGTGCTGATCGCTCTTCATGAGGTCCCGCCTTCCCGCAGGCGTGGTGAACAAACCCGCCGAGCAGGTGGAACAGCGGATCCAGGCGGGAGAGATCGTCGGCGCGGGGTCTGTTGCCGGCCCTCCTCGCGGTCCTGCCGGCGGCCCGTACCCATTGACCCGCCTGGCTACGCTGTCTCCCGACCGACTGGGGGAGACCGTGCCTGAGACGTACGCGGAACCGGCACACATCCGGCGCACCGGCGGGTCCGTCTGCGACCTCGCCGAGGAACTGCGGGCCGCGGCCGCCGGCTGGGAACGGGACCTGGCCGATCCGGCCGCGACCGTGCAACTGACCGAGGCGACCCGGGCGATCGAGGCGATGCGCACGGCCTGGGCCGCCGACTTCCGGGTCTACCAGGCCGTGCTGGAACGCTGGTGCGTCGCCGCCCAGGCCGCGGCGGCCGGCTTCACCAGCGTGGACGAGTACGTGGCGTCCCGACTGCGCCCGACCGGCCCGTCGCCCGGCCCGTCGCCGGACCCGTCGCCCGGCCCGTCGCCGGACCCGTCGCCCGGCCGGGTGCCCGGTCAGTCGGCCGGGCCGCGATAGGGGGGCGCGGCCATGACCTCCGACGACCGGCGGCAGGTGAGCACCGTCCTGGTCCGGCTGCGCGACGCGGCGGCGGCGCTGGCGACGGTGGGCGACCCGGTCGCGCTGGCCGGTCTGCTCGCCTCGCTGTGGCACGAGTTGACGTCGATCACCCGGGACGTCCCCGGCGACCCGGCCGGCATCGACGCCCAGGCGGCGGCCTGCCGGCGGATGGCGTCGGCCCTGGACGGCACCCACGGCGCCCTCGACGCGGTGGCCGGCTCGGTGCCCGCGGTCTGGCGGGGCGAGTCGGGCACCGGGGCGGTGGCCGCGCTGACGGCGACCCAGACGCTGATGGAGCAGGCCGCACCCGCGATGCGGACCACGGCGGGCCTGCTGGAGGTCTACGCCGACGAGGTGCGCCGGCTCGACCGGGAACTGGCCGACCACCGCCAGGCGCTCGCCGACGTGGGCCGGGAGCTGGACAGCCTGCTGGAGATCGGCCGGGCCCTGGTCGCCACCGTGGCGCGCTGGTGGGACGAGGACGGCTTCGACGACCTGCTGCGCCGGGCGCTGGCCGCGGTGCGCGCCGCGATCCGGGTGTTCGAGCAGCTCCAGGCGGCGCAGGACACGCTGCGCCGGGGACTGCGGGACGTGACCGGCAAGGCCCGCGCCGGGGCGTTCGGCGCCTCGGCCGGGTCGCCGTTCGACACGGTACGACTCGCCGCGGCGGGCATCTCCGGTTCGGGTGCCGAGGACAACGGGATCCTCAGCACCGCCCAGCTGCGGCGGGCCGGTGACCTGCTGGACGCGCTCCCGCCCGCCGAACGGCAGCGGTTCGACGAGCTGCTGGCGCGGGCCGGTTCGTCGGTGGAGCGGGCGTACCTGATGAAGGCCCTCGCGGCCGGCCACGGCGTCGAGGAGATCGACTCGTTCGCCGACCGGATCCGGGGCCGGTCCGAGTACTGGCTGCGCACCCAGCTCAGCCTGGTCGACCCCGGCGCCCGTGGGCCGGTCACCCACGGTGGCACCGCCGTCCGTCAGGTCGACGGCACCACCTGTGGCTCGACCTCGATCCTCATCGCCCGGGCGATGAACGACCCGATCTACGCCTTGAGCCTTACCGGCACCGGCGAGGACGGTGAGGTGCCGACGTTCGCGGACCGGCTCAGGGCCGAGGAGTTGCGGATCCACGACGCCACCAACACGACCTGGCCGCAGCGGTTGGGGACCAGCCCGTGGGGAGTCAGCGACGAGTTGAACGAGCACGCCGACTCGTTCGGAGCCCGCTACGACTGGCGGCTGGTGGACGACACCAGCCCGGGGTCGGTCAATCCCGCCCTGGACGACGCCATTGGTGCGGTGGATGCCGGGCACACCGTGCCGGTGCTCATCGGCGACTCGTATCCGGCGCACTACGTGCTGCTGGTCGGCCACGAGGGCGGCAACCTGATCTTTTACGACCCGTCCGGGAACATGGCGGTGGTCAGCGAGGACGACTTCCGCAACGGGAACACGTCCGCGCTCGGGTACCACCACGTCCAGGGAGTGATCGTTCCGTCATGATCGGGCGGCGTCTGCGTACCGCCGTGGTGGCCCTGCCGGCGGTGGCCCTGCTGGCGGGTTGTCCGGCCGATACCACCGACCTGGACCGGGACCGGGTGAAGGCCATGCTGGCCGACCCGTTGGTGGCCCGGGATCGGAAGCCGCACGCTGAAGCCGGCTACCTGGCCGGCAGGACGCCGGTTCGTAACACCGTCGTGGCCGACGTGATCGGGATCCGGTCGACGGACCCTGCGACTGCCGCCCGGATCGAGTCCACGAAGATCCTCAACGACCTGCGCGGCGACGGATGGGTGATGTACTTCGCCGCCTGCGTGCCGCCCCCGCCCCACGGCGGCACGGCGAAACCAGGTGCCGCCGTCACCGGTGGCCCGAGCTCCGGCCCGTCGCCCGAGGCCAGGTGGTCGCTGGTGCCGAAGGCAAGAAGCGAGTGGTGGCAGTACGCCGCCTACGGCTACAAGATCGTGGACGGGGTGTCGTACTTCGTACGGATGGACGGAGTGGGTCGGATCGATACGCACACCACCAACGTCAGCGTCGACCTCAGAATGATCGCGCCGCACTCGACCGAGTCGGTGGTGGACCTCTTCCCGGACCGGCCACCGGCCATCCCCGCCGGCAGCGGTTGCCTCGAGTCCGCGACCGTTCCCACCGGCTACCAGGAAACCGGCCTGCGCACCCTGATGAACAGCAACGGGCCCCTCCCGAACGGACAGCCCAACCTCCCCGGCCTCCGCTGAGGTGGCCCCGAACGTACGCCGCTTCGCCGCCCGGGACGCGGTCGCCGGTGTGACGGGCGGCCCACCCGGGGCCCGACGAGTGCGACCGCGCCGGAACCCCTCCGTACACTCGTGCGGTGGGTATCGGGGTCGGGGTGACGGAGCCGGGGCAGGTCGGGGTGCTGCCGCCGCTGGCGCTCGGGCAGCACCGGGTGTCGCCGCCGGTCGTGCTCGCCCCGATGGCCGGGATCACCAATGTCGCGTTCCGGCAACTGTGTCGGGAACAGGGTGGCGGTCTCTACGTCTGCGAGATGATCACCACCCGGGCGCTGGTCGAGCGGAACCCGAAGACCCTCCGCATGATCGCCTTCGGGGCCGACGAACGGCCGCGCAGCCTGCAGCTCTACGGCATCGATCCGGAGGTCACCGCCGCCGCCGTGCGGATGGTGGTGGAGGAGGACCTGGCCGACCACGTCGACCTCAACTTCGGCTGCCCGGTGCCCAAGGTCACCCGCAAGGGCGGCGGCTCCGCGCTGCCCTGGCGGCGCCGGCTGTTCGCCCGGATCGTCCGGGCCGCGGTCGCGGCGGCGGCGCCCGCCGGGGTGCCGGTCACGGTGAAGATGCGCAAGGGGATCGACGACGACCATCTGACGTACGTCGAGGCCGGGCTCGCCGCGCAGGACGCCGGGGTGGCCGCGGTGGCCCTGCACGGGCGTACGGCCGCGCAGCGCTATTCGGGCACTGCCGACTGGGACGCGATCGGGACGTTGAAGCAGGCGCTGTCCGTACCGGTGCTCGGCAACGGTGACATCTGGGAGGCCGACGACGCGCTGCGGATGGTGGCGCACACCGGGGTCGACGGGGTGGTGGTCGGCCGGGGTTGCCTGGGCCGTCCGTGGCTCTTCGCCGATCTGGCCGCGGCCTTCGCCGGTCGGTCGGACCGGCGGTTGCCGGCCTTGGGTGAGGTGGCCGTGACCATGCGCCGGCACGCCGAGTTGCTGGTCGACTGGCTGGGCGACGAACGGGACGGCTGCACCGACTTCCGTAAGCACGTCGCCTGGTACCTGAAGGGCTTTCCGGTCGGCGGCGACCTGCGCCGCGCCCTGGCGATGGTGAACGGCCTGACCGAGTTGGACGACCTGCTGGGCCGACTGGACCCGGCGGAGCCGTTCCCGGTGAGCACCCTGGGTCAGCCGCGCGGGCGGACCAACGCGCCCGGCAAGGTGCTGCTGCCCGAGGGCTGGCTGGCCGACCGGGACGCCGACACCGTGCCGGACGGCGCGGAACTGGCCGACTCCGGCGGCTGAGCGGTCCCCGGCCGGCTCCGGCACGCCCGGTCGATCTTCATTCCAACCAGGTTAGTCCGGTGGCCACCAGAGTCAACGGGTCAGGCGGTACGGGCGTCATCGGTACACAGTGGAAAATCCACCTTTCAGGGCCGTCCACTCTGGCTGGTCGCGGTGATGTCCGGTCGACGCTTTCAACATATCGACTGATACCAAAGTTGAACCCCTGGCTGCGACGATTGTCCCAACGCCGTTCGCGGGCGCCCGCGTCCGAGTGGGGACCAGGAAGGAGCCGGGAATGCCGCGGATGAATGAGATGTCGGCCGCCGACCTGCGCGCACTGGCCGCGGACACGTTCGAGGTGGAGACCGCGGACGTGACCGAGGACGCGGCCTTCTACGAGGACCTGGGCATCGACTCGCTTCAGAAGATCGAATTCGTGGTACGCATCGAGCGGCAGCTCGGCGTGCGGCTCACCGACACCGAGGCCGCCGGGCTGAACAGCTTCGGCGACGTACTGGCCGTGCTGCGTACCCGGGGGGTGACCCTTGCCGACTGACGCGGGCCGACCTCCGGCGGTGGCGGTGGCCGGGGTCGGCGCGGTCAGCGCGGCCGGACTCGGCGCGGACCGGCTCTGGTCCGCGGTGACCGGCGGCCGGGTGTTGACCGGGCCGGTGACCCGGTTCGACGTGTCGGGCTATCCGACCCGGCGGGCCGGCGAGGTACCGGCCGCCGCGCTGGCGGCGCTGGCCGGCCCGGTCCCCGCACACGAGTCGCTGGTAGGCCCGGTGCCCGGGCTGGAGTCGCTGGCCGGCCCGGTGCCCGGGCCGGAGTCGCTGGCCGGCCGGTACCTGGCGGCGGCCGTGCTGGAGGCGCTGGCCCACGCCGGCCTGGCCGCCGATTACCGGCGCGAGGTGCTCGGCCTGTACGTCGGCACGGTGATGGGCACCCGGCCGCTGCTGGACCGGGGCATCGAACCGGGCCGACTGCGGGTGTCGGGCTCCGGTTGGGCCCGCGCAGACGGCCTGCTCGACCCGGTCCGGGCGGTGGTCCGCGGGATCGGGCCCGCCGTGCTGGTCGGCCCGGGTTGCTCCAGCGGCAACGCGGCGATCGCGGCCGGTTTCCGGGCGGTCCGGGCCGGCGAGGTGGACGTCGCGGTCTGCGCCGGGGTCGACGAGTTGTCGTTGGAGGTGTTCGCCATGTTCACCTCGCTGCGTGCGCTGGCGCCGGACGTGGTCCGGCCGTTCGACGCCGACCGGCGCGGCACGATGCCCGCCGAGGGGGCCGGGGTGCTGGTCCTGGAGCGCGCCGACCGGCTCGCCACCCGGGGCGGTCCGGTCCGGGCCCGGCTGCTGGCCTGCGCGTCGGCGGCCGACGCGTACCACCCGACCCAGCCGCACCCGGACGGTGCGGCGCTGGTGGCGACGATGCAGGCGGCGCTGGCCCGGGCCGGCCGGCAGCCGGACGACGTCGACTGGGTCTGCGCGCACGGCACCGGGACGCCGGCCAACGACGGGGTCGAGGCGCGGGCCACCGCCAAGGTGCTGGCCGGCCGGGACCGGCCGGTGGTCTCCTCGGTGAAGGGGCAGCTCGGCCACGCGGTCGGCGCGGCGGCGGCGCTGGAGGCGGTGCTCGTCGTCCGGGCGCTGGCCGAGGACTTCGTCCCCGGGAACGTGACGCTGCACCGACCGGATCCGGAGTGCGACGGGATCGACCTGGTCCCGCCCGAGGGCCGGCGGACCCGGCTGGACCTGGTGGCCAGCCCGGCGTTCGGGTTCGGTGGGGCGGTGACCACCCTGCTTTTCGGGAAGGGCGACGGCCTGCCGGTCGGGAGGGGCGACGGCCTGTCGGTCGGGAGGGGCGACGGCCTGTCGGTCGGGAAGGGTGACGGCGATGTCGGCTGACGGGAGCTTCGCGGTCCGTGGCCTGGGCCTGCGGCTGGCCGGAGTGGCCGGACCGGACGACCTGCTCGACCAGGTCACCGGCCGGGTCGCCGTGCCGGCGGCCGACCGACGGTTCGTCGCGCCGGACACCGACCTCGCCCCGCTCGACCGCCGGGTGCACGGCCCGGTCGAGGTACGCCTGCCGGACCGGCTGCCGACCCGGGGACTGCGCGGCTGGCCGCACGAGTCGCTGCTCGCGCTCGCCGCCGCCGCGCAGGCCACCCCGGACCGGCACACCGGGCCGGACCCGGCGGCCGTGCTGTGGGCCAGTTCCACCGCCGGGCTGGCCGAGTACGCCGCCATCTGCACCGACGCCGCGCTGCTCGAACCCGGGCTGAGTAGCCCGCTCGTCGCGCCGGCCTCGGCGCACAACGGGCCGGCCTCGACGGTGTCCGTCCGGCTCGGTCGTACCGGACCGGTCGAGACGCTGCTCGGCGGCCCGACGGCGGGGTTGTCGGCGCTGGTCGAGGCGGTCCGGCTGCTCGCCGCCGGTGAGGCGCCGCGGGCGCTGGTCGGCGCGTCCGCGTCGCTGAGCCGGTGGAGCCTGGCCGGCGCGACCGGCGACCACGTCCCGGCCGAGGGGGCCGTCTGCCTGGCCGTCGAGCCGGCGGATGCCCCGGACGCCTCGGACGGCTCGGCGGTCGTGCTGCGCGGCGCCCGTCGGGTCGGTCTGGACCCGGACCGGCTCGGCGGCCGGCTCCGGGATCTCGTCGACGCGGCCGGCCCGGTGGACGCGGTGGTGCTGTCCACGCCCGACCCGGCCGTCGTCGACGCGCTCGCCGGCCGGCCGGTGTGGCACGTCGAGCGGCGGTTGGGCGACCTCGGCGCGGCCGGCGGACTGCTGGCGGTGGTTTGCGCGGTGGCCCGCTGCCGCGTCGCGGACCGACCGGCGAACCTGCTCGCCCTCGCGGTCGAGCCGACCGGCAACGCATCCATCGTGGAGGTCTCGTCGTCGTGCCAACAAATCTCGTCGAGCGATTGGTAGGTGCCCGGGTCACGACCGGCGGGGGCGGGGCGACCGCCCTCGTCGACGCGGACGGCTCGATCACCTACGCCGAGCTGTACCGGGCCGTCCGGGGCTACGCGGCCCGGCTGGACCGGGCCGGCGTCCCGGCCGGGGCGTGCGGCCTGGTGGTGGCGGACGACGCGATCGCAACCGTGGTGGCGGTGCTCGCGCTGTGGTGGCGGGGCATGGTCGCGGTGCCGGTCAGCTCGATGCTGACCCCGGCCGAGGTGTCCTTCATCGCCGGTGACTGCGCCGCCGGGTACCTGCACCTGGACGACCGGGCGGCCCGGGCGCTGCCGGCCGCCGGGCCGCTCGACGTGCCGCGCGGCGGACCGGACCGGGCCGGTCCCGCCCCCGACGAAGACGGCACGCCCGGCGACGGCACGCCCGGCGAGGACCTGGCGCCGGCGGCACCGCAGGCACCGGCGGACGTGGTGCTGATCCAGTACACCTCGGGCAGCACCGGCGTGCCGAAGGGCGTCCGGCACACCGTCGCCGGCATCGACGCGGTGCTCGCCGGCTTCGCCCGGCTGCTCGACCTCACCCCGGCCGACCGGGTGTTCTCCACGGCGAAGCTCTCCTTCGGGTACGGCTTCGGCAACTCGCTGCTGTTCCCGCTGGCCGCCGGGGCCAGCGCGGTGCTGCGCCCGGGCCCGCCCGACGTGTACGGGGTGGTCGCCACCGTCGCCCGGCACCGCCCGACGGTGCTGTGCGCGGTGCCCCGGATCTACGCGGCGCTGCTGGACCGGGCCCGGCACGGCGACCCGCCGGACCTGGGCTCGGTGCGGCTGGCGGTGTCCGCCGGGGAACACCTGCCGGGTCCGGTCTGTGCCGGGTTCACCGAGAGCTTCGGCGTGCCGCTGTGCAACGGGCTGGGCGCCACCGAGGTGCTGCACATCGTGGTGGCGACCCGGGGCACCGAGCCGGACTCGACCGGCACGGCGGTGCCCGGGGTCACCCTCACGGTCCGCGACGACGAGGGGCGGGTGCTGCCGGACGGCGCCGAGGGGCGGCTGCACGTGGCCGGCGGCTGCGTCGCGGCCGGCTACCTGGACCGGCCCGAGGCGCAGGCCCGGACCTTCGCCGACGGCGGGGCGTACCCCGGTGACATCGTCCGCCGCCGGCCCGACGGCGCGATCGAGTACGTCTGCCGGCGCGACGACCTGCTCAACATCGGCGGCTACAAGGTCGCGCCGGTCGAGATCGAGAACGCCGTACGCGGCCTGGCCGGGTTGGCGCAGTGCGCGGTCGTCGGGTCCCGGGACCACAGCGGGCTGGAGCAGGCCGTGGCGTACCTGGTGCCGGCCGACGGCACCGAGTCGGCGGCGCTACGCCGGGCGGCGTGGAAGGCGTTCCGGGCCGGCCTGCCGCCGTTCAAGCGGCCGGTGGCGGTGGAGGTGGTCGACCGGTTGCCGGTCACCTCGACCGGCAAGCTGGCCCGGTTCAAGCTGCGCGCGGCGGGCGTCGAGCCGGTGCCGGTGACGCTGCGGGTGCTCCGCGCCGGCCGGCCCGACGCCCCGGACCGACCCGACGCTACGGCCGCGGACCGGACCGACGCCTCGGGCCGACCCGGCGGGGGTGGCGGTGGGCCGGGTCGCACCCTGGTCTGCGTACCGCACGCCGGTGGTTCGTCGGGGTCGTTCACCCGGCTGGCCGGCCAGTTGCCGCCCGGCTGGCGGGTGGTGGCGGGCGAGGCGGACTACGCCGACGGGGTCACCCTGGACCGGGCGGCCCGTGGCTGGTGGCGGGCCGTCCGGCCGTACCTGGGGGAGGGGTCGGTGCTGCTCGGCCACAGCCTGGGCGCGGCGCTGGTGGCGGCGATCGCCGAGGTCGCCGGCGCGGACCTGGCCGGGGTACGCCTGGTGCTCGCCGCCCCGCCGCTGCTGGCCGGACCGGTGCTGCGGGACCTGCTGGCCGAACCGGACGACCACCGCCTGATCGCCGGCCTGACCCGGCTCGGCCTGCTGCCGGCCGGCACGTTCGGCCCGGACGAGATCGCCCGCCTGCTGCTGCCCCGGTTCCGTCGGGACGTGGCGTTGCTGCCGGACGGCTTCGACCTGCCGGTGACCGTGCCGGTGCATGTGCTGCTCGGGGCCGAGGACCCGCTCTGCACGCCGGCGGAGGTGGCGACCCGGCTGCCGGCCGACCTGGTCGCCGGCTGCCGGACCGTCGAGGGCGGGCACTACTTCGTCACCACCCACGCCGCGCAGACCGCCGCCGCCCTCACCGCGTTCTTCCCCGACTGAGACCGCGCGGCGGAGCCGGCCGGCCGCACCGCGCGTTCCCGGTCGGGTCGGCGACTCAGCCGGCGGTCACGGCGTCGCCCGAGGCGCGGGGGCCCGGCAGGGCATCGGCCCGGCCGTCCGCGGGCGGCTCGGTCGCGCCGTGCGCGTCGTCCGTCCACGGCACGTCGGCGCTGCGGTGGAAGACGATGCCGGCGGCGGTCCACCGGGGCGCCTGGGCGGCCAGCCGGGCGGCGAAGTCCGCCCAGTCGTGCCGCTCGGCGGGTGACCAGCCGAGTTCGGCGACGGCGGGCAGCCGGGGGAAGGTCATGAACTCGATGTCGCTCATCGAGTCGACCGTCTCGGTCCACAGCGGCGCCTCGACGCCCAGCACCGCCGACCCGGGTACGCCGTCGAGGTGGCCGCCCGGGTCCCAGTCGTACGCGGCGCGGACGTCGATCAGTCCGGCCCAGTCCTTGCCCAGCGGAGTCCGCTCGCTGTACTTCATGTCCAGGTAGCTGCGGTTGCCGGGGGAGAGGATCAGCCGGGCGCCGGCCCGTACCGCGGCGGCCACGGACTCGTCGGCGGTGGCGGTGCCCCAGTACTGGATCACCCGGCCCGGCTCGTGCCGCACGTCGGCCGCGGCCAGCTGGTGCCAGCCCAGCACCGTCTTGCCGGTGGCGGAGACGATCGGCTGCAGGCGGTTCATGAAGGTGGCGTACTCGGCCGGCCCGAGGGTGAACGCCTCGTCCCCGCCGACGTGCAGGTACGGCCCCGGGGTAAGCGCCGCCACCTCGCCCAGCACGTCGGCCAGGAAGTCGTAGCTGACGTCGCCGTGGACCGCCACCGAGCTGAAGCCGACGTCCTCGCCGGTGTACGCGGGCGGGGCCACCCCGTCCGGGGCGAGCTGCCCGTACGCGGTGAGGGCGGCGTTGGTGTGCCCGGGCACGTCGATCTCGGGCACGACGGTGATGTGCCGGGCCACCGCGTACGCGACGATGCGGCGGTAGTCGGCTCCGGTGTAGTAGCCGCCGGGGCCGCCACCCACCTCGGTGGCGCCGCCGACCTCGGTCAGCCGGGGCCAGGACTCGATCTCGATCCGCCAGCCCTGGTCGTCGGTGAGGTGCAGGTGCAGGTGGTTGATCTTGTAGCGGGCCAGGTGGTCGACGAAGCGCAGCACGTCGGCCACGGGGAAGAAGTGCCGGGCCACGTCGAGCATGGCGCCGCGGTAGGCGTACCGGGGGTGGTCGACGATCCGGCCGGCCGGCACCTCCCACGGGCCGTCCTGCGGGGTGTCCCGGTCGATCGCGGCCGGCAGCAGTTGGCGCAGCGTCTGGACGCCGTGGAACAGCCCGGCGGCGGTGTCGGCCAGGATGCCGACCCCGTCCGTACCGCTGGTCAGCCGGTACCCCTCGGCACCGAGCCGCTCCGGGGCCTCGCCGGCCGGCCCGCCCTGGTCGGGACCGCGGGGGCCGTCGGGCCCGGCGGCGGTCCCGGTGAGCGACAGGGTGATCCCGGCCGCCGGACCGGTCGCGGCGGTCGGGTCGGCGTCGGTGACCGGGAGGGTGAGCCCGGTGGCCGGCCGGAGCAGGCCGGCGAGGTACTCCCCGACGGCCCGTACCGCCGGCTCGGGGCCGGTGCGGATCACGGTCCCGGCGGTCAGCCGGTAGCCCGGACCGTCGGCCGGTTCGACCTCGACCGGCGCCGGCAGTACGGCGTCGAAGCCGCCGCGGGCGACGCGCGGCCCGCCGGCCCGCGGACGGGGGACGGGCGCGGCGGCGGTGTGCTCGGCGGGGTCCTGGGGGATTCCGGCGTGCGTGGTCACGGAGGGGTCCTTTACCGGGGGGAGGGGTAACCAGGGAGGGATGTCGGGGGTGGAACTGGCCGGACGACCGGGTCGGGTACCGGACCAAATGTACCCGCCCGAAATGCGCGGTCCTGCTCGTGAGATCGCTCCCATGGACCGCTCCGGACCAGGGCACGGAGGACGGCTGTGCACATTGTCACCGAACGCTCCCGGGCCGGCCCGGCAGCGCTTAGCCTTCGCCCACCGGCGGGACCAGAACTCCTGGTACGGGACCCGACGCGCAGGGTATGAACCCAACTAAACCATCGTTCAGTGTTGAGCGGCACATGGGAGGCTCCGGTGGCATCGGAACAGACGGCGCGGCAGAAATACGTGTACGACTTCGCCGAGGGCAACAAGGACATGAAGGATCTGCTGGGCGGCAAGGGTGCCAACCTGGCGGAGATGACCAACCTCGGCCTGCCGGTGCCACCCGGATTCACCATCAGCACCGAGGCCTGCAAGGCGTACCTGGACTCCGGCGACGCCCCGGACGGGCTGGCCGAGGAGGTCGACAGCCACCTCGCCGCGCTGGAGCGGGCCATGGGCAAGCGGCTGGGTGACCCGGCCGACCCGCTGTTGGTCTCGGTCCGCTCGGGCGCCAAGTTCTCCATGCCGGGCATGATGGAGACCGTCCTGAACGTCGGCCTGAACGACGAGAGCGTGACCGGCCTGGCCGCCCAGGCCGGCGGCAACGAGCGGTTCGCCTGGGACTCCTACCGCCGGTTGATCCAGATGTTCGGCAAGACCGTCTGCGACGTGCCGGGGGACGAGTTCGAACACGCCCTGGAGGGCGCCAAGCGGGCCAAGGGCACCACGAACGACCTGGACCTCGACGCGAACGACCTGCGGGTGCTGGTCGACGCGTACAAGACGATCTTCATCAAGCACACCGGGCGGGACTTCCCGCAGCACCCGCGCGAGCAGCTCGACCTGGCCGTCAACGCGGTCTTCGAGTCGTGGAACGCCGAGCGGGCGGTGCTCTACCGCCGGCAGGAACGGATCCCGGCCGACCTCGGCACCGCCGTCAACGTGGTGGCCATGGTCTTCGGCAACCTCGGCGCCGACTCCGGCACCGGCGTCGCCTTCACCCGCGACCCGGCCAGCGGCCACCAGGGCATCTACGGCGACTACCTGGCCAACGCCCAGGGCGAGGACGTGGTGGCCGGCATCCGCAACACCGTGCCGCTGCAGGACCTCGAACGGCTCGACAAGCGGTCGTACGACGAGCTGCTCGGCATCATGGCCCGGCTGGAGGAGCACTACAAGGACCTCTGCGACATCGAGTTCACCATCGAACGCGGCAAGCTGTGGATGCTGCAGACCCGGGTCGGCAAGCGCACCGCCGCCGCCGCGTTCGTGATCGCCACCCAGCTCGTCGACGAGGGGCTGATCGACCTGGACGAGGCGCTGCACCGGGTCAACGGCGTGCAGCTCGCCCAGTTGATGTTCCCCCGGTTCGGCGACAGCACCGACGCCGAGCTGGTCACCCGGGGCATGAACGCCTCACCGGGCGCCGCCGTCGGCCGGGCGGTCTTCGACTCGTACACGGCGGTGAAGTGGTCCCGGTCCGGGGAGAAGGTCATCCTGGTCCGCCGGGAGACCAACCCGGACGACCTGGACGGCATGATCGCCGCCCAGGGCATCCTCACCTCGCGCGGCGGCAAGACCTCGCACGCCGCCGTGGTGGCCCGGGGCATGGGCAAGACCTGCGTCTGCGGCGCCGAGGAACTCAACGTCGACACCAAGGGGCGCCGGCTCACCGGGCCGCACGGCCTGGTGGTCGAGGAGGGCGACCTGATCTCCATCGACGGCAGCAGCGGCGCGGTCTACCGCGGCGAGGTGCCGGTGGTGCCGTCCCCGGTGGTCGATTACTTCGAGGGGCAACTCGACCCGACCGACGAGCAGGCCGACGACCTGGTCCGGGCGGTGCACCGGATCATGTCGCACGGCGACCGGGCGCGCCGGCTGGCGGTCCGGGCCAACGCGGACACCCCCGAGGACGCCGAGCGGGCCCGCCGGTTCGGCGCGCAGGGCATCGGCCTGTGCCGGACCGAGCACATGTTCCTCGGCGAGCGTCGGCAGTACGTCGAGCGGCTGATCCTGGCCGACTCCGACGACGAGCGGGACGAGGCGCTGGCCGCGCTGCTGCCGTTGCAGCGGGAGGACTTCATCGGCATCTTCACCGCGATGGACGGCCTGCCGGTGACCGTACGGCTGCTCGACCCGCCGCTGCACGAGTTCCTGCCGAACATCACCGAACTGTCGGTGCGGGTGGCGGTGGCCGAGGCGCGCGGCGAACGGCACGAGAACGAGCTGCGGCTGCTACAGGCGGTGCACCGGCTGCACGAGCAGAACCCGATGCTGGGGCTGCGCGGTGTCCGGCTGGGCATCGTGGTCCCCGGCCTGTTCGCCATGCAGGTCCGCGCGATCATCGAGGCGGCGGCCGAACGGCGCAAGGCCGGCGGCGACCCGCGGGTGGAAATCATGATCCCGCTGGTCGACGCGGTGCAGGAACTCGAACTGGTCCGGGACGAGGCGGAACGGGTCGCCCGCGAGGTCTGCGAGCGGGAGGGGATCGAGCTGCCGTACCTGATCGGCACGATGATCGAGCTACCCCGGGCCGCGCTGACCGCCGGGCAGATCGCCGAGGCGGCCGAGTTCTTCTCCTTCGGCACCAACGACCTGACCCAGACCACCTGGGGCTTCTCCCGGGACGACGTGGAGGCGGCGTTCTTCTCGGCGTACCTGGAGCGGGGGATCTTCGGTGTCTCGCCGTTCGAGACGCTGGACCGCGACGGCGTGGGCCGGCTGGTCCGGATCGGCACCGAGGAGGGCCGGGCCGCCCGGCCGGACCTGAAGGTGGGCGTCTGCGGCGAGCACGGCGGCGACCCGGACTCGGTGCACTTCTTCCACGAGGTCGGCCTGGACTACGTGTCCTGCTCGCCGTTCCGGGTGCCGGTGGCCCGACTGGAGGCCGGCCGGGCCGCGATCACCACGGCCGGCTCGGACAGCCGCTGACCGGCGTACCGGTCCGATCCGACCGCCCGTCGCGCCGCGTCACCCGCGCCGCGGCGGGCGGCCGCCGTAGTTGCCGTTGTTGCCGTTGTTGGACCGGTAGGTGCCGGGCAGGGTGGACATCGGGGTACGCGCGGCGAGCGGTGCCTGCGGGTCGGCACGCGGCGGCGACTCGACCAACGGCGGCTGCGGCCAGAGCGAGTCGACGAACTCGCCCAGCCGACGGGCCACCGCGCGCGCCTCGTCGTGCAGCAGGGTCAGCTCGGCGTCGACCACGGTGACCAGGCTGAGCAGGGCCTGCCGACCGGCCGGGTAGGTGACCACGCACCCGCCCGTGCCGCGGACGACGTACTCCCGCAGCGGCCCGTGGCCGAGCGTGGTGGTGAACCGCTGCCCGAGGCCCGCGCTGGCGGCGGCCAGCGCCGCCACGTGGTCCGGTTCGAAGCCGGGCAGGTCGCTGGCGACGAGCAGCCCGTCGACCCCGGCCAGGACCGCGCCGGACACCTCCGGCCGGTGCCGACGCAGTCGGTGCAGCTCACCCTGCATGGCGCCTTCGGCGTCCACCGGTGCCCCCTCGCTGTCGACGTGTGACGGGGTGTCTCCGGCACGTTACACCGCCGGTTCCCGGCGGTGGGGTGCCCGTCCGGTGGTACCGGAACGCGGACCTCCGGCCGTCCGTGGGCGTTTGCCGTACCGCGCCGCGGGTTAACCTGATCGGAATCCGCTTTTCACCGTGACGTACGACGGAGGTACCGATCGTGGGCAGTGTCTGGGAGAGCCTGGTCGTCGACTCCCACGACCCGGCGCGGCTGGCGCGCTGGTGGGCCGAGGCACTGGGTTACCGGATCGTCCACGAGGAGGCCGACGAGGTGGAGATCCGCCAGACCCCGGACGCCCTGCCCGGACTGGTGTTCCTGTCGGTCGCCGAGGACAAGGCGATCAAGAACCGGTTGCACATCGACCTGCGCCCCACCGACCGGGAGGCCGAGGTCGAGCGGCTGGTCGACATGGGTGCCCGGCACGTCGACATCGGGCAGCGGGGTGACGAGCCGTGGACGGTGCTGGCCGATCCGGAGGGCAACGAGTTCTGCGTCCTGGCCGGGCGGGACTGATCGTGGGCGGAACGGTCGTGCCGGGTGACGGTGCCGGTTGATCAGTGACGACCCCGACGCCGAGCGCCTGGTCGCCGAGCCGGCCAAGGACGCCGGGCACGGCCGCGGCCCGTACGAGCGGGACCGGGCCCGGGTGCTGCACTCGGCGGCGTTCCGACGGCTGGCCGCCAAGACGCAGGTGCACGTGGCCGGCACCGACGACTTCCTGCGGACCCGGCTGACCCACTCGCTGGAGGTCGCGCAGATCGCCCGGGAGATGGGCGCCCGGCTCGGCTGCGACCCGGACGTGGTGGACGTCGCCGGGCTCGCCCACGACCTCGGGCACCCGCCGTTCGGGCACAACGGCGAGGACGCGCTGGACGACCTGGCCCGGCCGTGCGGCGGGTTCGAGGGCAACGCGCAGACGCTGCGCGTGCTGACCCGGCTGGAGGCCAAGGTCTTCGCGCCGGACGGCTCGTCGGCCGGGCTCAACCTGACCCGGGCGGCCCTGGACGCCACCGGCAAGTATCCCTGGCCGCGCCGGCCCGGGCAGCGCAAGTTCGGCGTGTACGCCGACGACACGGCGGTGTTCGACTGGTTGCGTCGGGGCGCCCCGGCGCAGGCCCGCAGCCTGGAGGCGCAGGTGATGGACTGGGCCGACGACGTCGCCTACTCGGTGCACGACGTGGAGGACGGCGTACACGGCGGCTACCTCACCCTGGACCGGCTGCTGGACGACCCGGACGAGCGGGCGGCCCTCTGCGCGGACGTGGCGGCCGTCTACTCCCCGGAGTCGGCCGTCGACCTGTCCGCCGTACTGGTGGATCTGCTCGGTGACCCGGTGCTGGCGCCGCTGGCCGACTACGACGGCAGCCACCGCGCCCAGGCCGCGGTGAAGGCGACCACCAGCGTCCTCACCGGACGGTTCGTCGTGGCCGCGGTGTCGGCGACCCGGCGGCGCTTCGGCGCCGCACCGCTGCGCCGGTACGCCGCGGACCTGGTCGTGCCCCGGGACATCCGGGCCCAGTGCGCGCTGCTGAAGGGCATGGCCCTGCGGTACGTGATGCGCCGCCCCGGCGCCGAAAGCCGGTACGCCCGGCAGCGGGAGATCCTGCGCGACCTGGTGCACCGACTGACCGAACGCGCGCCGGACGTCCTCGATCCGGTCTTCGCCCCCTGGTGGAAGGCCGCGCCGGACGACGCGGCCCGGCTGCGCGTGGTGATCGACCAGGTCGCCTCGCTGACCGACCCCGGCGCGACCGACTGGCACCGCCGCCTCAGCACCTCCTGACGCCCTCGGCGGCTCGCCCGCCGGCCGGTGTCCGCCGGTCCGCTGACCAACCGTGCTCGGCGGTCTGCTTGCCCGGCTCGCCGATCCGGAGCAGGCTGGTGTCATGACCGATTCGAACGAGCCGACCTTCGTCATCGTCGGGGCCTCGCTGGCCGGCGCCAAAGCGGCCGAGACCCTGCGGTCGGCGGGCCACCGCGGCCGGGTGCTGCTGATCGGCGAGGAGATCGACCCTCCGTACGAACGGCCGCCGCTGTCCAAGGGCTACCTGCTCGGCACGCAGGAGCGGGACGCGGCGTTCGTGCACGAGCCGTCCTGGTACGCCGAGCACGACGTCGAACTGCTGCTCGGCCGCCGGGTGACCGGCCTGGACCGGGACCGGCACGAGGTGCTGGTGGACGGGGTGGACCGGGTCGGCTACGACAAACTGCTGCTGGCCACCGGCTGCCGGGTCCGGCCGCTGCCCGTACCGGGAATGGGCCTGGCCGGGGTCCGCCAGCTGCGCACGCTGGCCGAGGCCGAGGAACTGCTGCCCGCGCTGCGGCCCGGCACCCAGGTCGTCATCATCGGTTCCGGCTGGATCGGTCTGGAGGTGGCCGCCGCGGCGCGGCAGCGCGACTGCCGGGTGACCGTCGTCGGGCGGGGCGCCCTGCCGCTGCGAAGGGTGCTCGGCGACGAACTGGGCGCCGTCTACCGGGACCTGCACGCCGCGCACGGGGTGGAGTTCCGGTTCGACGTCGAGGTCACCGAGTTCGGCAGCCTGGACGAGCGCCGGCTCAGCCACGTGGTGCTGGACGACCGCACCGAACTGCCGGCCGACCTGGTGCTGGTCGCCGTCGGCGTACGGCCGAACGTGGAACTGGCCGAGGCCGCCGGCCTGCCGGTGGACGACGGCGTCGTCACCGACGCGGCACTGCGCACCGCGGACCCGGACGTCTACGCCTGCGGCGACGTGGCGGCCTTCCACCACCCGCTGTTGGACGCCCGGATCCGGGTCGAACACTGGGCCAACGCCCTGCACGGCGGCCCGGCCGCCGCCCGGTCGATGCTCGGCCAACAGGTCAGCCACGACCCGCTGCCCTACTTCTTCTCCGACCAGTACGACCTGGGCATGGAGTACGCCGGCTGGGTGCCGCCGGACGGCTACGACCGGGTGGTGTTCCGGGGCGACCCGACCGTCCGGCCCGGCGGGGCACCCGAGTTCCTCGCCTTCTGGGTCCGCGACGGCCGGGTGCTGGCCGGGATGAACGCGAACGTCTGGGACGTGCAGGACGACATCCAGGTCCTCGTGCGGGCCGGCTGGGCGGGCCACCGGGTCGACCTGGACCGGCTCGCGGATCCGGGTACCCCGCTGGCCAAACTCGCCGGCTGAGCCGGGCGTCCCGGGGCCGCACCGAACCGGGCCACTCGGTCGGGAACAGCCCGACCGCCGACCGAGGTCCGGCCCGTCCCCTGGCCGATGGCAGGGCCGGCCGTTACCCGCCGGGGCCGGCAGCCCCGCCCGCCTCGGCGACCAGGCTCCGCGCGTAGCCGACGGCGGGTACCCCGTACATCCGGTGGACCTCGTGGATGGCGGCCTGGAGGTCCGGCATCGGCCAGTCCGCCGGCAGCAGCGGCGCGGGCAGGCGCGGGCTGCGCAGTATGTCGAGCATCGGGTCGCGGAGCAGCTCCGCGTACCGTCGGAGGGTGGCCGGTGTCGCCGCGGGTGGCGTCCGGACCTGTCGTACGGCGTCCCGTAACGTCCGGGCGTGCCGGGCGTGCCGGGCGGTCAGCTCGTCCAGCGACCAGGCGTGCCGGGCGGCCCGGGCCGCCTCCGCCGCCGGCATCGCCAACCGCGCACGGTGGACCGTCGCGCCCGCCGGCGGGTCGGCCAGCGGGGCGAGTTGGTCGGCGCGGTCGGTCAGCGAGATCAACACGCCCTGTTGCAGGATCCCGTACCCGGACATCACGGCGGCGCGGCGCAGCGCGTCGCGGAACGCCCGGTCGCGCTCCGGCACCTGGTACAGCAGCGCGTGAAAGGCGCCCGTCCATTCGGTCGCGGTTGGCCGGTCGCTGGTCCGGACGCGGTCGAATCCGCGCGCGGTGTTCCCGGCGAGTCGGTAGTCGACCCCACGGCCGCGGCGGGTGCGGGCGAGTTGCCCGTCCCGGCACATCCGTTGCAGCAGGGCGCGGGCCGCGGCCTCGGTGAGCCCGAGGTCGCCCAGCAGCCGGGTGAGGGCGATCCCCGGTAACTCCGCCTGCCTGGTCACCCCGAAGAGGAACGGGACCAGTCCCACGGAGCGTGCACGGGACACGCTGAGCGGCGCCTCTGATGCTACATTCTCGCTCACGTACGTGAGCATAGTTGTCGTATATCTGGGAGACGGCGATGGCACGGTTCCGGGCACTACTCCTCCACTTCGGCCCCACGATCGTGTTCAACGTCGTGTTGCCCTACCTGACCTACGCCGTCCTCGTCGACCGGGGGACGGGCGTGGTGGCCGCACTGGCGATCAGCGCGGTCTGGCCGGCGGTCGAGATCCTCGGGAGTTATCTGATCCGACGCCGGATCGACGACTTCGGCGTGCTCACCCTCGTCCTCATCGGCCTCGGGGTGGCCAGCTCGGTGATCTTCGACAGCGAGCGGTTGGCGCTGGTCAAGGAGTCGGCCGTGACCGGGCTGTTCGGTCTCGTCCTGCTCGGCTCGCTGCTGATGCCCCGGCCGCTGATGTTCTACTTCGGGCGCAAGTTCGCCACCGACGGGTCCGCCGAGCGGCTGGCCTGGTGGAACGGGCTCTGGCGGTACGCCGGCTTCCGGCGTACCCAGCGGGTGCTGACCCTGGTGTGGGGGACCACCTTCCTGGTCGAGGCGATCATCCGGATCGTGCTCAGCTACCAGCTGCCGGTCGGCACGATGGTGCTGGTCTCGAACATCCTGCCGTTCGTGGTGATCGCCGCCCTCGTCTTCTGGACAGTCGGCTACGCCCGGCGCAGCCGGGCCAGGGCGGCCGCGGCCGATCCGGCCTTCCCCGTGTCGGGCGGCCCGTCGGCGCCGGACCCGCTGGCGCCGGGTGCCCCGGCCAACGGTCGGGTGCCGGGGGCGGCGACCGCCCCGGCCGGCGACTTAGGGTAACCTAAGTCGCATGGCGGAGCAGCGGAAGAAGAAGGTCCATGCGGCCCGGGTGGTGCGCACCGAGCGACTCACCCCGCATCTGATCCGGGTGGTGCTCGGCGGCGACGGGCTGGCCGGGTTCGCGCCCGCCGACTGGACCGACAGCTACGTCAAGCTGCTGTTCCCGCCGCCCGGCGTGACGTACCCGGAACCGGTGGACATCGAGGCGATCCGGCGCGACCTGCCCCGGGACCGGTGGCCCCGGCTGCGCAGCTACACCGTTCGCGCCTGGGACCCGGCCACCGGCGAGTTGACCATCGAGTTCGTGTACCACGGCGACGAGGGCCTGGCCGGTCCGTGGGCCGCGAACGCCCGCCCCGGTGACGTGATCAACCTGCTCGGCCCCGGTGGCGCGTACGCGCCGGACCCGACCACCGACTGGCACCTGCTGGTCGGCGACGAGAGCGCGCTGCCGGCCATCGGCGCGGCCCTGGACCGGCTGCCCGTCGACGCCGTCGCCCGGGTCTTCGTCGAGGTCGACGGTCCGGCGGAGGAGATCAAGTTGGCCGCCGGCCCGGCCACCGAGATCGTCTGGCTGCACCGCGAGGGTCGTACCGTGGGGAAAGCCCTGGTGGCGGCGGTGCGCGCGGCGGAGTTCCCAGCGGGTGCGGTGCACGCCTTCGTGCACGGCGAGGCCACCTTCGTCCGGGAGTTGCGCCGGCTGCTGCGGATCGAGCGCGGCGTGCCGCTGGACCGGCTGTCCATCTCCGGCTACTGGCGGCGCGGCGTCGACGACGAGGGCTGGCGCTCGTCGAAGCCCGACTGGAACCGCCAGATCGAGGCCGAGGAAGCCGGCCGGACCGACGTCTGACCGGGCCGGTTTCTCGCCGGCTCCGGCTGACCGGGCCCGGTTGCTCGTCCGTTCCGGCTTAGCCGGCGGGATCCGAGGTGCTGACCATCGCGGCGGTGCTGGTCGGGACGGCGTGCCGCTGGCGTACTGCGGCCCGGATGCGGCGGGCGGCCCATGCGGTGCGCCGGCTGACGTACCAGACGTGCGCGGTCGCCGAGACGACCAGCACCAGGCCGCCCACGGCGGCCGTCAGCCAGCGGGCCGAGCCGGTCCCGTGCGTCGCCCAGCCCGCGCCGGCGCCGATCAGCACGCTGTTGACCAGGCCCACCGTGCCGGCCAGCCCGATCGCGTCGCGCAACCACCGTCCACCGGGCGGTCGCTGCCGGTCCGCGCCGGGATCGTCGAGCGTCGGCATCAACAGGTACGGCGTGACGTCGGATGCTCGCCGGGCCAGGTAGGTGCGCATCGAGTCGAGGGCGATTCCGTACAACCGGGACCGGTTCACGAATTCGACCTGCCGGATGAAAACGGTCAGCCCGAGCAACAGCACCAGCCCGCCGAGCCCGGCCACCGCTCCGGTACGGGCCGCACCGGCCTCGGCGCCGCCGAGCAGGCCACCGGCAACCGCGGTCGCACCGGTGGCCACCACCAGGAAGAAGTTGAACCGGGCGGTCGACATCTCGTCGTTGGCCCGCCGCGCCTCGCGTAGGTGCTCGTACTCGGCGAGCGCCACGGTCAGCGAGACGTCCTGCTGGTCGGTCACCCAGTCCTCCTGACGGCCCGGTCGGGTCGATCTCCATTGTGGCTGAATGTCACAACAGTGGGCTTCACTTGTTCCGCTGGAGGCCCT
The DNA here is from genome assembly GCF_042650605.1 of Micromonospora zhanjiangensis. Classification (NCBI taxonomy): domain Bacteria; kingdom Bacillati; phylum Actinomycetota; class Actinomycetes; order Micromonosporales; family Micromonosporaceae; genus Micromonospora; species Micromonospora zhanjiangensis. The sequence goes on along the minus strand of NZ_JBHSBN010000015.1, from coordinate 119,074 downwards.
CCAGCTGGACGAAAATCTCCCGTTTCTCCAGGGCCTCACCGGTCGCGCTGAGCACGTAGCCGGTCAGCCAGACCCAGCCGTGACAGGTCAGCCGTTGCTCCACGGCCGTGAGCCGGAAGAGTAGGGCGCACTCTCCGTCGAACTGGACCGACGCGCGGCGGTCAACCCTGAAGACCTGGCCTGGCCGGAGGTCCAGCCGGAGCTGGCAGCATGGCTCAACGCACGTCGGGACCGCGTCCGGCCGTGGCCGCCGGGGGACGGGCATTCTGGCCGCCACTACGGCTGGTCCGTTCCGCCGCTGGCCGTACGGAACGCGCGGAGCCGGCTCCGCGCCCAGCTCAGCGTTTCGCATGTCTCCATGGAGCCGGTACGGCATTTGTTGCAGTGCCCCACGTCCCGGTGAGCGGTGATGATCCTTTTGGCAAGCGCCGGTATCCAGACCTCGCGGGGGACCGGTTGCTCCACGTGCTCCTCCTCCAGGAAACGGGCAGGCCCGGCCACGGAGTCTGAGTGCGCGTGGCCGGACCGCTACCCCTCGTGTTGCCACTCCAGCCTCCCCTGCCACGTGCACACCGTCAAGGTTGGAAGTGGCAACGTGTGCGGGTTGCACGTACATACGGTCAGGGCGTGAGACTGGTGGCCCTGTCCGACATCGCGGAAATGCTCGGTGGCGTGTCGCGCACGCGGGCCACGGAGATCACGAACCGTGCGACCTTCCCCGTCCCCGTGGACACCGTGGCCAGCGGGAAGGTGCGGGTCTGGGAGCGCGCGGCGGTGGAGGAGTGGATCAGGACCTACCGCCCCCACCAGGCCGCTCCCGAAGAGGAGCCCTGAACGGCCAGCAGACACGCAACGGCCCGGACCGATCGGTCCGGGCCGTTTTCCGTAGCGCTCAGCCGGCGGCCTTCGCCTTCCTGGCCGCCGGAGCGTCCTTCCCCGCGTACCAGGGCAGGGGGCTGGCGGGGGAGGGGGCGGCCAACGGGCGGCCTTCACACCTCCTCGCCGTCCTCCAATGCCTCCTTCAGGGCCTGAGCGTGCGCGTCGCCGGTGGCGCCGCCCTCCCGTGGCGCCGCTGACGGAAAACCGACCCAGTTCGACCCGCTTCCAAATGTAGTATCCATGCTACATTCTGCGGTATCACTTGAGCGGCTAGGGGGAGAGCTGTGACATCGCTACAGGCGGCGGACGCGCCTCGGGTGGCCGAACCACCCGATGACGGCGTCGCGCTCGACGTCCGTGACCTGCGGATGCGTTACGGGACCAAGGACGTTCTCGACGGCGTCAGCTTCACCGCCCGGCACGGCGAGGTGCTGGCCCTGCTCGGGCCGAACGGGGCCGGCAAGTCCACCACCATCGAGATCCTCGAAGGCTTCCGGATGCGCTCGGCCGGCGAGGTGCGGGTGCTGGGCGTGGATCCAGGCCGGGGCGACGAGCACTGGCGGGCCCGGCTGGGTGTGGTGCTGCAGTCCTGGCGGGACCACGGCAAGTGGCGGGTCCGCGAACTGCTCGCGCACCTCGGGTCGTTCTACTCGGCGTACTCCACCGACCGGATCCGCCGGCCCTGGGACGTCGACGACCTGCTCGCCACGGTCGGGCTGACCGAGCAGGCCCGGCAGCGGGTGTCCCGGCTCTCCGGCGGTCAGCGCCGCCGGCTGGACGTGGCGGTCGGCATCGTCGGCCGGCCCGAGTTGCTCTTCCTCGACGAGCCGACGGTCGGCTTCGACCCGGCGGCCCGGCGGGAGTTCCACGACCTGATGCACCGGCTCGCCGACCTGGACGACACCACGATCCTGCTGACCACGCACGACCTGGACGAGGCGGAGAAGCTGGCCGACCGGATCCTGATCCTGTCCGGCGGCCGGATCATCGCCGACGGCTCGGCCGACGAACTGTCCCGGCGGGTGGCCGGCGAGGCCGAGGTGCGCTGGACCCAGGGCGGCGGCCGGTTCGTGCACGCCACCGCCGATGCCACCCGGTTCGTGCACGACCTGTTCAAGCAGTACGGCGACGGCATCGGCGAGTTGGAGGTGCGTCGGGCCAGCCTGGAGGACACCTACATGACGCTGGTCTACGAGCAGGAGTCCGGTGGCCGGGGCGACGCGGCGGCCCACGCGTTGGAAGGGAAGAACGGATGAACCCCATCATGGTCGCCGTCCGGGCGGGACTGTTCCGCGGCCGGACCGAACTGCGCAACAGCTTCACCAACGCCCAGGATCTGTGGACGTACTTCTTCCCCACGGTGATCCTGCTGGTCGTGATGTTCTTCATGCGGGACGCGACGGTGCCCGGCACCGGCTTCTCGCTCGGCGCCCGCACGTTGCCCGGCACGCTGGGCATGGGTCTGGTGTTCAGCGGACTGCTCGGGGTGGGGGGACAGCTCACCGTCGAACGCGAGGACGGCACCCTGCTGCGGGCCAAGGCGATCCCCAACGGCATGCTGGGCTACCTGATCGGGAAGATCGTGGCCATCGCCGGGATGGCGGTGATCGGCCTGCTGCTGCAGTTGATCCCCGCGATGTTCTTCCTGGACGGCCTGCACCTCGGCCTCGGCAACTGGCTGACCCTGCTGCTGGTCCTGGTGGTCGGCCTGGTGGCGACGCTGCCGCTCGGCGCGGTCCTGGGCGCGGTCTTCGACAACCCGCGCAACATGGGACTGATCAGCCTGCCGGTGATGGGCGCGGTCGCCATCTCCGGCATCTTCTATCCGATCAACGGCCTGCCCGGCTGGGTGCAGGGCATCGCTGAGGCATTGCCGATCTACTGGCTAGGGTTGGGGATGCGCTCGGCGCTGCTGCCCGACAACATGGCGGCGGTCGAGCTCGGGCACTCGTGGCGGCACCTGGAGACGTTCGGCATGCTCGGCCTGTGGGCCGCGCTCGGGCTGGTGCTCGCCCCGATCGTGCTGCGCCGGATGGCCCGGCGCGAGTCCGGGTCCAGCGTCGCGGCGCGTCGCGAGAAGGCCATGCAGCGGATCAGCTAGGAGAGCGCGTGTCGACGAGTGAGACGGTCTACAACCGGATCGCCATGCTGCGCGCCGAACGCGGGATCTCCCGCCGCCAGTTGGCCGAGGCGCTCGGCGTGCACTACCAGACGGTGGGCTACCTGGAACGCGGCGAGTTTCGGCCCAGCCTCTATCTGGCGCTGCGGCTCGCCGCGTACTTCGAGGTGCCGGTCGAGGTGATCTTCTCGGTCGAGCCGTTCCCCCGGCTCGGCGAGGCCAACTCGACTGGCACCGCCCGCCCCGCCTGAGCGGTCCGCTCCGGTCAGCTTTCCGGTTCCCGTTCGCGTTCGGCGAGAAGTGCGTCCAACGGTGACACGTCGTCCGGGATCCGGTACCGCGGCAAACTATCTAGGTCGCTGGTCGTTGTGGCTTTGAGCTTGATCACGCCGCGTGCCATCAACGCCGCGTACAGGTTCGACGCAGTCGGGTCGGGCTCGGGGATATTGGACACTCGGCCCCTCTCAGCACGCGCCGACATTCCCGCCATCCTATCTGTGCGGCAGGGCGGCCCAGGTACTCCGACCCGGGCGGGGCGGGGTGGGTGGGGCAGGGCAGGATGTCAGGGCGAGGGGGTGGGCGATGGCTGGGCGGATCCGGGACGAGGACATCGCGCTGGTCCGGGAGCGTACGTCGATCGCGGACATCATCTCCGAGACGGTGACCCTGCGCTCGGCCGGTGGCGGCAACCTCAAGGGCCTGTGCCCGTTCCACGACGAGAAGTCGCCCTCGTTCAACGTGTCGCCCGCCCGTAATGTCTGGTTCTGTTTCGGCTGCGGCGCCGGTGGCGACGCCATCAAGTTCCTGATGGACGCCGAGCATCTCAGCTTCGTCGAGTCGATCGAGCGGCTCGCCGCCCGGGCCGGCGTGCAACTGCGCTACATCGAGGGCGGCCCGGCCCCGGCCCGCGGCCAGCAGCAGGGCCAGAAGCAGCGGCTGGTCGCCGCGCACGCCGCCGCGGTCGAGTTCTACGCCGCCCAGCTCGGCACGGCCGACGCCCGGGCCGCCCGGGAGTTCCTGGCCCGGCGCGGCTTCGACCGGGCCGCCGCGCAGACGTACGGGTGCGGCTTCGCCCCGCCCGGCTGGGACCCGCTCACCAAGCACCTGCGGCAGCGGGGCTTCACCGCTCAGGAACTGGTCACCGCCGGGCTGGCCCGGGAGGCCCGGTCCGGCTCGCTGATCGACCGGTTCCGCCGCCGGCTGCTCTGGCCGATCCGGGACCTCACCAACGACGTGATCGGCTTCGGTGCCCGCAAGCTGTTCGACGACGACGACGGCCCGAAGTACCTGAACACCCCGGAGACGCCGATCTACAAGAAGTCGCACGTGCTCTACGGCATCGACCACGCCAAGCGGGAGATCGCCAGGCAGGGCCGGGCGGTCATCGTCGAGGGGTACACCGACGTGATGGCCTGTCACCTGGCCGGCGTACCGGTCGCGGTGGCGACCTGCGGCACCTCGTTCGGTGCCGACCACATCGGGGTGCTGCGCCGGCTGTTGATGGACACCGACGGCCGGGACGGCGAGATCATTTTCACCTTCGACGGGGACGCCGCCGGGCAGAAGGCGGCCCTGCGCGCGTTCGAGGACGACCAGCGCTTCGTCGGGCGTACCTTCATCGCGGTCAGCCCCGACAACATGGACCCGTGCGAGCTGCGCCTGGCCAAGGGCGACCTGGCGGTCCGCGACCTGGTCGCGCGCCGCGAACCGCTTGTCGACTTCGCGCTGCGCCAGGTGATCTCCCGGTACGACCTGGACACCGTCGACGGCCGGGTCGAGGCGATGCGCCGGGCCGCGCCACTGGTGGCCAAACTCAAGGACCGGGAGAAGCGCCCCGAGTACGTCCGCAAGCTCGCCGGTGACCTCGGCATGGAGATCGAGCCGGTGCAGCGCGCCGTGCTGGCCGCCGCGAACGCCCCGGCCCAGGGGCAGGGCCAGGGACGGACCGCACCCGCCCCGAGCCGGGCCACCCGACCCGACCCGACGATCGACAGCCCGCAGGCGCTGGTCGAGCGGGAGGCGTTGAAGCTGGCGTTGCAGGAGCCGGCGCTGGCCGGCCCGATGTTCGACGCGCTCGGCCCGACGGCGTACCTGAACCCCGTACACGTGGTGGTGCGGCAGGCGGTGGCCGAGGCCGGCGGCGCGGCCGCGGCCACCGGCGGCGCGGTCTGGATCGAGCGGGTCCGGGACGCCTGCGCCGACCTGGCCGCCCAGGCCCTGGTCGGCGAGCTGGCGGTGGAGCCGCTGCGGATCGACGGCGAGCCGGATCCACGGTACGTCTCGATCACGCTGGCCCGGTTGGAGTGGGGCTCGGTCATGGCGCGGATTCGGGACCTGAAGTCCAAGGTGCAGCGGATCAACCCGGTGGCCAACAAGGACGAGTACTTCGCCCTCTTCGGCGAGCTGCTGTCGCTGGAACAGCACGCCCGGGCGTTGCGCGAGCAGGCCGCGGGAGGGCTGTGACAGTGGGACTGTTCCGCCGTACGTCGAAGTTGCCGGCCGACCGGCGACCCGCGCTGGACCGCGACGAGCGGGTGCTGGCCTGGGCCGAGGCGTCCGGCACCGGCGAGGCCGGCGCCGGTCCGGCCCGCCCCGTGGTGGTGACCAACCTGGGGTTGTGGCTGCCCGGCCGGGAGCACCGGCTGGGCTGGCACGACGTGCACAAGGCGGTCTGGTCGGGGCGGGAGCTGACCGTCACGCCCGCCGAGCGGGTCGCCGAGCGGGACGGTTACCTGGTGGTCGCCGACCGGCCGGTCGAGACGTACCTGCTGCTCGAACCGGGTGACGTGCCCGAGCAGGTGCGTGCCCGGGTGACCCGGTCGGTGGGTTACACCGCGCATCACCCGCTCGACTCCGGCGGCGTCCGGGTGGTCGGTCGCCGGGTCGCCGGGGTGGACGGACTGAGCTGGGCGGTGCGGTACGACGCCGGCACCCCGGCCGACGACCCGGCGGTGGTCGAGGCCACCGACCAGTTGGTCGCCGCCGCCCGCGCGGCCGTCGTACCGCGCTGAGGCCGTGAGGGATGGACTCCGGTTTCTCCTGCGGATCTGAGGAGTCTTGCGTCCGGGTGGGAGCGCTCAGCCGGCGATGCTTTCGACCGGTTGACCGGTGACGGCGGCGATGAGGTCGAAGTCCTTGTCGACAGCCAGGACCGTCAGCCCCGTCTTTTCCGCAGTCGCCGCGATCAGCAGGTCGGGAATTGACGGGGCGCGGTGCTGTCCGCGGTCGGCGAGCAGCAGTTGCACCTCCAAGGCCCGGTCCTCGATGGCAGGTGTCAGGTGTTCAACCGGCATCAGGGACAGCGGTGGAACGGCGAACTGCCCACGCCCCGCATCGCCGGATCGTGCCGAGTAGCCGAGTTCCAAGCGGGTGATCGTCGAGAGCCGGACGAGTCCACGGCTGATGCGTGCACTCCACTCGTCGCGGTTCGCCACATGGCCGAGTTGGAGTCGAATGTACGCGGACTTGTCGATCAGCCAGCTCGTCACCGCCACGCGGCCTCCATCACCGCGGGGTCGGCCAGGTCCGCGAACACCTCTGCGGACCGTTGCCAGTCCTCATCGGTGACCGTCCGGTCGCCGGCGGAGCTGATGTTCTCCTCGAAACGACGGCGTAGGTACTCGTTGCGGGACAGCCCGAGGTTGGCGGCCGCCGCGTCGATGCGGTCGACGGCGTCCTGGCTGAGATCGCGGATGAGGATGTTGGGCATGTGAATCACCTCCGGTCGGGATGATGATATCACGATATCACGCTTGTTGTAGGAAACTCGGTGGGCGGTGTCGGAGGTCGCGGTTAGGGTCGGCCGATGAGCACTGCGCAGCCACTCATCCGGGCCCGGGGACTGGTGAAACGGTTCGGCGACTTCACCGCCGTCGACGGGATCGACGTCGAGGTGCGGGCCGGCGAGGCGTTCGGCTTCCTCGGCCCCAACGGCGCCGGCAAGTCCTCGACCATGCGGATGGTCGGCTGCGTCTCCCCGCCGACCGGCGGTGAGCTGCGGATCCTCGGCATGGACCCGGTCTCCGACGGCCCGGCCATCCGGGCCAGGCTGGGCGTCTGCCCACAGCTGGACAACCTCGACCCCGAGCTGACCGTCCAGGAGAATCTCACCACCTACGCCCGCTACTTCGGCATCTCCCGACGGGTGGCCCGGGCGCGGGCCGCCGAGCTGCTCGACTTCGTCCAGCTCGCCGACCGGGCGAACAGCAAGGTCGAACCGCTCTCCGGCGGGATGAAGCGCCGGCTCACCATCGCCCGCGCGCTGGTCAACGAGCCGGAGATCGTGCTGCTCGACGAGCCGACCACGGGCCTGGACCCGCAGGCCCGGCACCTGGTCTGGGAGCGGTTGTTCCGGCTCAAGCAGCAGGGCGTCACGCTGGTGCTGACCACCCACTACATGGACGAGGCCGAGCAGCTCTGCGACCGGCTGGTGGTGATGGACGGCGGCCGGATCGTGGCCGAGGGCGGCCCGCGCGAGCTGATCGAGAAATACTCCACCCGCGAGGTGGTGGAGCTGCGGTTCGCCGCCGATTCGCAGGAGGAGTTCGCCGGCAAGCTCGACGGGATCGGCGACCGGGTCGAGGTGCTGCCGGACCGGATCCTGCTCTACGTCGGCAACGGCGACGAGGCGGTGGCCGAGGTGAACGCCCGGGCGCTGGCCCCGGCCAGCGTGCTGGTCCGGCGCAGCAGCTTGGAGGACGTGTTTCTGCACCTCACGGGCCGCACCCTGGTGGAGTGAGTCTTGTTTCGGCGGCTGCCGCGCTAGCCGTCCACGACCTCGGCGTCGTACAAACTGTTTGTACTACAAACTGTTTGTAGTACAAGGGCCGTGTTCTGCGTGCGGTCGTTTCGGGCTCTCAGGGCGTCCGGGCTGCCGGACCGACCAGGCGGTCGACCAGGGCGGTGACGGCCTCGTCCGGGGTCAGGTCGGCGCCGATCGAGGTGGTCAGCAGGTCCAGCAGCAGACCGTCCATCGCGTAGTGCAGCAGGGCGAGTTCGCGCGCCCCGCCGGGCAGGCCGGTGCCCTCGTGGAAGGCGATCTCCTCCCGGTAGTTGCGGCGCAGCATACCGCCGAGGATCTCGGCCAACGCCGGCCGGCGTACCGCCTCCAGCCGCAGTTCGATAAGCGCCCGGGTCAGCTCGGGCTGCCGGGTGGTGCGTTCCAGCACGTAGCGCAGGTAGTCGGCGAACAGTTCCAGCGAGGGCTCCCGGGCCGCGAGCCCGGCCAGCACCGTTTCGTCCGGGGCGAACCGTTCCATGATCCGCTCGCCGAGCGCGCCGAGCAGGGCGTCCCGGGAGGGGAAGTAGTTGGACGCCGTACCGGTGGGGACGCCGGCCTCGGCGTCCACCGCCCGGTGGGTCAGGCCCCGCGCGCCCGCCTCGGCCAACACCCGCAGGCCCGCGTCGGCGAGCAGGGCGCGTCGTTCGATGTTCTTCGCCACAAAAAAAGACTAACACCAACCACGACACCTGTTGTACGTTGAACCACGACAGCAGTAGTGATTGGAGACCCCGGTATGCGACAGCTCGTCTACTACGTGGCCAGCACCATCGATGGTCGGATCGCCGGGCCGGACGGGCAGTTCGACTTCTTCCCGTTCGCGCCGGGCACCGAGATCAGCGACTACATCAACGCCCGGTACCCGGAGACCCTGCCGACCGGATTCCGCACCGCTCTCGGCATCGACGCGCCGCACGGCCGGTACGACACCGTCCTGATGGGCCGGGGCACCTACGAGCCGGCCCTGAAGGCGGGCGTCACCAGCCCGTACGCGCACCTGAGGCAGTACGTCTTCTCCCGTACCCTGCCGCCCGCACCGGAGCCCGAGGTGGAGATCGTCGCCGGTGACCCGGTGGCGTTCGTCCGCGACCTCAAGCGGCAGGACGGCCGGGACATCTGGCTCTGCGGCGGCGGGCAGCTCGCCGGGCAGTTGCTGCCGGAGATCGACGAACTGTTCGTGAAGCTGAATCCGATCGTGGCCGGTGCCGGCATCCCGATCGTCGACCGGGACTTCGACCCGCGCCACTTCACTCTCGTCGAGGCGAGACCGTTCGACACCGGGGTGGTGGTGCTGCGCTACCGCGCGACGACCTGATTCGGGCGAAACGCGGTCGGCTCGGTGACAGAAAGCTTCCGACCGGCAACCCTTCGTACTCAGATGGCAGTAAACGCTATCCGAGCATTACGAAAGGGGGATGGTCATGGCACGGGAGCGACTGCTGACCGTTCTGCTCGCCGTGTCGGCCCTGCTGGTCATGCCGGCGACCCCCGCGGTGGCCGCGCCGGTGGTGGCCTGCGGTGCCACCCTCACGGCGAGCGTGACCCTGCGGGCCGACCTGAACTGCACCGGGGACGGGCTGATCGTGGGGGCCGACGGCGTCACCGTCAACCTGAACGGGCACGTGATCGGCGGCCCGCGCACCGGCGTCGGCACCGGTATCGCGACGACCTCGCACCACAACGTCCGGATCACGAACGGCACCGTGCACAGCTTCGGCCGGGGCGTCGCGTTGTCGAACGTGAACGGGGCCACCCTGACCAACGTCCAACTGCTCTACAACGGGCTGACCGCCTCCAGCGTCACCAACCTGCGGATCACCGGTGGGCTGATCACCGACCCGCCGACCGGCCCGGTCGTCTCCGTGCAGAACACGGTCACGGTCAGCATCGACCGGGTCGAGGTGCTCGGCGACATGTTCTTCACCTACACGGCCGGAGTGTCGATCAGCAACAGCACGCTGCACATCGGCAATCTGGGCTTCGCGACCACCGGCCAGGTGGCGATCCGCAACAACCTGCTGACCGACCGCGTCATCACGCTCTCCCAGGCCGGCAACACGGCGATCACCGGCAACGACTCGGCCGGCGGCGGGATCTCGGTCGCCCTCTCCAACGGTGTGCTGGTCCAGAACAACCGGTTGCGGGCCTCCCAGTACGGTGTCGTGGTCTCCACTGCCCCGAGCTACGACCTGCGGGTTCAGGGCAACTTCATGGACGGCAACGAGTACGGCGTCTCGGCCCGGGCGCGCCTGCTGACCGACCTGTCCGGCCTCACCGTCACCGGGAACACCCTCACCGGCAATCATCAGGCCGCGGTGTTCGTCGAGGCCGCCCAGATCACACCGTCGGCCGCGGTGGCCCCGGCCCAGGTGCCGAGCCCGCTGACGATCTCCGGCAACCAGATGCGGGCCAACGGGTTCGGCTCGACCGACCACGACGCGGCGGGCCGCGTCATCAACGACGGTCTGCACACCAACGTCCCGACGGGCAGCCCGGTGGTGGTGGGGAGCAATCAGGCCTTCGCCAACGCCGAGTACGGCATCGAGGCGGCGCCGAACGGCACCGTCCAAGACGCCGGCGGCAACGTCTCCATCGCCGACCCCCGCGGCTGCCTCGGCGTCACCTGCGCCACGGCCTGACCCGCGCACCCGAAGAGCGCCCCATGATCGTTGACAGTTCTCCGGTACGACGCGCCGGGAAGGCGCCGGAAAAACTGTCAACGATCATGGAAGTCCGAGGGGTCAGTCGGTGCCGGCGTCGACGTAGGCGCGCAGATGGCGGGCGGTGAGGGAGTCGCCCTTGGCGACCAGGTCGGCCGGGGCGCCGGTGAAGACCACCCGACCGCCGTCGGAGCCGGCGCCCGGGCCCAGGTCGATGATCCAGTCGGCGTGCGCCATCACCGCCTGGTGGTGCTCGATGACCACGACCGTGTTGCCGGCGTCGACCAGCCGGTCCAGCAGCCCGAGCAGTTGGTCGACGTCGGCCAGGTGCAGCCCGGTGGTCGGCTCGTCCAGTACGTAGGTGACCGCCTTCTCGGCCATCCGGATGGCCAGCTTGAGCCGCTGCCGCTCGCCGCCGGAGAGGGTGGTGAGCGGCTGGCCCAGGCTGAGGTAGCCCAGCCCGACGTCGCCGAGCCGGTCCAGCACCGCCCGGGCCGGCCCGCTGCCGAAGAAGTCGCGCGCCTGCGCCACCGACATGGCCAGCACCTCGCTGATGTTCTTGCCGCGCAGCGTGTAGGTGAGCACCTCCGGGGTGAACCGTCTGCCCTCGCACTGTTCGCAGATTGTGGCCACCCCGGCCATCATCGCCAGGTCGGTGTAGACCGTCCCGATTCCCTTGCAGGTCGGGCAGGCGCCCTCGGAGTTGGCGCTGAACAGCGCGGCCTTGACCCCGTTGGCCTTGGCGAAGGCGGTCCGGATCGAGTCGAGCAGCCCGGTGTAGGTGGCCGGGTTGCTGCGTCGCGAGCCGCGGATGGCGGACTGGTCGACCACCACGACGCCGTCCCGCCGGGACAGCGAGCCGTGGATCAGTGAGCTCTTGCCGGAGCCGGCCACGCCGGTGACCACGGTCAGCACGCCGAGCGGCACGTCCACGTCGACGTCCTTCAGATTGTGCAGGTTGGCGCCGGTGATGGCGAGGTGACCGGTCGGCTGGCGGACCTTGTCCCGCAGCCGGGCCCGGTGGTCCAGGTGCCGGCCGGTCAGCGTGTCGGACCGGCGCAGCGCCGCCACGTCCCCGGTGAAGCAGACCCGACCACCGGCCGTGCCGGCACCCGGTCCGAGGTCGACCACGTGGTCGGCGATCTCGATCACCTCGGGCTTGTGCTCCACCACCAGCACCGTGTTGCCCTTGTCGCGCAGCATGAGCAGCAGGTTGTTCATCCGCTGGATGTCGTGCGGGTGCAGCCCGACCGTGGGCTCGTCGAACACGTACGTCACGTCGGTGAGGCTGGAGCCGAGGTGCCGGACCATCTTGACCCGTTGCGCCTCGCCGCCGGAGAGCGTGCCGGACTCCCGGTCCAGGCTGAGGTAGCCCAGCCCGATGCCGACCATCGAGTCCAGCGTCTCGCTCAGGTTGGCCAGCAGCGGGCGTACCGATTCGTCGTCGATCCCGCGGACGAAGGCCGCCAGGTCGCTGATCTGCATCGCCGCGCAGTCGGCGATGTTCCGGCCGTTGATCCGCGACGACAGCGCGGCGGGGTTGAGCCGGGCGCCGGCACACGCCGGGCAGCGGGCGAAGACCACCGCCCGGTCGACGAAGGCCCGGATGTGCGGCTGCATCGCCTCCCGGTCCTTGGCCAGGTAGAGCCGCCGGACCTTGACCAGCAACCCCTCGTACGTGGTGTTGATGCCGGCGATCCGCAACTTGGTCGACGGCTTGTGCAGGAAGTCCGCCCACTGCTGTTCGGTGAAGTCCTTCAGTTTCACGTCCGGGTCGTACAGGCCGGACTGGGCCAGCCCGCGCCAGTACCAGCTGTCGACGCCGAAGTTGGGCACCGTGATCGCGCCCTCGTTCAACGTCTTGTCGACGTCGACGAGCTGGTGCACGTCGATGTCGGAGACCTTGCCCAGCCCCTCGCACTCCGGGCACATGCCCTCGGGCAGGTTGAAGCTGAACGCGCCCGAGGTGCCGACGTGTGGGCTGCCGATCCGGCTGAAGACGATCCGCAGCAGGGTGTGCGCGTCGGTGGCGGTGCCGACGGTGGAGCGGGAGTTGGCACCCATCCGCTCCTGGTCGACGACGATCGCGGCGCTGAGGTTGCGCAGCGCGTCGACGTCGGGGCGGCCGATGGACGGCATGAAGGACTGCAGGAAAGCGGTGTAGGTCTCGTTGATCAACCGCTGCGACTCGGCCGCGATGGTGCCGAAGACCAGGGACGACTTGCCGGAACCGGAGACCCCGGTGAAGACGGTTAGTCGTCGCTTGGGAATGTCCAGGCAGACGTCACGCAGGTTGTTCTCCCGGGCGCCGCGTACCTCGATCATGTCGTGGCTGTCGGCGGCGGTCCGGCCGGCCGGTTGCTGATCCATGCGTTCCCCCTGATACTTTACGGCGTAAAGCGAAGCTCGGCCACGTTACTTTATGGCATAAGGAGTTGCAAGTGGTGGTCTACGCCGGGCAGGGTGACCCGCGCCGCTCGATGGCCCTGTTGTGGCGTACCGGGAAGGCCGACGACGGTCCGACGCCCGGCCCTCGGCCCGCGCTCAGCGTGGACCTGATCGTCGAGGCGGCGCTCGCGGTGGCCGACGTCGAGGGCATGGCCGCGCTGTCCATGCGCGCGGTGGGCGACCGGCTCGGCCGTACGGCGATGGCGCTCTACACGTACGTCCCGGGCAAGGCCGAGTTGATCGACCTGATGTACGACCGGGTGCTGGCGGAGTTGCCCACCGACTACGACCTCGACGCGGGCTGGCGGGCCGCGGTCACCGCCTGGGCCGAGGACTTCTGGGCCCTCTGCCTGCGGCACCCGTGGCTGCTGCAGGTCTCGCACGCCCGGCCGGTGCTCGGCCCCAACGAGTACGTGATGACCGAGACGCTGGTCCGGATCGTGCACCGCACCGGGCTGGCCGGTCCGTTGCTCTGGCGCGTGGTCGGCACGCTGCTCAACTTCGTCCGGGGTGCCGCCGGCACGGTCGCCGAGGCGCGACAGGCCCGGGCCGTCACCGGCGTCTCCGACGACCAGTGGTGGCAGGCCCGGTCCGCGATGCTGGACGAGATGGCGCCGGACTTCGCCGACCGGTTCCCGATGCTGACCCGGCTGGCCGGCGAGCGGGCCTTCGAAATGGCCGACCCCGACACGCCGTACCTGGAACAGGAGGCCCGGGAAACCTTCGAGGTAGGCCTCGCTCTCCTCCTGGACGGCATCGAAACCACCCTCATCCGCGCCATCCAGCCGTCGCCGCATCCCTCCGGCGGAGGAAATGGGGTGAGCGGGGGTGGGGGGAGGACGTAGGTTCTGCGGTCGGGGGCGGGTGGCGGTGTCGTACCCGGGGAGTAGACACGACGGGTGGCGGCGAGTGGGGGGCGGTTCGATGAGTGTTGAGACGGTCGAGCGGGACCGGACCACCCGGCCCCGGCTGCCCCGGGTGCCGGCGCTGCCGGTGCTGGAGTACCACCTCGTCGCCTACCGGTGCACCTTCCGGGGCAGCGTCTTCTCGTCATTCCTGCTGCCGCTGCTGACCGTGCTCGGCTTCGGCGTCGGCGTCGGGGCGTACGTCCGCCAGGGCGTCGGGGGGTTCTCCTACCTGGACTGGGTGCTGCCCGGCCTGCTCGCCTCCACCGCGTTGCAGGTCGCCGTCGCCGAGTCGAGCTGGCCGGTGCTCGGCAACTTCGAGTGGATCAAGATCTACTTCGCCCAGGCGGCGGCGCCGCTGCGGGTGGTCGACATCCTCGGCGGGCACCTGGCCTTCGTCCTGTTCCGGGTGCTCACCAGTTCCCTCGCCTTCCTGCTGGTCGCGGCGGCGTTCGGCGCCCTGCACTCGGTCTGGGCGCTGGCCGTGCCGGTGCTGGTCCTGCTGATCGGGCTGGCGGTGTCCGCGCCGACCGTCGCCTTCACGGCGAGCATCAGGACCGACAGCTACCTGGCCATCCTGTTCCGCTTCGCGGTGGTGCCGATGACGCTGTTCTCCGGGGTGTTCTTCCCGGTGGACGCCCTGCCCATGGTGCTGCGCTGGCTGGCCTACGTCTCGCCGCTGTGGCACGGGGTGGACCTGGTCCGGTCGGCCGTCCTCGGCGTCGCGCCGCAGTGGTCGATCGTGGGGCACCTGCTCTACCTGGCCGCCTGGGCGGCGGTCGGCTGGCTGCTGGCCGTGGCCCGGTTCCGCCGTCGGCTCGTGATCTGAGGAGACTTTCGTGGTCAGCATCGTCCTGCCCCGGCTGATCAGCTTCGAGGGCGCACCCCGCCGCGCGACCTCGGTGGCCGAGCGCAACCTCGCCGCGCTGAAGTCCGCCTACTGGATCGTGATGATCTCGGGCTTCGTCGAGCCGGTGCTCTACCTGCTCTCCATCGGGGTCGGCGTCGGCGCCCTGGTCGGCGACCTCACCCTGCCCGGCGGTCGGGTGGTGAGCTACGCCGCCTTCGTGGCGCCGGCGATGCTCGCCTCGTCGGCGATGACCGGCGCGTTGGCCGAGACGACGTTCAACTTCTTCGGCAAGTTCAAGTACATGAAGCTGTACGACGGCGTGATCGCCACACCCGTGCAGCCGTTCGAGATCGCGCTCGGCGAGCTGGGCTGGGCGATGCTGCGCGGGACGGCGTACTCGGCGGCCTTTCTGGCGCTGATGGTCGGCCTGGACCTGACCAGCCCCGGCCGGGCGCTGACCGCCTTCCCGGCGGCGGTGCTGGTCGGCTTCGCCTTCGGCGCGCTCGGCATGGCGCTGTCCACCTTCATGCGCAGTTGGCAGGACTTCGACCTGATGGGTTCGGCGCAGTTCACGCTGTTCCTGTTCTCCGGCACGTTCGTGCCGGCCGAGGCGTACCCGGCGGTGCTGCGCTGGCTGGTCGAGGTCACCCCGCTCTACCGCTCGGTGCACCTGATCCGCGGCATCAGCGTCGGCGGCGCCGGCTGGACCTGGCTGCTGGACCTGCTCTACCTGTTGGCGGTGCTGGCGCTCGGGTTGTTCGTGGCGTCCCGGCGGATGGGCAAACTGTTGTACAAGTGAGCGGTTATCCGGCGGCCCGCCGGGGCATCAGGTCAGGGACCGAGCACCGTGAGGAGCGCCCCATGACCTCCGACAAGACCCCCACCGGCCGGGACGCCGCCGCCGGTACCCCCGGAACCACCGACGCCGACGCGCGGAGTGCCGACGCGCGGAACGCCGACGTGCGGAGTGCCGACGTGCGGAACGTCGAGGCGCGGTCGGCCGGCGGGCCCGTGGAGACCGGACCGGTCGGGCCGGAGGACGGGCCGGACAGCCCGACCGACCTGGCGGCGACCTCCTGGTGGGCCGCGTTCAAGCGGACCGCCCGCGAGTTCCAGGAGGACAACCTCGCCGACTGGGCCGCCGCGCTCACCTACTACTCGGTGTTGTCGATCTTCCCCGGGTTGCTGGTGCTGGTCTCGCTGCTCGGCCTGCTCGGTGACAAGACCGCCAGCGACGTCAAGGGCACCATCGCCGGTCTGGTACCGCAGGACCAGGTCAAGCAGATCCTCACCGACGCCATCGCCCAGGTGCAGACCAGCCCGACGGCCGGCCTGGTGGCGATCTTCGGTCTGCTCGGCGCGTTCTGGTCGGCCTCGGGTTACATCGGCGCGTTCATGCGGGCGACCAACGCCATCTACGACGTACCGGAGGGGCGGCCGATCTGGAAGACGCTGCCGATCCGGATCGCGGTGACCGCGGTGGTCGGGATCATGCTGCTGGCCAGCGCGCTGATCGTGGTGTTCACCGGCAAGTTCGCCGAGCTGGCCGGCAGCGCGCTGGGGCTCGGCTCGGCGGCGGTGACGGTCTGGGACATCGCCAAGTGGCCGGTGCTGCTGATCCTGGTCAGCCTGATCTTCGCGCTCCTGTACTGGGCCTCGCCGAACGCCCGGCACGGCGGGTTCCGCTGGGTCAGCCCGGGCAGCCTGTTCGCGGTGCTGGTCTGGTTGGTGGTCTCCGGCCTGTTCGCCTTCTACGTGGCCAACTTCGGCTCCTACAACAAGACGTACGGCGCGCTGGCCAGCGTGATCATCTTCCTGGTCTGGCTGTGGCTGACCAACCTGGCCATCCTGATCGGCGCGGAACTGGACGCCGAGCTGGAGCGGGGCCGGGCGATCGCCGCCGGGCTGCGGCCGGCGGACCAGGAGCCGTTCGTCGAACTCCGGGACGACCGGAAGATCCGGAAGGAGCACGAGCACGACCATGACCTGCGCTGATGCGCGCCGGGCCGGCACCGCAAGCTTTTGTTCTTCCTAGCAAAAGTTAGTGTCAGATTGAGGGAAGCTCTAGACAGGCGGTACGGAACGCTTCTACTGTGTCGGACACAACACGTCGGCGTTTCGTCGATGTGGTCGAGGCCCGACCGGAGGTCGTTCCGTGCGCCCGAACGAAGGTCTACACCTGCGGCTGCTCCGGTTGCTGCGCGACCGCGGAGCGGTCTCGCGGGCCGAGCTGGCCGACCGGTTGGAGGTGCCCCGGCCCCGGCTGCTCGCCGAGGTGGAGCGCCTGGTGGGGGCCGGCTTCGTCGCCGAGGCGGGGATGGCCGCCTCGCGTGGCGGTCGACGTTCCACCATGGTGGAGCTCAACCCGGACATGCGGTTCGCGGCCGTCGACCTCGGCGCCAGCTCCATCGACGTGGAGGTCACCAACGGGCGGCTCGAACCGCTCGCCGCCTACCGGGAGTCGGCCGACATCCGGTCCGGCCCCAAGGTGATCCTGCACCGGGTCAACGAGATCCTGGCCAAGGCCCGCACCGACGAGGCGTACGAGCGGCTGGACGCGATCGGCATCGGCGTGCCCGGGCCGGTGAGCTTCCGCGACGGCGTACCGGTGTCCCCGCCGATCATGCCGGGCTGGGACCGCTACCCGGTCCGGGAGATGCTGACCCGGGAACACGGCTGCCCGGCCGTGGTCGACAACGACGTCAACATCATGGCCATCGGCGAGCGGTACGGCGGCGTCGCGCACTCGGTCGACGACTTCCTCTTCGTGAAGATCGGCACCGGGGTCGGCTGCGGCATCTACCTGGCCGGTCAGGTCTACCGGGGCACGGACGGCTGCGCCGGCGACATCGGGCACATCCAGGTCGACGCGCACGGGCCGGTCTGTTCGTGTGGCAACGTCGGCTGCCTGGAGGCCGTCTTCAGCGGTGCCGCGCTGGCCAAGGAGGCGCTGGTGGCCGCCCGGTCCGGCAGCTCGCCGGCACTGGCCGAGCGGCTCGCCGCCGCCGGGACGGTGAGCGCCCTGGACGTCGCGCAGGGCGCCGGCGAGGGCGACGTGACCTGCATCCGGCTGATCCGCGACGGCGGCCGGGACGTCGGTCGGGTGCTGGCCGGCCTGGTCAGCTTCGCCAACCCGTCGATGATCGTGATCGGCGGCGGGCTGGCCCACCTCGGGCACATCCTGCTCGCCGAGATCCGCAGCGTGGTCTACCGCCGGTCGCTGCCGCTGGCCACCGGCAACCTGCCGGTGGTGCTCTCCGAGCTCGGCCCGCGCGCCGGCGTCGCCGGCGCCGCCGTACTCGCCAGCGACCTCGCCTTCGGGGAGGCGTCATGACGGCCCCCGCGCACGAGGGGAGGCACCCCGAAATGACCGGACAACCGCTGATCGAGGCGCCCGCCGACGCCGTACCCGGCGAGGTGGTGCTGCGGCTCACCGACGTGGTGAAGACCTTCCCCGGCGTACGCGCGCTGGACGGCGTGCAGCTGGAGGTCCGGGCCGGCGAGGTGCACTGCCTGCTCGGGCAGAACGGCGCCGGCAAGTCCACCCTGATCAAGGTGCTCTCCGGGGCGCACCGGCCCGACTCGGGCCAGGTGCAGTGGCTCGGCGAGCCGGTCACCTTCGCCAACCCGCAGGCCGCCATGCGGGCCGGCATCGCCACCATCTACCAGGAACTGGACCTGGTCGACGACCTGTCGGTGGCGGAGAACGCCTTCCTCGGCCACGAACCGCGCCGGTTCGGCTTCATCCGGCGGGGACACATCGCCCGGCGCACCCGGGCCATCCTCGGGCGGCTCGGACACCCCGAGATCCCGCCCCGGCGGATGGTCCGGTCGCTGCCCGCGGCCGGTAAGCAGATCGTCAGCATGGCCCGGGCGTTGTCCCACGAGGCCCGACTGATCATCATGGACGAGCCCAGCGCGGTGCTGGCCCACGACGAGGTGGGCAACCTGTTCCGGATCATCCGGGAGCTGACCGCCCAGGGCATCGCGGTCATCTACATCAGCCACCGCTTGGAGGAGATCCGCGAGATCGGCGACCGGGTCACCGTCCTGAAGGACGGCCGGACCACCGCGGCGAACCTGCCCGCCCGGGACACCCCGACCCGCGAGCTGGTCAGCCGGATGACCGGCCGGACCATCGAGTACGTCTTCCCGCCCCGGTCCGGCGACCCGGATGCCGACCGGGAGGAACTGCTCCGGGTCGACGGGCTGAGCCGCGCCGGCGAGTTCGCCGACGTGTCGCTGTCGGTGCGTGCCGGGGAGATCGTGGGCATCGCCGGCCTGGTCGGCTCGGGCCGGTCCGAGCTGTTGGAGACCATCTTCGGCGCCCGCCGGCCCAGCTCCGGCACGGTCCGGATGGCCGGCCGCCCGGTCCGACCGGGCAGCGTCGGCGCGGCCGTACGGGCCGGCATGGGGATGGCTCCCGAGGAGCGCAAGAGCCAGGCGCTGCTGCTGGGCGAGCCGATCTACCGCAACGTCACCCTCTCCACCTTCGGGCGCTACGCCCGGCTCGGCTTCACCGACGCCGGTCGGGAACGGGCCGAGGCCGACCGGCTGGCCGACACGCTGGAGTTGCGCCCGCGCGACGTACGCCGGCCGGTGCGCACCCTGTCCGGCGGCAACCAGCAGAAGGTGGTGGTCGCCCGCTGGCTGCTCGGCGACACCCGGCTGCTGCTGCTCGACGAGCCGACCCGGGGTGTCGACGTCGGCGCCCGGGCCGAGCTCTACCAGGTGATCCAGGCGCTGGCCGGACAGGGCGTGGGCGTCCTGCTGGTCTCCAGCGAGGTGCCCGAGGTGCTCGGCCTGGCCGATCGGGTGCTGGTCATGCGGGAGGGCCGGGTGGTGCACGAGGCACCGGCCGGCGAACTCGACGAAGACACCGTGCTCGACCTCGTCATGGCGGGGTCCCTGTTGGAGGGGGAAGCGGCATGACCGAACGCACCGAGCGCAGCGAGGGCCGTGAGGGCGTGCCAGGTCAGCTCGGCATGACCGAACGCACCGAGCGCAGCGAGGGCCGTGAGGGCGTGCCAGGTCAGCTCGGCATGACCGAACGCACCGAGCGCAGCGAGGGCCGTGAGGGCGTGCCGGGGGTGCTCAGCATGAGCGAGACTGCGGTGCCGGACCAGTCGGCGGACCTGCCCGCGCAGTCGTCGCCGGTGGCGGTCGCGGAGCCGGCGCCGGCCGATGCCGGGCACCGGCAGACCGGCGGCGGGTGGTGGCATGGCGACGCCAGCGAATCGGTACGCCGTAACCTCGCCCTGGTCGGGGTGCTGGTGGCGCTGATCGTCATCGGCGCCGTCACCAAACCCGACCTGTACGGCGACCCGGCCTGGGTGTGGAACAACGTCCTGTCGATCCTGAAGCTGGCCTCGGTGGTCGGCGTGGTGACGGTCGGGATGACCTTCGTGATCATCGGTGGCGGGATCGACCTGTCGGTGGGCGCCATCGTCGCGCTGGCCGGCGTCTGGTGCACCACCCTGGCGACGCAGAGCTACGGCGCCGCCGGAATGGTGTTCTGCGCCCTGGTCGTCGGGCTCTGCGTCGGACTGGTCAACGGGGTGCTCATCTCGTACGGGCGGTTGGTGCCGTTCATCGCGACGCTGGCGATGCTGGTGGCCGCCCGGGGCCTGGCCGCGGAGATCTCCAACAAGCAGACCCAGGTGTCCACCAACACCACCATCAACGACATCGCCAGCAACAGCCTGTTCGGCATCCCGCTGCTGGTCTACATCCTGGCGCTGGTCGGCGCCGCCGGCTGGGTGCTGCTCAACCGCACCACCTTCGGTCGCCGTACCGTGGCGATCGGCGGGAACGCCGAGGCGGCCCGGCTGGCCGGCATCAACGTCCGGTTCCAGACCGTGCTGCTCTACGGGTTGTCCGGGCTGTGCTGCGGGATCGCCGCCATCATGCTCACCTCCCAGGCCACCTCGGCCCAGGCGGCGATGGCCAACCTCTACGAACTCGACGCGATCGCCGCCGTGATCATCGGCGGGACGCTGTTGTCCGGCGGGCGGGGCACCATCATCGGTTCCCTGCTCGGGGTGGTCATCTTCGCCACCATCACCAACCTGTTCGCCATCAACGGCCTCTCCGTCGAATCCCAGAACATGGTCAAGGGCGGGATCATCGTCGCCGCCGTCCTGGTCCAGCAGTTCCGGTTCAAGTCACTCACACAGTTCCTGGCACGGAACCGGGTCACCTCGACGACCTGACGCCCCGTAACCCCGGGCGGGTGCCGACACGGCACCGGCCGGGACCGTCACACCCTTGTTCGCCTGATTCCCCTGACACAGGAGGTCGTCATGACACAGCACGACCCGCTCCGGCCCGTGCGGGACCTGTCACGTCGCCGGTTGCTGCTCGGCGGCGCCGCGCTCGGCGCGGGCGCCCTGCTCACCGGTTGCACCAGTAACGAGGCCGCGCCGAACAACGCCCAGGTCAAGGACGCCGGGGCCACCGGCAACGCCGAGCCCGGCAAGAAGGTCACCATCGGCTTCTCCGCGCCGGCCGCCGACCACGGCTGGATCGCAGCCATCACCAACAACGCCAAGGCGCAGGCCGCGGCGTACAAGGACGTGGAGCTGAAGTCGGTCGAGGCCGGCGCGGACGCGGCGGCCCAGCGGGCGGCGCTGTCGACCTTGATCGCGCAGAAGCCGGACGTGATCGTGTTGCTGCCGCACGACGGCAAGGAACTCAACGCGTTCGGCCTGGAGGCGATGAAGGCCGGCATCCCGGTGGTGAACCTGGACCGGGCCTTCCCGGACGCGCTCGCCTACCGGTTGCAGATCAAGGGCGACAACTACGGCATGGGCGTCTCGGCCGGCCGCTTCATCGGCGAGCAGCTCAAGGCGAAGAACGTGACCAACCCGATCATCGGCGAGATCGCCGGCATGGACGAGTTGGAACTGACCCAGGAACGGTCCGCCGGCTTCAAGGCCGAGCTGGCCACCTTCGGGTTCAAGGTGGCCAACCGGCGGGCGGCCCGGTTCACCGCCGACACCGGCCAGTCCGAGGCCTCCCAGCTGCTGCAGGCGCTGCCCAAGATGGACGCGCTCTGGAACCACGACGACGACCAGGGCATCGGCGTGCTGGCGGCGATCAAGCAGGCCAACCGTTCCGAGTTCTTCATGGTCGGCGGTGCCGGTTCCAAGGCGGCGATCGACGCGATCCAGGCGGACAACAGCGTGCTGAAGGCGACCGTCACCTACAGCCCGTCGATGGCCTCCTCGGCGATCTCGCTGGCCCGGCTGATCGGTCAGGGCAAGGGCATGTCCGACCTGGTGGAACTCCAGGTGCCCAAGGAGATCACGCTGGCGTCGGAGACCATCACCAAGGAGAACGCGGGCACCTACAGCAAGCTCGGGTTCTGACGTACGGGGGGAGACCTCACTGTGTCCACTAGCGACAACGAACTGCGGATCGGCATGGTCGGCTACGCCTTCATGGGCGCCGCGCACTCACAGGCGTGGCGCACCGTGAACCGGGTGTACGACCTGCCGGTCCGGGCCCGGACGGCGCTGATCTGCGGCCGTGACCCCGGGCAGGTGGCCACCGCCGCCGACCGGCTCGGCTGGGCCGGGTACACCACCGACTGGCGGGATCTGGTCACCCGGGACGACATCGACGTGGTGGACGTCTGCACCCCCGGCGACAGCCATGCCGAGATCGCCATCGCCGCGCTCGAGGCAGGCAAGCACGTGCTGTGCGAGAAGCCGCTGGCTAACACGGTCGACGAGGCCCGTGCCATGGTCGCGGCGGCGGACCGGGCGCGGGCGGCCGGGATCCGGTCGATGTGCGGGTACAACTACCGGCGGGTGCCGGCGGTGACCATGATGCGGCAACTGGTGGCCGCCGGCCGGATCGGCACGGTCCGGCACGTCCGCGCCGTCTACCTGCAGGACTGGATCGTCGATCCGCAGTTCCCGCTGGTCTGGCGGTTGCAGAAGGACCGGGCCGGGTCGGGCGCGCTGGGCGACATCGGCGCGCACATCATCGACCTGACCCAGTTCGTGACCGGTCAGCGGATCGCCGGGGTCAGCGCGCTGACCGAGACGTTCGTCAAGGAACGTCCGCTGCCGGCCGGCTCCAGCGGGCTCGCGGCCACCGTGGACGGTGACTCGCCCGAGGGGCGGGCCACCGGCCCGGTCACCGTCGACGACGCCGCGTTGTTCATCGCCCGGCTGGACGGCGGGGCGGTGGCCAGTTACGAGGCGAGCCGGTTCGCCACCGGGCGCAAGAACGCGCTGCGGGTCGAGGTCAACGGCTCGCTCGGCAGCCTGGCGTTCGACCTGGAACGCCTGAACGAGCTGGAGTTCTACGACGGCACCGCCGCCGGCACCGAGCAGGGTTTCACCCGGATCCTGATGACCGAGCCGGACCACCCGTACCTGTCGGCCTGGTGGCCACCGGGCCACCTGATCGGGTACGAGCACTCGTTCACCCACCAGATGCGCGACTTCCTGGAGGCGATCGCCACCGAGACCGACCCGACGCCCTCGTTCGCCGACGCCCTGCAGGTCCAGCTGGTGCTGGACGCGGTACAGCGGTCGGCGGGTGCGGGCTCCTCGTGGACCGACGTGGAACCGTCGTTGGCGCCGGTCGCGGCCTGACGAGCGGCCCACCCGAACCGTGGTCGCCCCGCCCGGCGGAGCGTCCACCCGATGAACAGGCTTCCCGGGCCGGCCGGCGAGGGACGGCCGCGGTTGCGCCCCGCGGTCGGGTGCGGTCGGTACCGGGAGGGCGCGGATCCCCGGACGGCGCGACGATCGGCCGTCCGGGGCCAGGCAGCCGGCAGTGCGGGGGAGGCGAGGTCGCGACGCCGACCGGCCTGGCCTGCCGGTCCCGCCCGCCCGACTCCGGTCGGGCGGGCGGGAATCCTGGACAAATAGACCTCGATCAATGTTATTTTCGGCTCTCGATCAGGTACTCCTCCCGATCCTAAGGAGCGGACATGGCCACAGGCGTCTGGTTGATCGGGGCACGAGGCTCGGTCGCCGTCACGAGCATGGTCGGCGCGCTCGCGTTGCGGGCCGGGCTGGCCGAACCGGTCGGCTGTGTCTGCGAACTTCCCCAGCTGCGCGGTCCCGCCCTGCCGGGCCTCAGTGAGCTGGTCTTCGGCGGGCACGACGTGGTGACCACCCCGCTGTCCAAGAAGGCCGAGGCGCTGGCCGCCGCTGGAGTGCTCCCCGGCCGGCTGGTGACCGCCCTGACCGACGAGCTGCACGCCGTCGAGGACGACCTGCGGCCGGTCCCGGAGGGCGACCGGCAGGCCGAGGTCGCCGCGGCGATGGAAGCCGACCTGGCGGCGTTCCGGGACAGGCACCGACTGGACCGGGTGGTGGTGGTCAACGTCGCGTCCACCGAGCCGGCCGCGGCACCGCACCCGGCGCACGACGACCTGGCCGCCCTGGTCGAGGCGTTGGCCGCACCGGGCGCCGTGCTGCCGCCCAGCTCGCTGGCGGCGTACGCGGCGTTCCGGGCCGGCTGCCCGTTCGTCGATTTCACCCCGTCGACCGGGGCGCGGTTGCCGGCCCTGGACGAGTTGGCGGTCCGGGAGCGGGTGCCGTACGCCGGCAGCGACGGCAAGACCGGGGAGACGCTGGTGAAATCGGTGCTGGCGCCGATGTTCGCGATGCGCAACCTGGCCGTCCGGACCTGGTCCGGGGTCAACCTGCTCGGCGGCGGGGACGGCGCGAACCTGGCCGACCCGGCCGCCAACGCCGCGAAGGCGGCCAGCAAGCAGCGGGTGCTCGGCGAGACCCTCGGCTATCTCCCGCAGGGCACCACCCGGATCGAGTACGTGGACGACATCGGCGACTTCAAGACCGCCTGGGACCTGATCACGTTCTCCGGGTTCCTCGGCACCCCGATGCGGATGGAGTTCACCTGGCACGGCTGCGACTCGGCACTGGCCGCCCCGCTGGTGCTGGACCTGGCCCGGATCACCGCCGCCGCGCACCGGGCCGGGCGCGGTGGCCCGCTGCCCGAGCTGGCCTTCTTCTTCAAGGACCCGCTCGGAGCCGGCGGACATTCGCTGGCCGAGCAGTGGGCCATCCTGTGCGACCTGGTGCGCCGACTCGGGACCGGCCCCCGTTGACCTCCCGGCCCGGCCCGTCGGCCGTCGAACGGGGACCGGATCGGCCGCGGCTGGCCGACCTGGTGGAGTTGGTGCGGGCGCCGGCGGCGCTGTCCGTACCGGGTGACGTGCTCGCCGGGGCGGCGGCCGCGGGGCGGGTCGGACCGGCCGCGGCCGGCCTGGCCGGCGCCTCGGTGCTGCTCTACTGGGCCGGGATGGCGGCCAACGACTGGGCCGACCGGCGGCTGGACGCCCGCGAACGACCGGAGCGGCCGATCCCCAGCGGCCGGGTGTCAGCCGGCACCGCGCTCGGCCTCTCCGTCGGCCTCACCGCGGCCGGGCTGGCCGTGGCCGGCCTGGCCGGCGGGCGCCGGGCGCTGGCCGTGGCGGCGCCGCTGGCGGCCACCGTCTGGGCCTACGACCTGGCCGCCAAGAACACCGCGGCCGGTCCGGCCGTGATGGCCGCCTGCCGCGGCCTGGACGTGCTGCTCGGCGCGACCCCGGGCCGGCCGGCCCGGGCGGTCCCGGCTGCGATCACCGTGGCGGCGCACACCTGGACGGTCACCGCGCTGTCCCGCCGCGAGGTGGCCGGTGCGGACCGCCGGCTGCCGCTGGTCACCCTGGCCGGCACCGCCGCGGTCGCCGCCGCCGCGGCCCGGCCCGGTGGCCCCGCCCGGGCGGCGCGACGGTCGTCCTGGCCGACCGACCGGTCGACCGGCCCGGTGGGATGGTCGACCGTGCTGCCGGTGGCGCTGGCCGGCTGGTACGCCGCGCAGTACGGCGCCGCCCAGGCCCGGGTGGCCGCCGAACCGGTCGCCTCCCGGGTCCGGGCCGCGGTCGGCGCCGGCATCACCGGCCTGCCCGCGCTGCAGGGCGCGCTGGTGGCCCGCGCCGGTGCCGGCCTGCTCGGCCTGGCCGTCGCCGCCGCCGCGCCGCTGGGCCGCCGCCTCGCCCGGAAGATCAGCCCGACATGACCACCCCGACCGACCCGTCCACCGCTCCCGCCGCGACCGGCCCGTCCGCCGCTTCGGCCGGAGCCACCGCCGGTGCCGGACTGCGGTTCGGGTACGGCACGAACGGGTTCGCCAACCACCGGCTGCACGACGCCCTCGGGGTGCTCGCCGACCTGGGCTACGTCGGCGTGGCGCTGACCCTGGACCACGACCACCTCGACCCGTACGCGCCGGGGCTGGCCGCCCGGGTGGCCGCGGTCGGCCGGCGGCTCGACGCCCTGGGGCTGGGCCTGGTGATCGAGACCGGCGCCCGGTACCTGCTCGACCCGTGGCGCAAGCACGCACCGACCTTCCTGGACGACGATCCGTCCCGCCGGGTGGACTTCCTGCGCCGGGCCGTACGGATCGGCGCCGACCTGGGCGCCGAGGCGGTCTCCTGCTGGGCCGGCGTACGACCGGCCGCGGTGGACGAGGCGACCGCCTGGGACCGGCTGGTGGCCGGCTGCGCCGAGGTCGTGTCGGCGGCGGACGCGGCCGGCGTGCCGCTCGGCTTCGAGCCCGAGCCGGGCATGCTGGTCGAGGACATCGCCGGCTGGCACCGGCTGCGCCGGGCGCTGGGCGAGCCGCCCGGCTTCGGCATCACCCTGGACGTCGGGCACTGCCGCTGCCTGGAGCCGCTGCCCGTACCGGACTGTGTCGCGGCGGTGGCGCCGTACCTGGTCAACGTGCAGATCGACGACATGCGCCGGGGCACGCACGAGCACCTGGAGTTCGGCACCGGCGAGATCGACTTCCCGCCGGTGCTGGCGGCCCTCGCCGCCGCCGGCTATCCCGGCCTGGTCGCCGTCGAACTACCCCGGCACTCGCACGCCGCGCCCACCGTCGCCCGCGACTCGCTGACCTTCCTGCGCACGGCCGCCGACCGGTCCGGTACCCCGGTGGCCGGGCGACACCGAACCAGCACCGAAGGGGAGGCGCTATGCACGAGGAACCCGACGAACTGAGGGCCGCGCTGGCGGCCGTACCGGACGGGGGGTGGTTGGCCGAGGCGGTGCGCCGGGTCGGGGCCGAGCCCGGCGCGGTCACCCGGTTGTTCGCCGCCGCCGGCCGGCGCTGCGGTCGGGACGTCCTGCCGGCGGCCCCGGACTGGACCGCCGACGACGCCGCCCGGGTCGTGCTGCTCGCCGCGCTGCCGCCCGGCGAGGCCACCGCCCGGGTCGACCAGCTCTACCGGTACGGGGACGCGGCGGAGAAGCGGGCCGTGCTGCGCGCCCTGCCGGTGCTGCCGGTGGGTGACACGGCCGTGCCGCTGCTGCACGACGCGTTGCGCACCAACGACACCCGGCTGGTCGCCGCCGCACTCGGCC
Organism: Micromonospora zhanjiangensis; assembly: GCF_042650605.1. Taxonomy (NCBI): domain Bacteria; kingdom Bacillati; phylum Actinomycetota; class Actinomycetes; order Micromonosporales; family Micromonosporaceae; genus Micromonospora; species Micromonospora zhanjiangensis. The sequence goes on along the minus strand of NZ_JBHSBN010000015.1, from coordinate 92,038 downwards.
GCTACGCCCGGCAGCTGGACCAGGCGGCCTGGCGGCAGGGCGTCCTCAAGGCCGTCTTCATGGGCCTGCCGCTGTCCGTGGTGGACCGGCTGGACGACCGCGCCGACCGCGAACTGGCGGTGATGCTGGGCGGGCTGGCCGACGAACGCCGGGCCGCCGGCCGGGAGATGCCGGCCGACGCGCTCGCCCTGCTGGACCGGTTGGGCAATCCGAGGGAGGACGCCTGATGCGCATCTTCGACCCGCACATCCACATGACCTCGCGCACCACCGACGACTACGAGCGGATGGCCGCCGCCGGGGTCCGCGCCCTGGTCGAGCCGGCGTTCTGGCTGGGCCAGCCGCGCACCAGCGCCGCCTCGTTCGTCGACTACTTCGACGCGCTGATCGGCTGGGAGCCGTTCCGCGCCGGGCAGTTCGGCATCCGGCACCACGCCACCATCGCGCTCAACCCCAAGGAGGCCAACGACCCGCGCTGCCGGCCGGTGCTGGACCTGCTGCCGCGGTACCTCGACAAGGACGGCGTGGTCGCGGTCGGCGAGATCGGCTACGACTCGATGACGCCCGAGGAGGACGAGGCGTTCGCCGCCCAACTCGCCCTGGCGGTCGAGTACGACCTGCCGGCGCTGGTGCACACCCCGCACCGGGACAAGGCCCGGGGCACCAGGCGGAGCCTGGACGTGGTCGGCGAGTCCGGCATCGACCCCGGTCGGGTGGTGATCGACCACCTCAACGAGGTCACCGTGGAGCTGGTCCGGGACACCGGCTGCTGGCTCGGCTTCTCGATCTACCCGGAGACCAAGATGTCCCCGCCCCGGATGGTGGAGCTGCTGCGCCGGTACGGCACGGACCGGATGCTGGTGAACTCGGCCGCCGACTGGGGCCGGTCCGACCCGCTGCTGACCCGGGCCACCGGCGAGGCGATGCTGGCCGCCGGGTTCTCCGCCGACGACGTGGACCGGGTGCTGTGGCGTAACCCGGTGGAGTTCTACGGTCGGTCCGGCCGGCTGGACCTGCCCGCCGACCCGGCACCGGACGCCGCGACGGCCGGGGACGCGCCGACGGCCGGGGACGCGCCGACGGTCGGGACCACCTTCGCCGGTAACTCGATCCTGCGCGGCGGCAGCTGATGCGGCTGCGACACGTCGACGGGCAGACCGTCCACCTCGGCTACTGCACCAACGTCCACCCGGCCGAGGACCTGGCCGGCGTCCTGGCCCAGCTGGACGCGTACGCGCTGCCGATCCGGCGGCGGCTGGGCACGGACGTACTCGGGTTGGGGTTGTGGCTGGCCGCGCCGGTGGCCGCCGGGCTGGCCGCCGAGCCGGCGGCCCGGCGTCGGCTGCGCGCCGAGCTGGACGCCCGCGGCCTGGAGGTGGTGACCCTCAACGGCTTCCCGTACCGGGCGTTCCAGTCGCCGGTGGTCAAGCACGCCGTCTACCGGCCCGACTGGACCAGCCGGGATCGGCTGGACTACACGGTGAACCTGGCCCGGGTGCTGGTCGACCTGCTGCCCGTCGACGCGGCCCGCGGTTCGATCTCCACCCTGCCGCTGGCCTGGCGGGATCCGTGGGACGCCGGCCGGGCCGAGGCCACCACCCGGATGCTGGACCGGCTGGCCGGCGCGCTGACCGAGCTGGCCTGGTCGACCGGGCGGGCGGTCCGGGTCGCCTTCGAACCCGAGCCGGGCTGCGTGGTGGAACGCACCGGGCAGGCGGTCCGGTTGTTGTCCGGGGTGGACACCGACCGGCTGGGCGTCTGCCTGGACCTGGCCCACCTCGCGTGCGCCTGGGAGGAGCCCGCCGCCGCGCTGGCGACGTTGGAGTCGGCCGGGCTGCCGGTGGTCAAGGTCCAGGTCTCCGCCGCGCTGGAGGCCGCCGACCCGGTCGCCGCCGCCGACCGGCTCCGGGAGTACGTCGAGCCGCGGTTCCTGCACCAGACCCGGTGCGCGGCCGGTGCCGGTGCGGCGGACCCGGCCGATCCGGCGTACGCCGCCGACGACCTGGACGAGGCGTTGGCCCGGAACCTGCCCGGCCCGTGGCGGGTGCACTACCACGTGCCGTTGCACGCCGTACCGGAGCCGCCGGTGCGCTCGACGGTGCCGGTGCTGCGGGCGGCGCTGGCCGAGCTGCTGGCCGGTCCGGTCGCGGCCTGCGACCACTACGACGTCGAGACGTACACCTGGGGGGTGCTGCCGGCCGCCCGGCGGCCGCGGACGGCCGGGCAACTGGCCGACGGGATCGCGGCGGAGCTGGCCTTCGCCCGCGCCGAACTGCTCGCCCTCGGCCTGGCGGACGGGTCGGCCCCCGGGCCGGCGCCGGCCGCCGCGCCCGGGTTGTCCGCTGATCACGACAAGGAGGTGCGGTGATGCGGCCGTTGATGGTGTTGGACGTGGTGGGGTTGACGCCGCGACTGCTGGCCCACATGCCTCGGTTGCGGGCGGTGGCCGAGCGCGGTTTCACCGCCGAGTTGGGTACCGTGCTGCCGGCGGTGACCTGTTCGGCGCAGGCCACCTTCCTGACCGGGGAACCGCCCGCGGGGCACGGCGTGGTGGGCAACGGTTGGTACTTCCGCGACCTGGGCGAGGTGCTGCTCTGGCGGCAGCACCACGCGCTGATGGGCGGCGAGAAGGTGTGGCAGACGGCCCGCCGGGACCGGCCCGGCTACACGGTGGCCAACGTCTGCTGGTGGTACGCCATGGGCGCGGACGTGGACTGGACGGTCACCCCGCGTCCGGTCTACTACGCCGACGGGCGCAAGGAACCGGACTGCTACACCGACCCGCCGGAGCTGCACGACGAGCTGACCGCCGCGTTGGGCACCTTCCCGCTGTTCACCTACTGGGGGCCGGGCGCCGGGCTGGCCTCGTCCCGGTGGATCGCCCGGGCCGCCGAGCGGATCATGGCGGCGCACGACCCGGACCTGACCCTGGTCTACCTGCCCCACCTGGACTACGACCTGCAACGCTTCGGTCCGGCCGCGCCGCAGGCGGCGGCCGCCGCGGCCGCCCTGGACGAGGTGCTCGGCCCGCTGCTGGCCGCGGCCGCCGACCGGGACGCGGTGGTGGTGGCGCTCTCCGAGTACGGCATCACCGACGTGTCCCGGCCGGTCGACGTGAACCGGCTGCTGCGCGCCGAGGGGCTGCTGCGGGTGTACACCCAGGACGGGATGGAGTACCTCGACCCGTGGGTCTCGCGGGCCTTCGCGGTGGCCGACCACCAGGTGGCGCACGTCTACGTCCGCGACCCGGCCGACGTGCCGCGGGTGGCCGCGTTGTGCGCGGGGCTGCCCGGGGTGGCCGAGGTGCTGGACGCCGCCGGCCAGGCCCGGTACGGGCTGGACCATCCGCGCGCCGGCGAACTGGTGCTGGTCGCCGAGCCGGACGCCTGGTTCACCTACTACTACTGGCTGGACGACGGCGCCGCGCCGGACTTCGCCCGACTGGTGGAGATCCACCGTAAACCGGGTTACGACCCGGCCGAGCTGTTCTTCGACCCGGCCGCCCCGGGGGCCGCCAAGCGACGGGCCGCGGTGGCCCTGGCCCGCAAGAAGCTCGGCTTCCGGTACCTGATGAACGTGGTGGGTCTGGACGCCGGGGCGCGGGCGGTCCGCGGTTCGCACGGTCGGCTGCCGGCGGATCCGGCCGACGGTCCGGTGCTGCTGTGCTCCGAGCCGGCCGCGGCCCGGGACCGGTTCGCCGCCACCGAGGTGAAGGACCTGCTGCTGCGGCTGATCGGTCCGCCCGACGACGCGAGCCGATCGGCCGGGACGGGCGGGTCGGTCCGGGAGCGGCGGTGACCGTCGGGGCGGCACCGACCAGCCGGTCGCAGCCGCTGCGGTCCCGGTTCGACGCCGAACTCGGCGCGTTCCTGGACCGGCAGGACCCGGCCTGGCCGGACGGTGCGCCGCGCGGGGTGTTCAGCACGCTGCGCCGGTTCGTGTTGACCGGCGGCAAGCGGCTGCGACCGCTGTTCTGCTACTGGGGCTGGCGCGGGGCGGGCGGCCCGGACGGTACGCCGATCGTGGTCGCGGCGGCGGCGCTGGAACTGTTCCACGCCTTCGCGCTGATCCACGACGACATCATGGACGGCAGCGACCTGCGCCGGGGTCATCCCTCCGTGCACCGGGTCTTCGCCGACCTGCACGCCCGGTCGTCCTGGCGCGGCGACCCGGCCGCGTACGGGCGCAGCACCGCGCTGCTCTGCGGCGACCTCTGCGCGGCCTGGGCCGACCAGATGTTCCACGAGTGCGGGCTGGACCCGGAGCAGGTGGGCCGGGGCTACCGGGTGTTCGCCACCATGCGCACCGAGGTCATCGCCGGGCAGTACCTGGACCTGGTCTCCGGGGTGGGGGACGGGTCGGTGGCCAGCGCGCTGACCGTGGTGCGGATGAAGGCGGCCCGGTACACGGTGACCCGGCCGTTGCAGATCGGCGCCGCGCTGGCCGGTGCCGACCCGGAGCTGCTGGCGGCGCTGGTGGCCTTCGGTGATCCGCTCGGCGACGCGTTCCAGCTGCGCGACGACGTGCTGGGCGTGTTCGGCGATCCGGCGGTGACCGGCAAGTCCGTCCTGGACGACCTGCGCGAGGGCAAGCCGACGGTGATGATGGCGCTGGCCCGCAGCGGTGCCGACCGGACCCAGGCGGCCCGGTTGAAGGCGCTGTTCGGCAATCCGGAGCTGGACCCGGACGGCGCCGCCGAGTTGCGCGACATCATCACGGCCACCGGCGCCAGGGAGCGGATCGAGCAGATGATCCGGGTCCGCAGCGAGGCGGCGCTGACCGCGCTCGCCGCCGCACCGGTCGGCGCCGAGGCCCGCGCCACGCTGCTCGCCCTCGTCGGCGAGGCGGTCGACCGCGACCAGTGAGGGCAACTTTTATCGATATTGACAAAAGTTGCCTCCGGTCCTCCGGAAGTATGGACACATCGAAATTTTGTAATTAGCGTGAAGTCAATCCGAAACTCTTTCGTCGAACCGACCGGCGGCGCGGTCGGGTCATCGACGGGTGACCTCCGAGGAAGGGACCACCGTCCATGTCCAACTCGGACGACCGCCGCACCCTGCGCAGACGCCTGACGGCGACCGGCGCGACCCTGCTGCTCGTCGCCACGGCCGCCGGCACGGCGGCCCTCGGGCCGGCCGTCCCGGCCGCCGCCCACCCGATCACCGCCGTCGACTTCCAACAGGTCGAACTGGCCCGCGGCGTCGCCGAGACCGGCGAGCCGATGTCCCTGGCCGTGCTGCCCGACCGCTCGGTGCTGCACACCGCGCGGGACGGCACACTGCGGCGCACCGACGCGGCCGGCAGCACCGCCGTCGTCGGCCGGCTCGCCGTCTACAACCACGACGAGGAGGGGTTGCAGGGCGTCGGGGTCGACCCGAACTTCGCCAGCAACCGGTTCATCTACCTCTACCACGCGCCGCCGCTGTCCACCCCGGCCGGCGACGCGCCCGCCACCGGTACGGACTGGTCGGCCTGGCAGGGCGTCAACCGGCTGTCCCGGTTCACCCTGAAGGCCGACTGGACCCTCGACCCGGGCAGCCAGGTCACCGTCCTGGACGTGCCGGCCGACCGGGGGATCTGCTGTCACGTCGGCGGGGACATCGACTTCGACGCCGCCGGCAACCTCTACCTGTCCACCGGGGACGACAGCAACCCGTTCGACTCGGCCGGCTACGCGCCGATCGACGAGCGCACCAACCGCAACCCCGCCTACGACGCCCAGCGCAGCGCCGGCAACACCAACGACCTGCGCGGCAAGATCCTGCGGATCAAGGTGAACGCCGACGGGTCGTACTCGATCCCGGCCGGCAACCTGTTCCCGCCCGGCACGGCGAAGACCCGGCCCGAGATCTACGCGATGGGCTTCCGCAACCCGTTCCGGATGAGCGTCGACAAGGCCACCGGCGTCGTCTACGTCGGCGACTACGGGCCGGACGCCGGCAGCTCCGACCCGGGCCGCGGGCCGAGCGGGCAGGTCGAGTTCGACCGGGTCACCGGCCCCGGCAACTACGGCTGGCCGTACTGCACCGGGACGAACACCGCCGCCGAGACGTACAACGAGTGGACCTTCCCGAACGGCCCGTCCGGCGCCAAGTACGACTGCGCCGGCGGCCCGACCAACAACTCGTTCCGCAACACCGGCCAGGGCACCCTGCCGCCGGCCCGCCCGGCCTGGATCCGGTACGGCGGCGACGTCGGCTCGCCACCGGAGTTCGGCGGCGGCTCCGAGTCGCCGATGGCCGGCCCGGTCTACCGGTACGACCCGAACCTCAACTCGTCGACGAAGTTCCCGCAGTCCTTCGACGGGCAGTTCTTCGCGACCGAGTTCGGCCGGGGCTGGATCAAGCCGATCCACCTCACCGGCGACGGCTCGCCGGGGACGATCGACAGCTTCCCGTGGGCCGGCAAACAGGTGATGGACTCGGCGTTCGGGCCGGACGGCGCGTACTACGTGCTGGACTACGGCACCGGCTACTTCAACGGCGACGCCAACTCGGCGCTGTACCGGTTCGACTACGTCGGCGGCAGCAACCGGGCACCCACCGCGCGGGCCGCCGGCACCCCCACCTCGGGCACCGCGCCGCTGACCGTCGCCTTCTCCTCGGCCGGCTCGACCGACCCCGAGGGCGGGGCGTTGACGTACCGCTGGGCGTTCGGCGACGGCGGCACCTCGACGGCGGCCAACCCGTCGCACACCTTCACCGCGAACGGGACGTACACCGCGACGCTGACCGTCACGGACCCGGCCGGCGCCACCGGCAGCGCCGGCGTGGTGATCACCGTGGGCAACACCGCGCCGACGGTGACCATCGGCGCCCCCGGCAACGGGCAGCTCTTCTCGTTCGGTGACAGCGTGCCGTTCCAGATCACGGTGACCGACCCGGAGGACCGCACCATCGACTGCGCCAAGGTCAAGATGACCTACGTGCTCGGCCACGACCAGCACGGCCACCAGATCACCTCGAAGAACGGCTGCTCCGGCTCGCTCGACATCCCGGTCGACGGCGAGCACGACAGCGCGGCGAACATCTTCGCTGTCTTCGACGCCGAGTACACCGACGCGGGCGGGCTGACCACGCACGCCCAGCACACCCTGCAACCGCGGCACCGGCAGGCCGAGCACTTCAGGACCTCGGCCGGGATCAACACGTTCGACAAGACCCCGGCCGAGGGCGGCAAGACGGTCGGCGACATCCACAACGGCGACTGGATCGCGTTCGAGCCGTACCGGCTGGGCGACGTCACCTCGTTCAGCGCCCGGGTCTCCTCGGCCGGCGCCGGCGGCACCGTGCAGCTGCGGGCCGGTTCGCCCACCGGCGCGGTGCTCGGCTCGGCCACCGTCCCGGTCACCGGCGGCTGGGACGTCTTCACCGACGTCACCGACGCGGTGTCCGGCGCACCGGCGGGGACCACCACGCTCTACCTCACCTTCGCCAACCCGGCCACCACCGGCGCGCTGTTCGACCTGGACGCGTTCACCCTGGTCACCGGCGGTGGCGGTGGTGGGACCGGCCCGGTGGTCGGGCTGGCCGGCAAGTGCCTGGACGTGGCCGGTGCCGGCACCGCCGACGGGACGAAGGTGCAGCTCTACACCTGCAACGGCACGGCGGCCCAGCGCTGGACCGTGGCCGGTGGCCTGGTCACGGCGTTGGGCAAGTGCCTGGACGTAGCCGGTGCCGGCACCGCCGACGGGACGAAGACGCAGCTCTACACCTGCAACGGCACCGGGGCACAGAACTGGGCGGCCCAGCCGGACGGCACCGTCCGCAACCCGCAGTCGGGCAAGTGCCTGGACGTGGCCGGGAACAGCTCGGCCGACGGCACGCAGGTGCACATCTGGACCTGCACCGGTGCCGCCAACCAACGCTGGACCCTGCCCTGAGCCGCCGCCCGCGAGAAGGAGAGTGACGATGCGTAGATTCCTCCGGTCGGCCGTCGGGCTGACCACCGCGATGCTTGCGACCCTGGCCTGCACCGTTCAGGCTGGACCGGTGACCGCCGCCGACACCACGTACGAGGTACTGGTCTACTCCCGGACGGCGGGCTTCCGGCACGACGCCATCCCGGCCGGCATCCAGACCGTCCGGGAGCTGGGCGCGGCGAACAACTTCACCGTCACCGCCACCGAGGACCCGACCGCCTTCACCACCGGCAACCTCGCCCGGTACGCCACCGTGATCTTCCTGAACACCACCGGCGACGTGCTGGACGCCGGCCAACAGGCCGCCTTCGAGTCGTACATCCGCGGCGGCGGCGGGTACGTCGGCGTGCACTCGGCCGCCGACACCGAGTACGACTGGCCGTTCTACGGCGACCTGGTCGGCGCGTACTTCGCCTCGCACCCGCAGATCCAGCAGGCCAAGGTGAACGTGGAGGACCGGGCGCACGCGGCCACCGCGCACCTGCCGCAGACCTGGACCCGCACCGACGAGTGGTACAACTACCGCACCAACGCCCGGGCCACGGCGCACGTGTTGACCTCGCTGGACGAGTCGTCGTACTCCGGCGGCGGGATGGGCGCCGACCACCCGCACTCCTGGTGCAAGTCGTACTCCGGCGGGCGGTCCTTCTACACCGGCGCCGGGCACACCATCGAGTCGTACGCCGATCCGGCGTTCCGGGCGCACCTGCTCGGCGGCATCCGGTACGCGGCCGGGAAGGTCCGCGCCGACTGCCGGCCCGAGGTCGGCTACACCGCGCTGTACAACGGCTCCACCGCCGGCTGGTCGCAGGCCGGGCCGGGCGGCTTCACCAACTCCGACGCCACCCTGTCCTCGTCCGGCGGGATGGGCCTGTTCTGGTACAGCGCCAAGCAGTTCACGTCGTACTCGCTGAAGCTGGACTGGAAGCTCACCGGCGACGACAACTCGGGCGTGTTCCTCGGCTTCCCACCGTCCGACGACCCCTGGTCGGCGGTGGACAACGGCTACGAGGTGCAGATCGACGCCACCGACGCGCCGGACCGCACCACCGGGTCGGTCTACACGTTCCAGGCCGCGGACGCGGCGGCCCGGGACGCGGCGCTCAACCCGCCGGGCGAGTGGAACACCTACGAGCTGCTGGTCGAGGGCGAACGGTTGCAGGTGTTCCTGAACGGGGTGAAGATCAACGACTTCACCAACACCGACCCGGCCCGGTCCCTGGCCGGCCACATCGGCATCCAGAATCACGGTGACGCGGACCACGCCGCGTTCCGCAACATCCGGATCAAGGACCTGGGCGGTGGCGGTGGTGGCGGCACCGGTCCGGTGGTCGGGCTGGCCGGCAAGTGCCTGGACGTGGCCGGTGCCGGCACCGCCGACGGGACGAAGGTGCAGCTCTACACCTGCAACGGCACGGCGGCCCAGCGGTGGACCGTCGCCGGATCGGTCCTCAAGGCGCTGAACAAGTGCCTGGACGTCGCCGGGGGTGGCACCGTCGACGGCACCAAGGTGCAGTTGTGGACCTGCAACGGCACCGGGGCGCAGAACTGGGCCGCCCAGCCGGACGGCACCGTCCGCAACCCGCAGTCCGGCAGGTGCCTGGACGTCTCCGGCAACAATTCCGCCGACGGCAGCCAGATCCACATCTGGACCTGCCACACCGGCGCCAACCAACGCTGGACCCTGCCCTGAGCGACCCGGCCGTGAGCGACCGGCCCGGGGTGACCCGGCCGTGAGACGGGGCCCGGCCCACGACCGCCGCCGCGCGGGGAGTGGGCCGGGCCCTTCCGTACGGGTGGGTCGCGCGCCTAGAGTTGGCGGTGCGGCCGGGAACGGTCGCCGGTGACCGTGCGGGAGGCGCAACCCGCGCGGGCTCGGTGCGGCAGCACCCGCCGGCGGTCGACCCGTGGTCGCACCGGTTCGGACCGGTCTCCCTCGCGCCTGTCCATTCGATGTCGACAGGGGAGTAGACCATGGCGCGACCCATCACCCTCTTCACCGGCCAGTGGGCCGACCTGCCGTTCGAGGAGGTGTGCCGGCTCGCCTCGGAGTGGGGTTACGACGGTCTGGAGATCGCCTGCTGGGGCGACCACTTCGAGGTGGACAAGGCGCTGGCCGACGAGTCGTACGTCGAGCGCAAGCGTGAGACGCTGGCCAAGCACAACCTGCAGGTGTTCGCGATCTCCAACCACCTGGTCGGGCAGGCGGTCTGCGACCACCCGATCGACGAGCGGCACCAGGGCATCCTGCCGGCCCGGATCTGGGGCGACGGCGAACCGGAGGGGGTCCGGCGGCGGGCCGCCGAGGAGATCAAGGACACCGCGCGGGCGGCGGCCCGGCTCGGCGTACGGACGGTGGTCGGGTTCACCGGCTCGTCGATCTGGCACACGCTGGCGATGTTCCCGCCGGTCCCGCCCAGCATGATCGAGAAGGGGTACCAGGACTTCGCCGACCGGTGGCACCCGATCCTGGACGTCTTCGACGCCGAGGGCGTCCGGTTCGCGCACGAGGTACACCCGAGCGAGATCGCGTACGACTACTGGACCACCCGACGCACCCTGGAGGCGATCGGCAACCGTCCGGCGTTCGGGCTGAACTGGGATCCGTCGCACTTCGTCTGGCAGGAGCTGGACCCGGTCAACTTCATCCTCGATTTCGCCGACCGGATCTACCACGTGGACTGCAAGGACGCGAAGGTCCGTACCGGCGACGGGCGGCGTGGCCGGCTCGCCTCCCACCTGCCCTGGGCGGACCTGCGCCGGGGGTGGGACTTCGTCTCCACCGGGCACGGCGACGTGCCGTGGGAGGACTGCTTCCGGGCGTTGAACGCGATCGGCTACGACGGGCCGATCTCGGTCGAGTGGGAGGACGCGGGAATGGACCGGCTGGTCGGCGCGCCGGAGGCGCTGCGGTTCGTCCGCCGGTTGGCCTTCGACGCGCCGACCGCCGCGTTCGACGCGGCCTTCAGCAGTAATTAAGGCGGGATCCCGGCCGTTTACGGCCGGGAGGAACGCCGTCCCGATCCGGGACGTTTCTGGTTCTCGATGTCTTCGCGGGGGACGGTGAGGGGTGTGCGGGCGCTCGGTCCGGCGACGTACGACGGTGACCACAGGTGGTCGCCCCACAGGGGCGGTGTGGATGTGCGTGGTGTTCCTGTGGTGGTCGCCGGACCGAGACGCCCTTGAGGCTGTTGACCAGACGCGACAACGCGACCGACGGCGGGTAGTGCACGAGCAGGTGGACGTGGTCGTCCTCGCCGTTGAACTCGCGTAACTGAGCGCCGAAGTCGACGCGGACTGCCGCGGTGGGGATCTGGATAACGGTTCGGCGCGCCGTACGCCGGGACCGGTGTCCATTGTGACGGAGGGCGATGGGATGATGTCGGTGTGAAGTTGGTGGTGCAGGTGAAGCTTCTGCCGACGCCGGGGCAGGCGGCGGCGTTGGAGTCCACCCTGCGGGCCTGTAACACCGCCGCGTGTGAGGTTGCCGTGACGGCCCGACAGGTCGGCTGTTACCGCAACTACGACCTGCGTAAGCACGTCTACCAGGGCATCAAGGTCGGGTATCGGCTGGGTGCGCAGGCTGCCCAGCATGTGATCAAGAAGGTGTGCGACGCGTACGCGACCCTCAACGCGAATCTACGGACCGGCCGGTACGGCCAGCCGGGCAGCAGACGCCGCCGCAGGGTGGAGGCCAACCCGGTCGGCTTCCGCTGGGACGCCGCGCAACCCTATGACGCGCGGATGCTGTCCTGGCAGCACGACGCCCGGACCGTGTCGATCTGGACGGTCGACGGACGCCTCAAAGGTGTCCCTTTCACCGGGTCACCCGATCAGGTCAAAGCCGTCGCCGGCCTGCCGGTCGGCGAGTGCGACCTGGTGCACCGGGACGGCATGTGGTTCCTGTACGCCACCGTCGAGGTCGCCGTGCCGGAGTTGATCTGCCCGGACGGGTTCCTCGGTGTGGACATGGGCATCGTCAACATCGCCTACGACTCCGACGGCACCGGATACGCCTGCGGACGACTCAACGGCTACCGGCGCCGCCAGCAACGCCTACGCCGCCGACTACAGGCCAAGGGCACCCAGTCAGCCCGACGGCTACTCGCTCGCCGGCGGCGTAAGGAAGCGCGGCATGCCGCGCACGTCAACCACGTCATTGCCAAGACCATCGTGACCGAGGCTGCACGCACCGGACGCGGCATCGCCGTCGAAGATTTGACGGGGATCCGTGACCGGGTCCGGCTCCGAAAGCCCCAACGGGTCACCCTCTCCTCATGGTCGTTCCACCAGCTCGGCAGCTTCCTGGCCTACAAGGCCCGCCGCGCCGGCATACCCCTGGTCCAGGTGGACCCGCGGTACACCTCCCAGACCTGCAACCGGTGCGGACACCGCGACAGGCGCAACCGTCCCGATCAGGAAACCTTCATCTGTCGGTCGTGCGGGGTCGTTGCCCACGCCGACCACAACGCAGCCCTCAACATCGCTTCGCGCGGCGTCGAGCGCTGGGGCGCAGTCAACCGACCACACGTGGCCTGACCTCGCAGCCAGCAGGGGAAGAGACCCACAAGCCCGCACCATTCATGGGCGGGTAGTTGACCAGCGGGGACTGACCCGACCCAGAGAACCGGCCGCCAGCTGGCGGCCGGTTCTCTTTCCTTCGCCCCGGTAAAGACCTGAGAGATGCTTCGCGGGGTACGTCCGTCGGGGCGGCTCAGAAGCTCGTGCTGTTGGTCCCGGTCCCGGTGCCGGTGGTCTTGCTCCGGCTGGTCGAGGTGCCGGTGGTGCCGCTGGTCGAGCCGACCGAGGTGCCCGCCATCGCGTCGTCCGCGGCGGTCAGCTCGGTGGTGCGGGTGCCGGTGCCGGAGGTGCTCAGCTTCTCGCCCAGCTTGGTCTGGCTGAGCCGGTCCTTGCCCTCGGCGACGAGCCGGTTGGCCTGGGCCTGGGCGACGCCGGCCGCCTCCTGCACCGTCGGGTGGTCGAGGACCTTACGGCCCTTGACGACCAGCTCCTCGTACTTCTCGCGGCCGGCACGGGCGCCCAGGACGAACCCCGCAGCCAGCCCGCCGACGAACCAAAGCTTTCCGCGCATGGCGGCTCCTTTCGTTCCTGACGCGCGGTTGCCCACCGGATCCGTTTCCGGCGGTCAACCCGAACCGCGCCTGCTGTCGTCTGCGCTGACTTAACTACCCAGCCACCTTCGCGGTCATGCCTGTTCGGGACGTGAATGCCAGTTCACCCGAATCTCCGCAGGTCAGCGTCGCTGAGTCCGGCGTCACAAGCGGCCCGCCCGGGGCCGGGGCGGGGCGGCGCGCCGGCCGTACCGGTGGGGTGGGAAACCCGGTGGCGCGCCGTCCCGGATCGTCCTGTACTCTTATCGCGTCGCACGGCACGGGAGAGATCCGGTGCCGACCCACGCGATCCCCCGTAGCTCAATTGGCAGAGCAGCCGGCTGTTAACCGGCAGGTTTTTGGTTCGAGTCCAAACGGGGGAGCTTTTCCACCAATCTCGCCCGCCGGTCCACGCCGGCGGGCATCGTCGTATCCGGACCCGGTTCCGTGGTGGACCGGGCGCCTCGTGCTGCGTACCGACCAGTAGCTCCCCTACACGGCCAGGTGCGTCGGTTGGTGCGTCGATTTCAGGGGTGGGTGAGATGGCCGGAATGCGGAACCGGACCGGGTTGCTGATCGCGGTCGCGGTTGTCCTCGGTTGGCTGGTGATCGGTGGGGTGTCCGGGCCCTACTCCGGCAAGCTCGGCCAGGTCGCCACCAACGACAACGCGTCCTTCCTGCCCTCGGACGCCGAGGCGACCAAGGCGCAAACCCTGGCCAAGGGCTTCGTCGAGCAGCCGACCACCCCGGCCCTGGTGGTCTACGAGCGAACGAGCGGCATCACCGAGGCCGACAAGCAGAAGGCTGCCGCGGACGCCGTGAAGTTCGGCCAGATCCCCGGGGTCGTCTCGCCGCTGCCGCCGCCGGTGCCCAGCGCGGACAACCAGGCACTCCAGCTCATCGTGCCGATCTCGGACGCCGAGGGCGACCAGATCCGTGCCGTGGTCGACAAGATCCGGACGGACGCCCAGGCCGACGCCGGTGGGCTCACCGTGCACGTCGCCGGCCCGGCCGGGCTGCTCGCCGACCTGGTCGAGGTGTTCTCCTCCATCGACGGCCCGCTGCTGCTGGTGACCCTGTTCGTGGTGCTGGTGATCCTGCTCATCGTCTACCGCAGCCCGGTGTTGTGGATCATCCCGCTGCTGGCGGCCGGCATGTCGTACTCGCTGGCCGCGCTGGCCGTCTACTTCATGGCCGACTCCGGGATCATCCAGCTCAACGGGCAGGCCCAGGGCATCCTCACCGTGCTGGTCTTCGGTGCCGGCACCGACTACGCGCTGCTGATGATCGCTCGCTACCGGGAGGAGTTGCACCACCACATCCGCCCGGTCGACGCGATGAGGGCCGCCTGGCGGGGCGCGGTACCGGCGATCCTCGCCTCCGGCAGCACGGTCATCGCGGGCCTGCTCTGCCTGCTGCTGTCCAGCCTCAACTCCAACCGGGCCCTCGGTCCGGTCTCCGCGCTCGGCATCGGCGCGACGCTTGTCGTCATGCTCACCTTCCTGCCGGCGCTGCTGGTGCTCGGTGGTCGGTGGGCGTTCTGGCCGAAGGTGCCGCGCGACGACGACGCCGAGGCGATCGGCCGGCTGTGGCACCCGACCGCCCGGTTCGTCGGCCGGCACTCCCGGCTGGTCTGGGCGCTCACCACGCTCGGCCTGCTCGCCCTCGCCCTGGGCCTGACCCAGCAGGGCGAGAGCAAGCTCGCCCAGACCGAGCTGTTCATCCAGCGGACCGACTCGGTTGCCGGCCAGGGCGTGATCACCAAGCACTACCCGGGCGGGCAGGGCAGCCCGGCGAACATCTTCGTCACCGCCGGCGCGGCGCAACAGGTGACGGCCGCGGTCAAGGGCATCCAGGGCGTCGCCGACGTCAAGCCGCTGACCGCCGCCGGCCCCGGCGGCGCCGCCCCCGGCGGCCAGCAGCCGGGTGGGTCGCAGCCGGGTGGGTCGTCGCCCGGTGGCCAGCAGCCGGGTGGCCAGCAGCCGGGTGGCCAGCAGCCGGGTGGCCAGCAGCCGGGTGGTCAGGACGGCACGCCGTTGCCGCCCAAGGTGGTCGACGGCCGGGTCCAGTTGCAGGCCACCCTCACCGACCCGGCCGACAGCTCGGCGGCCGAGGAAACCGTACGGAAGATCCGCGAGGTCACCCACGCCGTCCCCGGCGCGAACGCGGTGGTCGGCGGGTTCAGCGCGATCGACCTGGACACCGCCGACGCGTCCACCCGGGACCGCAACGTCATCATCCCGGTGGTGCTGGCCGTGATCCTGGTGATCCTGGCCCTGCTGCTGCGCTCCCTGCTTGCCCCGATCCTGCTGGTCCTGACCGTGGTGCTGTCCTTCCTGGCCACCCTGGGGCTGTGCTTCATCCTGTTCCGGCACGGCTTCGGCTACCCCGGCAGCGACGCGTCGTTCCCGCTGTTCGCGTTCGTCTTCCTGGTCGCGCTGGGGATCGACTACAACATCTTCCTGATGAGTCGAGTCCGCGAGGAGTCGCTGAAACGGGGCACCCGGTCCGGGGTGCTGCGCGGGCTGGTGGTCACCGGCGGCGTGATCACCTCGGCCGGCGTGGTGCTCGCCGCGACCTTCTCGGCCCTGACCATACTGCCGTTGGTGGTGCTCGTCGAACTCGGCGTCGCGGTCGCGGTCGGCGTACTGCTGGACACCATCGTGGTGCGGACGCTGCTGGTGCCGGCGTTGGCCTTCGACCTCGGCCGGAAGATCTGGTGGCCCAGCGCGCTGTCCCGCACCGACAAGAACCTGGACGGGGAGTCCCGTGACCGGGCCACGCACGAGCAATGACCAGGACGTCGTCATCGTCGGCGGTGGGCTGGCCGGGGTCGCCGCAGCCCGACGGCTGCACCGGGCCGGGATCCCGTGGCGGCTGGTCGAGGCCGCCGACCGGCTCGGCGGTCGGGTGGCCACCGACGTCGTCGACGGCTACCGCCTGGACCGTGGCTTCCAGGTGCTCAACACCGCCTATCCCCGGCTCGGCACGCTGCTCGACCTGGCCACGCTGAACCTCGGCTTCTTCACCTCCGGGGTGCTGGTCCGCCGGGGCGAACACCTGCACCGGCTGGCCAACCCCCTCCGCGAGCCGGTCACCGCCGGGCGCACGGCGCTGGCCGGCGTGGGCAGCCTCGCCGACCGGCTCCGGTTCGCCGCGCTGGCCACCCGGTACGCCACCGCGTCGCCGGCCCGGCTGCTGGCCGAACCGGAGGTCGACGCCGAACGCGCGCTGCGCCGGGCCGGCCTGTCCGACGCGTTCGTCGAGGAGTTGCTCCGGCCGTTCCTGTCCGGCGTCCTCGCCGAACGGGAACTGGCCACCTCCAGCCACGTCCTCGCGATGATCCTGCGCTCGTTCGCCCGCGGCCGGATCGGCCTGCCGGCCGACGGCATGGCGGCGCTGCCCCGGGCGATCGCCGCCCCGCTGCCGACCTCCCTGATCGACCTGGGCACCCGGGTCACCGCCGTCGCACCCGGACTGGTCCGCACCACCGGCGGCGAACTGCGCTGCCGGGCGGTCCTGGTGGCGGTCGACCCGCCCACCGCGATCAGGCTGCTGCCCGCGCTGGATCCGGTCCGGACGCATTCGCTGACCACCTACTACCACTGCACCGCCGAGCCGCCGCTGGACGAGCCGATCCTGCTGCTCGACGGCGACCGCCGGGAACTGGTGGCGAACACCGTCGTGCCCAGCCGGGCCGCACCGACGTACGCGCCGGCCGGCCGGCACCTGGTGGCCACCTCCGTGGTCGGCGCCGCCGCCCAGCCCGAACCGTTGATCCGCGCCGAACTGGCCCGCCTCTACGGCCGGCCCACCGCCGACTGGAACCACCTGGAGACGGTGTCGATCCCGGACGCGCTGCCCGCCGCGCCACCGCCGCGCGGACGGCTGCGCCGGCCGGTCACCCTCGGCGACGGCCTGTACGTGGCCGGTGACCACCGGGACAGTCCGTCCATCCAGGGCGCCCTGGCCAGCGGCTGGCGCGCCGCCGGCGCGATCATCGCCGCGCTGCGCCGCCCTTCCGCCCAGCCGTGGCGCCCACGGACGGTCACCGGGCGGCGCCCGTGAAGACCTGCTCGAAGGCCCGCCGGGTGGGCGAGTCGGCGGCCCGGTCCCAGACCGCGAAGGTGACCCGGTCGAACCGGTCCACCTCGCGCAGCGCGTCGGCGAACGCGGCCGCCACGGTGGCCGGGTCGTTCCGGAACACCCCGCACCCCCAGGCGCCGAGCACCAGCCCGCGGTGCCCGTGCGCGGCGGCCACCGCGAGCACCCGTGCGGCCCGCCGCCGCAACACCGCCGGTACGTCCGCCGCCAGCTCCGGCCGGTTGTTCCGGATCGCGCCGAGGTTGGGCGCCGCCGCGGTCAGGAAACTCAACGGGTACGGCTCGATCAGCCGGGCCCGGTCGTCCCGGATCACCGGCACGTCGGGGGAGTAGATCACCCGGTCGCTGTAGCGCAGGTCGTCCTGTTGCCGGTGGAAGGCGTAGAACTCCTCGGCGCGCAGCAGGCAGGCGTACAGGGCGGAGGCGCGGGCGATGTCCTCCTCCTGGGCGCGGGCACCGCCGAGGAACCCGCCGCCCGGGTTCTTGGCGGAGGCGAAGACCAGGCACGCCGTACCCGGACCGAGCCGGCGCCCGGCGGCCAGGGTGGTCTCGTCGGTCACCTCGACCACGGCGGCGGCCGGGGTCTGCTCCCGCACCGACGCGGGTCCGGCGGCCGGCGGTCGCGCGTCGGTCGGCGCGGGTCCGGCGGCTGCTGGTCGCGGGTCGGTCGGGGCGGGTCCGGCGGCCGGGAGCGGGTCGTCGGGCAGGTACAGCCGGGTGCCGGCCAGCGCGCGGGCCACCGCGTCGCCGACCCGCACCGGCACGCCGTCGGCCGTCTGGTAGCCGCCGGCCTCGACCGCCGCCACGGTCCGCCGGGCGATCTCCCGCCGCGATCCCTTGCCGTCCACGCCCACGGAGGTTAGGGCCCACCGCGGTACGCGGCAACGCGATTCCCGCCAGCGGCGTGACCGGACACGGCCGGTCAGGCCCGGAGTCCGTCCAGCAGCACCGCCAGGGTGCGGGCCTGGACCGTCCGGTCCGGGGTGTGCTCGGCGGCCCGGGACATCCCGACCAGCAGGGCGAACAACTCGGGCAGGCCGATGTCCGTCCGGACCGCGCCGGCCCGCTGGGCCCGGTCCAGCAGCTCGCCGAGCGCGGACCGCAGTTCGGCCCGGACCGGTGCGATCGCGTCGCCGACGTCGATCCCGGCGGCGGCCAGCGCGTCGGTGTACGCGGTCTTGGTGGCCGCGGTCTCGACCATCCCGGTGAGGAATCCGAAGAACGCGCCGCCCGGATCGTCAGCGTCGCGCAGCGCCTGCGCGTCGGCGGCGATCCGGTGCAGCCGGGCGACCAGGACCGCCTCCAGCAGCGCCTCCTTGGTGGGGAAATGCCGGAAGACGGTGCCGATGCCGACCCCGGCAGCGCGAGCGATCTCCTCGGTCGAGGCGCCGGTGCCGCGCTCGGCGAAGACCTCGTCGGCCACCTCCAGCAGCCGGGCCCGGTTGCGCCGGGCGTCGGCCCGCATCGGTCGCCCGCTCATCTCCGTGCACCCGGGGTCTGGACAACCGGAGTGATCAGTCCGTATATTTTTAGCGGAGTCACGGCTCCGATTCTATTCGGCCCATCCGTCGACAAGGAGGCGGCCATGCCCGCGCCCAGCAGCCCCCGCGAGGTCTTCGAACGCCTCACCCATGGCATCGCCACCTGGAACCTCGCCCAACTTCCCGACCTGTACGCCGAGGACTGCCTGGTCGAGCACCCGTTCGCGCCGCCCGGCCCGGCCCGCCGGATCGAGGGCCGGGCGGCGATCCGCCGACACTTCGCCCAAGCCGCCGACGGTCCACTCCGGATGCGTCCCGGGGTGCTCGCGATCCACGAGACCACCGATCCCGAGGTGGTGATCGGCGAGGTCACCCAGCACTTCCGGATGCTCGACACCGGCCGGGAGTTCACCGCGGACGCGATTTTCGTACTCCGGGTCCGGGGCGGCCTGATCGTGACCTCCCGCGACTACGCCAACCACCTGAGCATCGCGCACCGGGCCGGTTGGCTGCCTCAGTTGATCGAGGCGCTGGACGCTGAATCCGGCGCGACGGGCCTGGCGTGAGCCGGATTCGAGGCGTCGGTAGGTTAGGCTTTCGCCCGGCAGGGGGGCGGTAGCTCAGCCGGTTAGAGCAGTCGACTCATAATCGATCGGTCACGGGTTCGAGTCCCGTCCGCCCCACCAACACCGCCTGGGCTCTTCTGCCTGGCTCCGGGTCGGTGGACGCAACCGCAGCCGAGCCGCCTTGATCATCAAGGCGTCGCCGCTACGGCCAGACCGTTCTCGGCAAGCCAGCGTGGATCCGCAGCCACCATCTGCAGCACTTCGACGAGAAGCCCGTCGGGACCCGCGACCTGGAACCGGCGCTGGCCCCAGGGCTCGGTCACCAGTGGCATGACCACCTCCAGACCCGCCGCACGCAACCGTTCGTACTCGGTGTCTACATCGGCGACCAGGAACGCCATCAGCGTGCCGACCACGGCCTTGCCCTGGGTCGCCCGCGGCCACGACTGGTGATCCCGCTGCACGAAGTCCAGGCTCACGGTCGGATGATCAGCATGCTGCGTGCTCGCGTACCAGCCCAGATCTATCCCGACCTTGAACCCGAAATGCTCGGCGAACCATGCCGCGCTCGCGGCCGGGTTCTCCGCCGCCACCGCCATTCCGATCAACGTGAACTGCATAACCGGTGCCTTTCTCTCACTGAGCTGTCGGAGGTCTTCAGCCTCGGGCAGGCGCCTGCCCGGATCAACGACGACCTCGACCAGGATCATTAAGCTCTGGTTAATGATCGAAGCGCGGAGCTACCCGACCTCAGGTCCGACAACTCCCGCGTTCACGGCCGTCTCTGCCAGCGCGTGAACGAGTTCAGTCTTCTGGGTCGTCGTCGACCAGACCATGGCGATCTCACCGAGCGGCGCGTCGATAAGCGGCAGGTACACGACGTCCCGCCGTGGATAGAAGCGTGCCATCTGTTCGACGACGAGGGCGACGCACTTGCCGGCGCCGCACAGTGCCAGGCCTGCCTGGATGGTGTCAACCTGAAGGGAGTACGTGATCGGTCGACCCGACGGAGTGTGTGGCGGCATGAAATGTTCGACCCAGTACCTGGGTGCCGACTCGCCCAGAGTCACCACTGTCTCGCCGATGAGATCCTCCAGTGACGCCGCGTCCTGGCCAGCCAACGGGTGGTTCGCGGGAACGGCCACCATCTGCCGCTCGCGCAGGATCACCGGTCCGACGGTGATGTCGGGTTCCCGTACCGGCAGGTGTGTCGCGACGACATCGACCCGGTCGTTCCGCAAGGGCTGTAGATGGTTGCCCACCTCGACCTCGAGCACGATCCGCGCGCTCGCCGCCGGATACGCCTGGGCGAACTGCTCGATGAGCGCGGACAGCCGATCTGCGGACGCCGGGCCGAGAAAGCCCAGCCGTAGCACACCGCGGACGCCGCGGCCCGCTGCCGTGGCTCGCTGTATGGCCGCCAGGATGCCGAGGTGATGCGGCGTCAGGTCGGTGTTCAACTGCCGGCCGAGATCGGTCAGGCGCACCGTCCGGCTGGTTCGGGCGAACAGGGGCGCACCGATCTGGCGTTCCAGCTTCTGGATGATCTGCGTGACACGCGCCGGCGTGATCCGAAGGCGTTGGGCGGTCCGGCCGAAGTGCAACTCCTCGGAGAGCGTCAGAAACGTTTCGATCTCTTGGCGTTCCATCGGCAGACGACCCCCTTCCAATCGTTCAAATCAGCTTAACGGCAGCTGACCGACGCTTGATCGTGTCGCAAAGCCACGTGCGCCGCGGTCGGCCCGTCGTGTCGGAACACGTACGGGGTGATGCCGGAGGTTGGCGGTCCGGCGGGATGGTCTGAGCTGCACGGGCGTGGCGTGGTGTGCCGCGAAACGTGGTGCCAAGCCCAGCGGCAGCGCCGCCGGAACCTCGTCGTCCCACGGATGAGCTGCGTCTAGGCTCAGTCACATGATCAATTCTGAGCTGCGTGACCGTGCCGGCCGGCACGTGACCCTGCGGCCGGTGGACGACGACAACTGGCGGGCCGTGGCGGACATCGTGCCCCGCGACGACCAGCGCGCCTGGGTGGCCGCTCTGGCCGCCCGCTACCTGCTGCTGACTATGCGATCGGACGTCTGGACGTCGCTGGCTGTGTACGCGGACGAGACGGTGGTCGGGCACGTCATGTGGGGCGTGGACGACGACGATTCCCGCTGGATCGGCGGCATGGTGATCGACGCGGCCGAGCAAGGCCGGGGCGTCGGCCGGGCTGCCGTGCGTACCCTCGCCGACTGGCTCGCCACCGCTGGCCACCCGATCCGCCTCAGCTACCACCCCGACAACACCCAGGCCGCCGCCCTCTACACCTCCATGGGCTTTCGCCCGACAGGCGCCAAGGAGGACGACGAGTTGATCGCCGAACTGACGCGCGCCTGACCACCCCACCACACTTGCCGGGCCGGTGCTATTAGGCCGCCGTCGTGTTCACCTCGCCGCCGGCCGTCCTGGGGTTCAGCAGACGGCTTGAGGCGCCGCAATGGGTCACAGATGTGCTTGTCGCGGGGACTCTGGCGACTGGTGACTACATCCCCTGCGTCAGCGACCTCGATCTGGTCGCCTTCGTCGACGTCGACGTCGATGCCTGACGGCGCGGCCGGGCCCCGGCCCGGCCGCGCCACGAGGTCACGACCGGTGCAGCAGTCCGTCGAGGACGTCGGTGAGCCGTTCCGCCGCCGAGGCGTCCGGCGCGGACCAGGCGACGATCCCGTCCGGGCGTACCAGCAGCGCGCCGCTGTCGACGCAGTAGTTCGCCACCTGTGCGGCCGGTAGGCCGGCTGCTCCGGCGGCGGCCAGCCAGGGGCCGCCGGAAGGGCCGGTGAGCAGGCCGAATCCCCGCCCGCAGATGTCCAGGGTGGAACGGCCGTCGGCCAGCCAGACGTGCGGCACCCTGGTCCCGGAGCGGCCGGCGAGCGAGAGGCGATCCATCGGCTGCGGACCGGCGCCGTCGTCGACGAGCGCACCCGAGGCGTAGCGGTAGCCGGTGACCAGGGCGAACGGGTGCGCCAGGCCGTCCTTCGGCTCGGCCATCTCCCGTAGACCACCGGTACGCGCCGCGGACTGCTCCGCGGCGTAGGTGCCGGCCGGGTGGCGCTCCTCGTGGTAGGTGTCGAGCAGGGCCGGACCGGCCTCGCCGCGCAGCACCATCGCCAGTTTCCAGGCCAGGTTGGCACCGTCCTGGATGCCGGTGTTGGCGCCCAGCGCGGCGAACGGCGGCATCACGTGCGCCGCGTCGCCGGCGAGGAACACCCGGCCGACGGAGAACCGGTCGGCCACCAGTACGGCCGGTCGCCACGCCTGGACGCTGCGGACGTGGATGTCGATGTCGTCCTTTCCGATTGCCGTGCGCAGAACCGTCGCCCAGCGCTCGGCCGGTGCGTCCGTCGGGAGGATCTCGCCGGTGTAGAAGAGCCAGCGGTGGTGGCCGTCGACGGACGCGAAGGCGCCAGGCGCCCCCGGCGTCTCGACCTGACACAGGTTGAACTCGCGGCCACGGGTCACGTCGCCCAGGTCGGCGTCGAAGTCGACGGTCACCGCGCGGCTCAACTCACCGGCGCCGCTGCGGGTGATGCCGAGCAGCTCCCGGACGGCGCTGCGGGCGCCGTCGGCCCCGATCACGTACGGCACGGTGAGCTCCTGCTCCCGCAGGCGTACGACGACCTCGTCGGCGCCCGGCGCGAGGCCGGTCACCTCGGTGTCGAAATCGACGGTGGCCCCCCGCTCGCGGGCCAGCCGGAGCAGCACCGGTTCGAGGGCGTCCTGAGCCACCAGGCAGGACTGCTCGGGGCTGAGCTCCAGCAGCTCCCGGAAGTCGATGTGCGGCGGGGCCGGCAGCGGCTCCGCGTCGACGAGCGTACGGCCGGCGCGCATGCCCTGGTGGTCGGCGAGCCCCTTGGCCGCCTCGGCGACCTCCTGGGCGATTCCCTGCGAGCGGAACACCTCCATGGTGCGGAAATTGAAGCGCCGGGCCTTCGGCTGGATCGACGTACCCGGGTGCCGCTCCACCACGCGCACGTCGATTCCCGTCTGCCGCAGCGCGATCGCCGTCGAGAGGCCGACAAGCCCGGCTCCGACGATCAACACCTCGGGTGTACGTCGTACATTCATGTGTACAACGTATACGGGATCGTACGATGTGGGAATGTCCGAGCCCACGCCCCTTGTCTGGGACCTGCCGGCGGAGCCGCGCGGCGCGCGCCTGCACCTGAGCCAGGCCGCCATCGCGGCGGCGGCGATCCGGGTGGCGGACGCGGACGGCGAACACGCCGTGACCATGCGCCGGGTCGCCAAGGAACTGGGCGCCGCCACGCCGATGTCGCTGTACCGCTACGTCGGCGGCAAGGACGGCATCATCGACCTCATGCTCGACCAGGTCTTCGGCGAGATCGGCCTGCCGAAGAAGCCCGCCGAGCACTGGCGGGAGTCGATGCACATCCTCGCCACCAGGTCTCGCGGGGCGCTGCGCCGCCATCCCTGGTTCACCGCCCTGGCGCACCAGCGGCCCCTGTTCGGGCCGAACGCCCTGGCGCACAACGAGTGGTCCCTGACCGCGCTCGCCGGGCTGGGCCTGCCCATCGGTACCGCGATGTCCGTCGTCACGATGGTGTTCGGCTACGCCGTCTCGTACGCGCAGAACGAGGCGGAGGAGGACCGCATGCGCAGCCGGATCGGGGTGCACACCGACGCCGAACTCCGGGCCACCGCCGCGCCGTACATCGAGCGGATCGTGAACGACGGGCGTTACCCGCTGCTCGCCCGCTGGATCAGCGAAGGCGCCGCGGCCCAGCCCGACGACCAGTTCCTCCTCGGCCTGGACTGCCTCCTCGACGGCATCCAGTCCCGCATTCTCAACGCCGGCCTGCCCCCGGGCGGAAACTAGACCGCAGGCGCCGGACTCATTCGTAGGTCCGTCCGAAGTCGGCGCCCTCCGCTCATGGTGTGATTGCTCAGGGGTGCGCTGTCAGGACGTTGGGCAGGTCGCCGAAGCGAGCTTTTGCGTCACGGCTGAGGATGATGCGCCCGGTCTCGGCCGCGTGGGCGGCGATGATCAGGTCGTGCGCGCCACGGGGGGTGCCTGCGCGTCGTGCGTGAGCGATGAGTCGGGCGTGGTGCGCGGCCGTTGCGTCGGTGTAGTCGAGAACGTCGACTGCGGAGACGATCGCAGCCAAGGCTCGGGCCCGGTCGGCCGCGTGGGCGACGGTGTCGGCCAGTTCGATGCCGACCCGGTATTCGGCGACGGTGACGGCGGCGATCGCCAGTTCGTCCTCGTCGAGCAGGGCGCGGTCGAGTGTGCCGCGTTCGTAGGCGATGAGGATGTTGGTGTCGAGGATCAGGCGTCGGCCCATGGGTCCGCCCGCTCGTTCGTCACGTACCGGAGGGCGTCGGCGAGGTCTGCTTCGAAGTGATCGTCAGGCGCGGGTACGTCGGCGAGTGCCGCTCGTAGGTCCCGACCGGTGCGGCGGTGGGCCGGGTGGATCTCGGCGATCGGGCGGTTGCCGCGGGTGACGACGACGCTCTCGCCGCGCTCGATGGCGTCGAGGAGATCGGAGAACCTCCGTGAGGCTTCCGTGGCCGAGATGGTTCGCATGGAGGCAGCATATCTGATAATCAGACCCTTCGTGCCTTGGTTATGCGAGGATAGTGATCCTGAGCGCGAAGTGGACCGCCCCGCGGCCCGGGGCGGTCATACCGCGCTTGCGGCGGGTGGCGAGAACGATCATCACTCGGGCAGGCGCGCCGCGCGGGGTGAGGTGGAACGGGCCGGCAGGTTCATTTCAACCCCACCGAGTCTGGTGAATCGATCGGTGAGCGCGCTGAACAGGTCGTTTCCCGGCGTGTCCTCGGCGACGGCGGCGGTGAGGATATCCCGGATCTCAGCCTCCATGGACCTGCCGTGTTGCGCGGCTCGGATGCGCAGCTTCTCCCGGACCGCGTCGTCAAGATCTCTGATGCTGAGGGCTTTCACCGCTTTCCTCCAGTCTGAGTCCGCCACCTGCGCGGCCGGTAGGCCGCCTGCTCTGGCGGCGGCCAGCCAGGGGCCGCCGGACGGGCCGGTGAGCGCGGGCTATCGCCCAGCCTGCGGCCGTTTGGAGACGACATACGTGCCGCGCCCCACGATGGTCACCACGAGCCCGCGTTCGCGGAGCAGCTGGATCGTCTTGCGGGCAGTGCCGCGCGCAATGCCGTATTCCTGCACGAGCTGATTCTCTGACGGGACCGGCCGGTCCGGCAGCAATTCTCCAGCCTCGATCCGGGCCGCAATGGCGTCGGCTACCTGTACGTACAAAGGCGTTGGGCCTTCATGGTCGATCACAGTTCTGACCATCTCACCGGCTGGGCGACCGAGGTCCTCAAAGGGGAACCATGGTGAACCATGTACAGGAGTGAGGAGTTGGCGGTAGTGTCGATCCCGGATGACCGGCGTGGCGGGGACCGCACCGTGTCGTGGATCAATGTCTCATTGGCCAGAAGCGCCTGTCCGGGTGGCTGGCAGCGAGCCTGCGGCTCAGCGGAAGGAGAACCACAGTGGGTGTCCAGGATCCACTTCACCAGATCGCCGAGCGGGTCGCCGACTGCATCGCCGACTCCGGCTACGCGTTCGTCGAACAGGACAACATCGACGAACTTGCCGTCGCGCTGAACTCATTCCTCACCGAAGCCGGCATCCAAACGCACCCACCCCAGGACGAGCCGCACGACCGAGACATGGTTCTCGCTCGCCCGGCTGGTGCCGACCTCCGCCGTCGTGGAGACGCTGCTAGTGACAGCCGGGGATCGAGTCCAGTCGTTCGCCGGGCGGGCACTGGCTGACCATTGACGAACCGCCCGGATCGGCGCGAACCGCAGCTCGGGTGGCGGGATCGTCACGGTCGATGACGGCGCGTCCGAGCGGTCGGCAAGGGCATGCACGAGGGTGCTCTTGCTGGCGGTGCGCGGACCATCCCCGTCCGCATCTGCAGGTTCTGGATTCCGCATCCTGCAGGCAGTTTCTTCCGCGATCTGCAACCGCTCCCCGGCGCTGTGACCAAGCTCTGCTGGCGGCAGGGTCGGTATTCAGTCTTGCTATCTACCGGTACCTAGCGTTACTGTCTACCGGTAGTCAGTGATGCTTGGTAGCGAGGGGACGGCGGCATGGGCAACCAGATGACGGAGATGCTGAAGGGAACTCTCGAAGGGATCGTCCTGGCGATCCTGGCCCGCAGATCCGCGTACGGCTACGAGATCACCGCGTGGCTGCGCGACCGCGGATTCTCGGACATCGCGGAAGGCACCATCTACGCCCTGCTCGTCCGCGTCGAACAGCGCGGGTTCGTGGACGTGGCGAAGGTTCCCTCGGAGAAGGGCCCCCCGCGGAAGGTGTATTCGCTCAACGCGAAGGGGCGGGAGCAACTCGCCGAGTTCTGGCGGACGTGGACCGTCCTCGCCGACCGCATCGAGCAACTCCACCACGACGACGACCAACAAGACGACAACCAACACCAAGGAGCATGAGCATGGCCGCGAAGTGGATCGAGACGCTCGTCGGATCGCTTGAGCAGAAGAAGCAGTACAAGCAGCACATGGCCCGGATCGAGGCCCTGCCCGAGCCCCATCGCGACGCGGCCAAGGCTCTCCAGCGGTACTTCATGTACCAGGGCGGGATCGTCGACGGCGACACGCTGGTCACGATGCTCGGCGACCTCGTCGACCTCTGGGAGCGCGCGGCCGCCGACGGAACGCCGGTCCGCGCGGTCGTCGGCGACGACCCGGTCGAGTTCGCCGAGACGTTCGTGCAGGCGTACTCCGGCAGGCAGTGGATAGACAAGGAACGCGGGCGCCTCCGGAAGGCGATCGACGCCGCCGCCGGCGACAACGGCGAGGGGAAGAGCGCATGACCACCGCGACACGCGAACCCGCGATCAGGGTACGGGGCGTCACCAAGTCCTACCGGGACCTGCACGTGCTGCGGGGCGTCGACTTCGACGTGGCGGCCGGGAGCATCTTCGCCCTGCTCGGCTCGAACGGCGCCGGAAAGACCACCCTGGTACGGATCCTGTCCACGTTGTTGAAGGCGAACAGCGGCACCGCGACCGTCCACGGCTTCGACGTGTCCTCGGCACCGGGCGACGTACGCCGGTCGATCAGCCTGACCGGCCAGTTCGCCGCGGTCGACGAGGTGCTCACCGGCCGGGAGAATCTGGTCCTGGTCGCGAAGCTCCGCCATCTGCGGAATCCGGGTGCGATCGCCGACGACATGCTCGCCCGTTTCTCGCTCACCGACGCCGGGAATCGCCGGGCGGGGACGTACTCGGGCGGCATGCGCCGGCGGCTGGACATCGCGATGAGCCTGGTCGGCAACCCGCCGGTGATATTCCTCGACGAGCCGACCACCGGCCTCGACCCGCAGGCCCGCGCCGAGGTCTGGCAGACGGTGCGGCAGCTCGCCGAGAACGGCACCACCATCCTGCTGACCACCCAGTACCTCGACGAGGCCGAGCAGCTCGCCGACCGGATCGCGATCCTGCACCGGGGCACGATCATCCAGAACGGCACCCT
Organism: Micromonospora zhanjiangensis; assembly: GCF_042650605.1. Classification (NCBI taxonomy): domain Bacteria; kingdom Bacillati; phylum Actinomycetota; class Actinomycetes; order Micromonosporales; family Micromonosporaceae; genus Micromonospora; species Micromonospora zhanjiangensis. The sequence goes on along the minus strand of NZ_JBHSBN010000015.1, from coordinate 64,319 downwards.
CGCCGAGCTGAAGCAACTCCTCCCGTCCGCCAAGGTCGAGTACGTCGAGAAGCAGCCGACCCTCGAGGACGTCTTCCTCGCCCTCGTCGGCGACACCGCCGACGAGGCCACCGTGTCCGCGGGAAAGGAAACCCGATGACAGTCCACGTGCTCAGCGACACCGGAACGCTCACCGGTCGCTCCCTGCGGCACATCCTCCGCAGCCCGGACACCATCATCACCACGGCGGTCACCCCGATCGCGCTGATGCTGATTTTCGTGTACGTGCTGGGCGGCGCCATCAACACCGGTTCCGGCGGGTCGTACATCAACTACCTGCTCCCGGGCATCCTGCTCATCACGATCGCATCCGGCATCGCCTACACGGCGTACCGCCTGTTCCTCGACATGCAGGGCGGCATCTTCGAGCGTTTCCAGTCGATGCCCATCCCACGACCCTCCGTGCTCTGGGCCCATGTCCTGACGTCACTGGTCGGCAACCTGGCCTCGCTCGCGATCGTCACCGGCGTCGCGCTGATCATGGGTTTCCGCACCGGCGCGTCCGTGGTCGACTGGCTCGCCGTCGCCGGCATCCTGATCCTGTTCACCCTCGCCCTCACCTGGATCGCCGTGATAGCCGGCCTGTCCGCCAAGACCGTCGACGGCGCGAGCGCCTTCAGCTACCCGCTGATCTTTCTGCCCTTCATCAGCTCGGCGTTCGTCCCCACCGACTCGATGCCCGGCCCGGTCGCCTGGTTCGCCGAGAACCAGCCGGTGACGTACATCGTGAACACCCTCCGCGCGCTGTTCGCGCAGCAACCCGTCGGCGACGACATCTGGATCGCCCTCGCCTGGTGCGCCGGCCTGCTCGTGGCCGCTTATGCCGCCGCGACAGCGATCTACCGCAAGAAGATCAGCTGACCGATCGCGGGAAGACGGCGCCGCATCCACCCGGATGCGGCGCCGTCCCGCCACGCGGGGGAGGGGTCGTGGCGGGGCCGCCCCCGGGCGGTGGCAGCGACGGCTTCGCGGCCCGGGACGTGCCTGCCGGGGTGACTAGACTCCCGGGCGTGACCGTCGAGCTGGTCCTGCTGTCCCGGGTGGCCTTCCGCGGCCGGGAGATCACCGGCTCGGGACCCCGCGGCCTGCTGGCTCTGCTGGCCGAGGAGCCGCGCGCGGGCGCCAGCACCGGTCGGCTGATCGACGGGTTGTGGCCGGAGGACGCGCCGGAACACCCCACGAAGGCCCTGCAGCTCCTGGTGTCCCGGCTGCGGGCCCGGCTCGGCCCGGCCGTCATCGCCACCACGACCACCGGCTACCGGCTGGCGCTGGCGCCGGAGCAGGTGGACGCGTCGGCCGTGGTCATGTGCGCACGGGCGAGCGACCGGGCGGCCCGGACCGGTGACCACGCCGAGGCCCTCCGCCAGGCCGAGGCCGGCCTCGCCCTGTGTGACGGTGCCGCCGGCTGGGACGGCGGCGGCGACGATCCGTTGTCGGCGCTACGGGCGGCCCGGCTGCCGACCTGGCAGGCGCTGGCGCGGGACCGCGCGCTCGCCCTGTCCCGGCTGGACCGTCCCACCGAGGCGATCGGTCCACTGCGTCGGTTGGCCGCCGAGCAGCCACGTGACGAGGAGGTGCTGGCCGAACTGTTGCGCTGCGAGGCGGCGGTGCTGGGTCCGGCCACGGCGCTGGCCCGGTACGACGCGTACCGCCGCGAACTGCGCGACGAGTTGGGCAGCGACCCGGGTGCCGCGGTGCGCCAGATCCACCGGGAGTTGCTGGCCGGCGACCCGCCGGTGGTCCGGCGAGGACTGGCGGAGGAGCCCAACCGGATGCTCGGCCGGGACACGGAGATCGCCGCGGTCGCCGACCTGCTCCGTACGTCCCGGGTCGTCTCGGTCGTCGGACCCGGCGGCCTCGGCAAGACCCGGCTCGCGAATGCCGTCGCCCGCCGGGCGACGCAACGGATCGTGTACGTCGTGGGGCTGGTGGGCGTCACCACCGACGACGATGTCGCGGCCGAGGTCGCCTCGGCGCTGGGGGTGGGGGCGGCCGGGCTCGCCCCGGGCCTGCCACCGGGCCGGAACGACAGGGTGGCCGCGATCGCCGACGCGCTCGGACCCGGCCCCGCCCTGCTGGTGCTGGACAACTGCGAGCACGTGGTGCGCGGAGCCGCCGAGCTGGTCCGCGCCCTGGTGTCGGCGAGCCGGGAGCTGCGCGTGCTGACCACCAGTCGCGCTCCGCTGCGGATCTCCGCCGAGTCGGTGTTCCCGTTGCCGGGGCTCGACCTGCCGACGACGGTCGAGCTGTTCGGCCAGCGGGCGCGGGCGACCCGACCCGACGTGGGGCTGCCGCCGGCCGAGGTGGCGGAGCTCTGCGGCCGCCTCGACGGCCTGCCGCTCGCGGTTGAACTCGCCGCGGCCCGCGTCCGGGTGATGTCGGTGGCGGAGATCGCCCGGCGGCTGGAGGACCGGTTCGCCCTGCTGCGCGGCGGCCCGCGGGACGCGCCCGACCGGCACCGCACCCTGCACGCGGTGATCGACTGGAGCTGGCACCTGTTGGACCCCGACGGCCAAGCGGCGATGCGCGTGCTGTCGGTGTTCCCCGACGGCTTCACCGCCGAGGCGGCACGGTACGTGCTGGGCGCGGACGCCTTCCTCGAAGAACTGGTCGACCAGTCGTTGCTGCTGCTGACCGAGGGCCCGTCCGGCGCGCGGTTCCGGATGCTGGAGACGGTGCGCGAGTTCGCCGCCGCGCGCCGGGCGGAGGCCGGCGAGACCGGCTCGGCGGTCGACCGCCTCCTCGGCTGGGCCCGCGACGTCGCCGCGCGGTGTGTCGTGGGCAAGCTCGGCATCCCCGACGTCGAGGTGATCCGTGCCGAGCAGGACAACCTCGTGCAGGCGCTCCGGTACGGCCTGGACCGCCAAGACGGTGCGAGTGTGGTGGCGACGGCGGCGCTGCTCGGCGGCCTCTGGATCGTCGAGTCGAACGTCACCCGGCTGGCCACGCTGGTGCGGGACACCTGCTGGCTGCTGTCCCACTTCCGGCCCGGCCCCGAACTGGTCGAGGCCGCCCGGCTGGTGGCGGTCCTGGGCACGCTGTTCGGGTTCCTCATGCCGGAGCTCGGTCCGGGGCGTGCCCTGGTCGCCCTGCGGCGGCTGCCACCCGCGTCCCCGGACGACCCGGTCCGGGCCATCGACGTGGCGCTGCGCGTCCGCGACGCGGCCGAGCTGAACACCCTGGCCGACGACGACCGCCCGATGCTGGCCGCGATGGCCAACTACGTCATCAGCTACCGGTTGGAGCAGGCCAACGAGCCGGTGCGGGCGCTGGCCGTGGCCCGGCGGATGCTGGCCGGCCTGCCGGACGACATGCCGGTGATGGCCGCCCTGGCGCACAGCCGGGTCGGCGAGCTGTGCCTGTACGTCGAACCGGGCGACGCGGCGTTCCGGCACCTCGACGCGGCCTTGTCGATCACCCGACGGCTCGGCTGGCCGACCAGGAACCGCGGTCGGTGGGCGCTCGTGCAGGCCAACCTGATGCGCGGCGCGTACGACGAGGCCGAACGCGGGCTCGCGGAGATCGGCTACGGCCCCGGCGAGGACCCGGTCGACGTCGCGCGGTTCGAACTCGGCGCCCGGGCGCAGATCCGGCTGGGACGCGGCGACATCGACGGTGGTCTGCGCCTGTGGCGGCAGGCCGTCGCGGCGCGCCGGGCCGGGGGAGACGGCACCGAGTTCGGCGTGTGGCCCGGCGAGATCGAGGCCGTCGCGGTGCTCGTACACGCCCGCCACGGCCGGGTCGACCAGGTCCAGGAGACCGTCGACGCGCTGCCGGGCATGCTGTCGGCCGTCGCCCCGACGGCGACGCCGATGATGTTCCCGGTCTGCGGCACGCTCCTGCTCGCCCTGGCGGTGGCCGACCCCGGGCACCGTCCCGCCGCGTCGACCGCCCGGCTGGTCGCGCTCGCGGAATGCCTCGGCGTCCTGCGCGGCCTGCAGCCGGACCTGACCGGCGAGCGGATCACCGAACTCGGTCGGGGCGCCGACGGGCCGGCGTACGACGACGCGGTGTCGTCGTACGCCCGCCTCGACCAGGACGGCCTGCGGGCCGCGACGCTGGCCGCGCTCGATCAGGTCGCCGGGTCCCGGCGGAACAGCAGCCGCGCCCAGCCGTAGCCGGCCACGGCCAGTCCGGCGCACCAGGCGAGGGCCACCGCCCCGCCGTGCGGCACGGGTGTGCCGAGCAGCAGGGCGCGGATCGCGTCGATGACCGGCGTGAACGGCTCGTTGGCGGCGAACCAGCGCACCGCGCCCGACATCGATCCCGGCGGCACGAACGCGCTGCTGACGAACGGCAGCAGTTGGACCACGAACAGGAACGGCGTCGTACCCTCCGCCGACCTGGCGGCCAGCCCGACCGCCACCGCCAGCCAGGTCAGGGCCAGGGTGAGCAGGGCCAGCAGACCGGCCGCGCCGAGCCAGCCGGCGACGCCGGCGCCGGAGCGGAACCCCAGCAGTACGGCGACGGCCGTCACCAGCGCCGCGCTGACCAGGGTCCGTACGGTGGACACGAGCACGTGCCCGGTGAGCACCGAGGCGCGGGATATCGCCATCGTCCGGAACCGGGAGATGATGCCCGTCGTCACGTCCTGGTTGACGGCCATCGCCGTCTGGCTCGCCCCGTAGCCCACGGCCATCAGCAGGATGCCGGGCAGCAGGTAGTCGATGTAGTCCTTGCCCTGGGCGGCCGCGCCGAAGCCCGCCTTCAGCGCGTCACCGAAGATCCCGACGAACAGCAGCAGCATGAACACCGGCAGCGCGATGGTCATGATCAGCACGATCGGATTCCGCCGCGTGTGCCGGACGTTCCGCCGTACCATCGTGATCGCGTCGCTCATCGGACCGCCTCCTGCCGCGCCGTGGGGTGCCCGGTCAGGGCGAAGAACACGTCGTCGAGATCGGGCGTGTGCACCGACAGGTCCTCGACCTCGATCGCGGCCTGCTCCAGCCGGCCCAGCAACGCCTTCAGCGCGTGGACGCCGCCGTCGCCGGGCACCGCGAGGGTGAGCGCCTCGTCGTCGCGGGACGCGTCGGGGAAGACGACCGCGGCGGCGGCGAGGCCGGTCGCGTCGGCGAACCGCAGCCGGACGTGGCCGCCCGGCAGTCCCCGTTTCAGCTCCTGCGCGGTCCCGGCGGCGACCACCCGGCCCCGATCGAGTACGGCGATCCGGTCGGCGAGCTCGTCGGCCTCCGCCAGGTACTGCGTGGTGAGGAAGATCGTGACGCCGTCCGCCGTCAGGCTCCGGATGATCTCCCACATGATGCGCCGGCTGCGCGGGTCCAGCCCGGTGGTCGGCTCGTCGAGGAAGATCACCCGCGGGTCGCCGACCAGCGTCATCGCCAGGTCCAGCTTGCGACGCATGCCGCCGGAGTAGGTCGACGCCAGCTTCCCCGCCGCGTCGGTGAGGTCGAAGCGGTCGAGCAGGGCGGCGACCCGCCGTCGCCGCTGCGCGCGGTCGAGGTGGTGCAGGTCCGCCATCAGGACCAGGTTCTCCTCGCCGGTGAGCAGGTTGTCGACCGCCGAGAACTGTCCGGTCACGCCGATCGCGGCCCGTACCGCGTCGGCCTCGGTGACGACGTCGTGCCCGGCCACCCGGGCCTGGCCGCCGTCGAAGCCGATCAGGGTCGACAGGATCCGCACCGCGGTCGTCTTGCCGGCCCCGTTCGGGCCCAGCAGGGCGAACACGGTGCCGGTCCCGACCTCCAGGTCGAGCCCGTCGAGCACCGCCTTGTCCCCGAACGACTTACGTAGCCCGGTCGCCACGATCGCCGTCGACGATGGAACGCTGGCCATTGCCTTTCCTCCCCGTACCGTGGCCCCGTCGGCCACGTCCGGGGCAAGGATGCGGGCGACCGGTGTCACGCGGGCTTCACCCCGGTGTCCCCCGGCACCGGGCGGGCGTGAGGAGCGCCGCCGCAGCCGCCACCAGGCGCGCCGGGGGCTGCGCGCCCGCCTCGGTGAAGGCCGGCCGGCGCGTACGGCGGCGCGGGTCAACGAAAGTGGGACCCGACGGGAGTAGGTGTTCAGTCGTTCCGCAGACGCGGGGCAGCCTCGGGGTCCGGCATGCTTCGGGGCATGACATGGCAAGTGATAGTTCTCATCGGTGCCGTCGGAATCATCATGCTGATCGGCTCGGCGCTGCTGAACCGGCGTGCCCAGCGCCTCGCCGAGGGTCGGCCGGTCGACTGGGAGGCACTGCGGACGGACGTCGCGGCGGCGCTCGACCGGGACGACCTGGCGGGAGCCGTGAAGATCTACCGGCAGCGGACCAACGCGGGCCTTCTCGCGGCGGCCGACGCGGTGCAGCAGATCGACGGTGACCGTCGCTGAGTCGTCGGAGCTCGTTACGATCACTCACCTCGGCGGCCCGAGGAGGACGGATGGGTCTTGGCCGGCTGGCCCGGCTGCGGGAAGTCGTCCGGTCCGTGGGCGGCTGGCAGACGGCGTACGAGATCGGTCTGGCGCTGGTGGTGACCGCGGCGGTGACGATCCCGGCGGCCGCGGCCGAGGTGCACCCGCTCGCGCCGTGGGTGACCGCGGTGACCACGCCGGTGCTGTTGTTGCTGCGGCTGACCAACGCGCCGGCGGCCTACGTCGCCGCCGCGCTGGTCGGGCTCTGCACCGGCGGCGAGAGCAGCCTGCTGCTCGCGGTGCTGAGTGCGTCGTTCGCGTACCGGACCGCGCACTGGCGGTGGCTCGGTGCCGGGCTCGCGGTCGCCTGGATCTGCTTTCTGGGGTCCGAATGGTGGTGGGCGAGCCGGCCCGACCTGGAAACCGTCGTCCTGCTGTCGGCGTTCTTCGCGCTGGTCGCGCTGTTGCCGGCCGGGGTGGCCCGGCTGGTACGGCGGCAGCGCACGCTGCTCGCGGCCATGCACGGCCGCAACGAACAACTGCATCGCCAGCAGAGCGAGATCGCCCGGCAGGCGCAGACCCGCGAGCGTGCCCGGATCGCGCGGGACCTGCACGACTCGCTCGGCCACAAGCTGACGCTGATCTCGCTCTACTCCGGCATGCTGCGCGCCTCCGACGAGGATCCGGGCCGGACCGCGGAGCTGTTGGGCCGGACCTCGGCGGCGGCGATGACCGAGCTGCGGCAGATCCTCGGCATCCTCCGGCAGGACGACGAACAGCCCGCGGTGCGCCCACTCACCGGGTTGGACGAACTCGCCCGCGACGCGCGCGGATCCGGCGCGCGGGTCCGATTCACGCGGGAGGGACAGCCCCGGCCGCTGACCGCGCTGACCGAACACGCGGCCTACCGCGTCATCCAGGAGGGAGTGACCAACGCGCTCCGGCACGCGTCCGGCGGCGAGATCGTCATGTCCCTGCGGTACGAGCCGGACGCGCTGGTCGCCGCGGTGACCAACACCGCCGGGCGGCGCGTGGCGGGGCCGACGTCCGGGCAGGGGCTGCTCGGACTGGCCGAGCGGGTCCGGGTGGCGAGCGGCGTGCTGCACCACGGCCGTACGCCGGACGGTGGGTTCCGGTTGGCGGCGACGTTGCCGTACCCGGCCCGGGAGAGCCCGGAAGAACCGGCCGGAACCGAACCGGGGCCCCTGCCGCCACCGGCCGCCGAGGCCGACTTCGCGCACCTGGTGGACCGTGACCGTCGCCGGTCCCGGCTGATCCTGGTCGCCACCACGCTCGCCATCGGCGGCCTGCTGGCCCTGTGCGGGGCGGGAATGTGGCTCTCCACCACGTTCGTGACCGTCGACCGTGCCACCTACGACGCGGTCCGGATCGGACAGCCGGAGGCCGAGGTTCGCTCGCTGCTGCCCGACCAGGACGCCGGCACCGTCGGCGGAACCGGCGGCCGGCCGGTGCCGGACGCCACCTGCGTCGACTACCAGGCGTCCCCGCTGGAACAGCTCCGCGCGGAACCGGGCCAGGACTTGATCTACCGCCTCTGCTATCGCTCCGGCAGGCTGGTAGACAAGCAGGCGTTCCTGAACTCGCGGTGACGACCGCGCCGACGCGGCGAGGAATGGTAAGCCATGACCGACCCCATCCGGGTCCTGCTGGCCGACGACGACAGGCTGGTCCGTGCGGCGATCGACGCGATCCTGCGGTCGGCGGGCGACATCGAACTGGTGGGCCAGGCGGCCGACGGCGCGGAGGCGATCGATCTAGCCCTGCGGCACCGCCCCGACGTGGTCCTGCTGGACGTACGGATGCCGGTTGTCGACGGGCTGACCGCGCTGCGGGAGATCCGCCGGCTCGTCCCCGAGGTCAACGCCGTGGTGCTGACCACCTTCGGCGAGGACGAGTACGTCGCGCGGGCGCTGGCCGCCGGCGCGGCCGGCTTCCTGCTCAAGGATTCCGCCGTGGACGAGCTGCCGAACGCGGTCCGGGCCGCCGCGGCCGGTGCGGCGTTCCTGTCGCCGAGAATCACCCGGCAGGTGCTCGACCGGTTACCCGCCACGCCGGCCCCGCCGGCCGAGGACCTGGCCAGGATCGCCACGCTGAGCGACCGCGAGCGGGAGATCCTGGTGTTGCTGAGCCAAGGGCTGTCGAACGCGGAGATCGGCGCCCAACTGTTCATCACCGAGGGGACCGTGAAGACCCACGTGTACCGCGTCTTCACGAAGCTGGGCTGTGACAACCGGGTACGGGCGGCCATGCTGGCGCAACGCGCAGGTCTGCTCGACCCGTACCGGGCCTGATCCGTCCGCTTCCCCGGCCGGCTCGACCGGTCACGCCAGCATGGTCTGGCCCACGACATCGCCTCGGCCGGGCAGCCGGTGCCGGACGACGGCTGGAGCCGGTCGTTTCTCCGAGCCGGGTACAATGCTGCTGATCTGCGACCCGGTGATTCGATCACCCTGGGGCCCGGGAGCGCGCTGTCAATTCGGAGTGAACAGATGTCAGAGCTTGGCCGCGTACTCGTGATCGCCGGAGGGCTCTCCCCCGAGCGGAAGGTGTCCCTGCAGTCCGGGTGGCGGGTGTTCGACGCGCTGCGCGGGCTCGACGTGGACGTCGAGTTCGGCGATCTGGGTCCCGACACGATCAAGGCTCTGATCGCCGACCCGCCGGCGGTGGTGCTACCCGTCCTGCACGGCATCGCGGGTGAGGACGGCACCGTCCGGGAGGTCCTGGAACTGGTGGGCGTGCCGTACGTGGGGGCGTCCGCCGAGGCCTGCCGGTTGGCCTTCGACAAGCCGCTCGCGAAGGCGCTGGTGGCCCAGGCGGGTCTCGGTACGCCGGCATCCGTGACGCTGCCCCGGGAAGCCTTCCACGACCTGGGCGCCGCCCCATTGGTCTCGCTCATCCTCAAGCGGCTCGGACTGCCCCTGTTCGTCAAGCCGCGGGCCGGCGGATCCGCCTTCGGTGTCAGCCACGTCAACGACGCGGACCAGCTGCCGGCGGCGCTGATGGCCTGCTTCGCCTACCACGACACCGCACTCATCGAGCGGGCCGTGGTCGGCGTCGAGGTGGCGGTGGGCGTGGTCGACCTGGGGGACGGACCGGTCGCGATGCCGGCCGTCGAGATCGTCCCCCGGCGCGGCATCTACGACTACGCCGCCCACTACACCGCCGGGGCGACGGAGTTCTTCTGCCCGGCCCGCCTGAGTGACGAGGCGGCGGCGGCGGTCGCGCGGGCGGCACTCACCGCGCACAAGGCGCTGGGCCTGCGTGACCTGTCCCGGACCGATCTCATCGTCGACAAGGACGACCAGGTGTTCGTCCTGGAGACCGCCGTCGCCCCCGGGCTCACCGACACCTCGACCTTCGTCATGGGCCTCGCGGCCAAGGGCTACGCGTTCGACCGCGTCTGGCTGCAACTCGCCCGGCTCGCCGGGGCGAGGAACGGCGGGGCGCCCGCGCAGGGGTCGTGAGGCGGGCGGTACGCCGACGAACGCTACCGGCTGGTAGCAACCAGGGTGGCGGCCGGGCGCTGCCGGTCGGCCGATCCGTACGCCCGGTTCCGCGCCGGATGCCCGGTTCCGGGATCATCCATGGGCAACGGCTACGAATCGTCGGATGACGTTCCGTGATCGGGGCCGAGACGACGTGAGAGATGGTACGCCGCCCTCCGTATCGTCGGCGTATTCAAAGCGTGATACGCGCCGGCAACATCACGATTTGTTGACTGGGCAACCACGGCTACGCTGGCCACGCGGGCGTGTTCGACCGGCCGGACGGGGCCTACCTGGTCGTACGGGCACTGTCCTCCGAGGCGTGTCTCGCGGCCTCCTCCCGGCATGTATCGTCAGCATATGAAAAACCGCATACGTGCTGGCAACAGGACGTTGCCTTGACTGGGGGCATGGGTCACAGCGAACGAGTGCGAACAGCGGACTCCGGCGCCCGATCGCTGCCGTCGTCGTCCGCCCTGGTCGCTCCGGTAACCGGGATCACGATGTACGGCTGCGGCCAGGACGAGGCCGCCCTGTTCCGTGAGCTGGCGCCGCGCCTCGGCGTGCGGCCGACCATCATCGAGGACGCGGTGTCCGAGGCCAACGCCGAACACGCGGCCGGAAACCGGTGCATCAGTGTCGGCCACAAGACCCAGGTCACCAACGGCACGCTGCTGGCGCTCAGCCAGGTCGGGGTGGAGTACATCTCGACCCGGAGCATCGGCTACAACCACATCGACATGGCGTATGCGCAGAGCGTCGGCATCTCCGTCGGCAACGTCGCCTACTCGCCGGACAGCGTGGCCGACTACACGCTGATGCTGATGCTGATGGCCGTGCGCCAGATGAAGGCCACGATCCGCCGCACGGACGCCCATGACTACCGGCTGAGCGACGCGCGCGGGAAAGAGCTGCGCGACCTCACCGTCGGGGTGGTCGGGACGGGACGCATCGGCTCGGCGGTCATGGACCGGCTGCGGGGTTTCGGCGGTCCGGTACTGGCCTACGACACCTACCACGGCACCGCCGCCCGGTACGTCCCGCTCGACGAGTTGCTGCTGGAGAGCGACATCGTCACGCTCCACACCCCACTCACCGAGGAGACGTACCACCTGCTCAGCCGGCAACGCATCGCCCAGCTGCCGTACGGCGCGTTCGTGGTCAACACCGGGCGCGGTGCGCTCATCGACACCGAAGCGCTCGTCGAGGCGCTGGAGAGCGGCCGGCTGGGCGGCGCGGCGCTCGATGTCGTCGAGGGCGAGGAGGGCGTGTTCTACACCGACTGCCGGGACAAGCCGATCGCGAGCAAGGCGCTGTTACGGCTGCAGGAAATGCCGAACGTGCTCATCAGTCCGCACATGGCCTATTACACCGACCATGCGCTGCGTGACACCGTCGAGAACAGCCTCATCAACTGTGTCAATTTCGAAAGGGACAAGCAATATGGATAGGTTGAAGATCGGAATCATCTTCGGTGGAACGTCCGAAGAGCACCCCGTCTCCATCAAATCCGCGAATGAGGTGGCGAAGAGTCTCGACACCGAGAAGTACGAGCCGTACTGGATCGGGATCACGAAGGACGGCGCCTGGCGGCTCTGTGACGGCCCCGGCGCGGACTGGGAGATCGGTGACTCCCGCCCGGCCATCCTGTCGCCGGACCGGAGCGTGCACGGACTGCTCGTTCTGGAGCAGGGACAGTACCGGGAGATCCGCCTGGACGTGGTGCTGCCGGTGCTGCACGGCAAGCTCGGCGAGGACGGCGCGATGCAGGGTCTGTTCGAGCTGTCCGGCATCCCGTACGTCGGCTGTGACGTGCAGAGCTCCGCGATGTGCATGGACAAGTCGCTGGCCTACGCCGTGGTCGGGGGCGCGGGCATCCCGACCCCGAAGTTCTGGGTCGTGACGGCGGACGACACGCCCGATCCCGCGCAGCTCACCTACCCGGTCTTCGTGAAGCCGGCCCGCTCGGGGTCGTCCTTCGGCGTCACCAAGGTGACGAGCGGGGAGGAACTGGCGAGCGCGGTGGAGACCGCGCGACAGTTCGACTCGAAGGTGCTGATCGAAGAGGCCGTTGCCGGCAGCGAGATCGGCTGCGCCATCATGGGGAACGACCTGGACCTGGTCGCGGGCGAGGTCGACCGGGTCGCGCTGTCCCACGGCTTCTTCCGGATCCACCAGGAGAGCGAGCCCGAGCGCGGTTCGGAGAACTCCACGTTCATCGTCCCCGCCGACATCCCGGAGGAGTCCCGGGCGCTGGTCAAGGAGACGGCGAAGGCCATCTACCACGCCCTGGGCTGCCGCGGGCTCGCCCGGGTCGACATGTTCCTGCAGGAGGACGGGACGGTCGTCCTCAACGAGGTCAACACCCTGCCCGGACTGACCTCGTACAGCCGTTACCCGAGGATGATGGCGGCCGCCGGACTGCCGCTCTCCGAGGTGATCGACCGGGTCGTGTCGTACGCCCTGCCGGGTGATGTTCGATGAGGGACGGCTTCGCCTTCGTGGACGAACTCGTACCGGGAATACGTTGGGATGCCAAGTACGCCACCTGGGACAACTTCACCGGCAAGCCGGTGGACGGATATGCGGTGAACCGGATCGTCGGCACGAGGGAACTCTGCGCCGCCCTGGAGCGGGCCCAGGAGAAGGCGGCGGCCCTCGGCTTCGGCCTGCTGCTCTGGGACGGGTACCGGCCGCAACGCGCCGTGGACTGCTTCATGCGCTGGTCGGAGCAGGCGGAGGACGGCCGGAAGAAGGCGCGCCACTACCCGAACATCGACCGGCCCCAGATGTTCGAGCAGGGATATGTCGCCGCCAAGTCGGGCCACAGCCGCGGTAGCACCGTCGACCTGACGATCTACGACCTGGCGACCGGTGAACTCGTTCCGATGGGCGGCGACCACGACCTGATGGATCCGATCTCGCACCACGGAGCGAGTGGGGTCGCGCCGGAGGAAGCGAAGAACCGCGAGCACCTCTGCTCCATCATGGAGGGCTGCGGATTCAGCCGGTACGACTACGAGTGGTGGCACTACACGCTGAAGGACGAGCCCTACCCCGACACCTATTTCGACTTCCCCATCGAATGAACCTTTTTCAACCTCCCCTTGCGCTCCGGCGTCGGCCGAGGTCGAAGACGCGGCTTGCGCACCGCGCGGTTCAGGTTGAAAAGGTTCAATGATCGTAGGCCGGCGATCTCCCGCACCGGTGGCCTGCTGTGCGCCCGCTTGCGGTTCAGCGCCCTGAGCCGGAGGACGAGTTCGCGCAGGCCCCGGCCCGGCCCCGGCCGTCAGCCGTCAGCGGGTGCCGTGGCGGCGGGGAGTCGTACCGTGACGCGCAGGCCCCCGGCGGTCCGCGGGGCGAGGGTGAGCGTTCCGTCGTGGGCGTGCACGACGGCCTTGACGATTGCCAGACCGAGCCCGATACCGGCATTGTCGGCATGGATCCGTTCGGTGCCGCGCCGGAACGGCTCGGTGAGGCTCGAGGTCAACTGTGGCGTGAGCCGCTCCCCGGTGTTCTCGACCGTGAGCGTGACGTGTTCGGCGCGGGCACTTGTCGTGACCCGGACGAAGCCCCGTTCCGGCACGTTGTGGACGACCGCGTTCTGCAGGAGATTCATGGTCAGCTGCAGCAGGAGGGCGGGCGATCCGAGGGTGTGCGCCAGGTCACCGGCGGTTTCGACGGTGACGCCGTACTTCTCCGCGAGGGGCAGCAGCGTTTCGGTGGCCTCCTCCGCGACGAGGGACAGGTCGACGTGTTCCCGGGTGAAGGAACGCTGGTCGGCGCGGCTGAGCAGCAGCAGCGCCTCGGTGAGTGCGATCGCTCGGGTGTTGACGACGTGCAGACGCTCGACGAGTTCGCCGGTGACCCGGGTCGGATCCAGCCGGACCACGTCGAGCAGGGTCTGCGTGATCGACAGCGGGGTGCGCAGTTCGTGTGAGGCGTTGGCGGCGAACCTCTTCTGTTCGGTGACCTGTGCCTCGAGCCGGGCGAGCATGGAGTCGAAGGCGTCGGCCAGTTCGCGAAGCTCGTCGCTGCGGCCCGGCAGCCGGATCCGGTGGGACAGTGATCCCTCCGCGGCCAGCCGGGTCGCCTCCGTGATGCGGGTCAGCGGGGCGAGCATCCGGCTGGCCAGGATCCACCCGCCCAGCAGGCCGAACACCAGGATGAACGCCAACACCTCGGCGGCCCGCGGGGCGAACGCGCGGAGCAGGTCGTGCCGGCTGGGACCGGGCAGGACACCGATCGGACCGTCCGGGACGGCGGTGAGATCCGGTGGCGGCCGGTCCGGCGGATCGGGCACGTAGCGCAGGAGGAACACCCACACGACGGCGAGCAGCAGGGCGCCGGTGAGCATGAGGAAACCCGCGTAGCTGAGGGTGAGTCTGAGGCGAAGGCTCGGACCTGGCGCCCTATCCACGGTTTCCTCCCGTGCGCCCGCCGTCGGGCGCGGTGTCGATGCGGTAGCCGACGCCGGGCACGGTGGCGATGATCCAGGGTTCGCCGAGCCGTTTGCGCAGTGCCGAGACCGTGATGCGTACGGCGTTGGTGAACGGGTCGGCGTTCTCGTCCCACGCCAGTTCCAGGAGCCGCTCGGCGCTGACGACGCCGCCCTCGGCGGCGACGAGCACCTCCAGCACGGCGAACTGTTTCCTGGTCAGCGCGACGTACCGGCCGTCGCGGAAGACCTCGCGACGGAACGGGTCCAGCCGCAGACCCGCGATCTGCCGTACGGGTGGTCGGTTGTGGGCGCGTCGGCGGTCGAGCGCTCTCAGCCGCAGCACGAGTTCGCGCAGGTCGAACGGTTTGGTGAGGTAGTCGTCGGCGCCGAGTTCGAAGCCGGTGGCCTTGTCGTCGATCCGGTCGGCGGCGGTGAGCATCAGGATGGGCATGCCGCTGCCGGACGTGACGATGTGTCTGGCGACCTCGTCGCCCGACGGACCGGGAATGTCGCGGTCGACGACCGCGATGTCGTAGGGGTTGACGCTCAATAGCTCCAACGCGGTGTCGCCGTCACCGGCGATGTCGGCCGCGATCGCGTCCAGGCGTAGGCCGTCGCGAATGGCTTCCGCCAGATACGGCTCATCCTCGACAATCAAGACACGCACCGTCCGATGCTACGGCCGGTCGCGGTGTCGAGCGGTGTCGCCGTACGGGTGGCGCCGGACGCGTCCAAGCGTCAGAAACGCACGCTTGGACCGCCTCGTGGACATCGGCCCCGTTCAGCATGATGGAGATCGCTGGCCGCCCGTGACGGGGGCAGCGGACACCGAGGAAGGGACCCGGTCGATGAATGAGTTGAGGGAGTCCGACGACGTCTACCGTCGTTTCCAGCTGATCGTCAACGGCCCGGCGCTGTTCAACGCGGTGGTCACCGGCGTCGAGTTGGGGTTGTTCGACTTCCTCTCCGGCCGGGGCACGGCCACCGCGGCCGAACTCGTCGAGTTCACCGCGATGGAGCCGCACAAGCTGCGCGTGCTGTTGCTCGGACTGACCGCGTCCGGCCTGGTGGAGAAGACCGCCGACGGGTACGCCAACCACCCCGTCGCCGAACGCCTGCTCGCCGCCACCGGCCCGGAGAGCTGGCGGCACATCCTGCGCAGCTGGAAGACCCTGTACTACCCGGCCTTCTACCACATGACCGCGGCGCTGACCGCCGGCACGAACAGCGGCATCCAGGCGCACGAGGGCACCGAGCGGACGCTGTACGAGCGGCTGGCCCACGACGCGGACCTGGCCGAGATCTTCCACTCGGCCATGTCGGCCTTCACCCTGCAGACCATGCCCGGCCTGCTGACCCACCTCGACGTCGGGCAGACCCGACACCTGCTGGACGTCGGCGCCGGCGCCGGTACGAACTGCGCCCACCTGCTGAGCGCCCACGAGGACCTCACCGCCACGCTGCTCGACCTGCCGAACGTGATCGACATGGCCAAGACCCGGCTTCCGGCCGAGCTCACCGACCGGGTCGAGTTCTGCTCGGCCGACATGCTCAACGATCCGTTCCCGACCGGCGCCGACCACGTGCTGTTCAGCCACGTGCTGGACACCGTCTCGGCCGAGCAGGCGATGTCGCTGGTGACCAAGGCGTTCGACGTGCTGCCGTCGGGCGGAAAGATCTCGGTGTACGGCTTCAGCGCCGCCGACGACGAGCGGGGTGGCCCGTTGGCCGCCCGACTGTCGCTGTACCTGAACATCCTCGCCACCGGCCGCGGCATGGCGTGGCCGGTGGCGGAGATCGCCGGGTGGCTGCGGCAGGCCGGCTGCATCGCGGTCGAGGGCGTCGGCGATCTGCCGTACGAACACGCGATGGTCGTCGGCACCAAGCCCTGACCGCGCGGCCTCGCGTCCACGCTCTGACCGCGCGGCCTCGCGTCCACGCTCTGACCGCGCGGCCTCGCGTCCACGCCCGGTTCCGGCCGGGGCCCGACCCGGGCCGGCCGCCGGGTGGCGTGTCCGTGCGGCGTTCCGGGCCGGGAGTGGGTTCCGTCGTGCGCGCCCGGTCGCCGCTGCCACGGACCGGGCGGCACCGGCGGTAGCGGGTGGTCCAAGTGTCAGAAACGGTCGCTTGGACCCGCTCGTAGACATCGATCCGAATCAGCATGCTGGAGACCGGCGAGGCCGGTCGGATTCTCGTGGTCCGCCAAGGCGGGGGCGCGGGACGCACCGGTCGCCGGCCGGCGGCGGTCTCTCGCGCGAAAGCCGCGGCACAGCGGTTCCTCACGTCGAACGTCAGCGGATTGCGGCCCGGCGGCGAACCGGGCCCGGGCCGGGGATCCGGGGAACGGGCCGGGGTCTCGGGAACGGGCCGGGGATCCCGGGAACGGGCCGGGGGCCCGAGCAGCCGACCGGTGCAGCGGGCCGGTGCGGCACATGGTGAGCGAAGGGGGACGATGAATTCCGTAGCGCAGACCACAACGACGGTGCCCGATCTGCTCGCTCGGCAGGCGGACCGGACGCCCGACGCGGTGGCCGTGGTCGACGGGGATCGCGTCCTGACCTACCGGCAACTCGACGAGCTCGCGGGCCGGTTGTCCGGCCGGTTGACCGCGCGCGGCGTCCGGCGCGGCGACCGGGTCGCGGTCCTGCTGGACCGTTCGGCGGACCTGCTGGTGACGCTGCTCGCCGTGTGGAAGGCGGGAGCGGCGTACGTGCCGGTCGACGCCGCCTACCCCGCGCCGCGGGTGGCGTTCATGGTCGCCGACTCGGGGGCGTCCCTGGCGGTGTGTTCGGCCGCCACCCGCGACCGCGTACCGGCGGGGATCGAACCGGTCGTCGGTACGGACGGGGACACGCACGGCGGCCCGGTGGCCCCGGCGCGCCCCGGTGATCCGGCGTACGTCATGTACACCTCCGGTTCGACGGGCGTCCCGAAGGGTGTGGTGATTCCACATCGGAGCGTCGCGGAACTGGTGGGAAGTCCCGGCTGGGCGGTGGAACCCGGCGACGCGGTCCTCATGCACGCCCCGTACGCCTTCGACGCGTCCCTGTTCGAGATCTGGGTGCCGCTGGTGTCGGGGGCCCGGGTGGTGATCGCCGAGCCGGGTCCGGTGGATGCCCGGCGGTTGCGGGAGGCGGTCGCGGCCGGGGTGACGCGGGTGCATCTGACCGCGGGCAGCTTCCGTGCGGTGGCGGAGGAGTCCCCGGAGTCGTTCGCCGGGCTGCGGGAGGTGCTGACCGGCGGCGACGTGGTGCCCGCGTACGCGGTGGAGAAGGTGCGGGCGGCCTGCCCCCGCGCCCGGATCCGGCACCTGTACGGCCCGACCGAGACGACGTTGTGCGCGACCTGGCAGCTGATCGAGCCGGGTGACCCGGTGGGCCCGGTGTTGCCGATCGGCCGTCCGCTTCCCGGCCGCCGGGCCCAGGTGCTGGACGCGCGGCTGCGTCCCGTGGCGCCGGGCGCGGTCGGTGACCTGTACCTGTCCGGTGCCGGTCTGGCGGACGGCTATCTGGGCCGGCCGGAGCTGACGGCGGAACGGTTCGTGGCCGATCCGTCCGCGCCCGGGAGGAGGATGTACCGGACCGGGGACCTCGCCCGGTGGACCGCCGACGGCGAGCTGCTGTTCGCCGGCCGGGCCGACGACCAGGTGAAGATCCGCGGGTTCCGGATCGAGCCGGCCGAGGTCGAGGCCGCGTTGACCGCCCAGCCGGACGTGCACGAGGCCGTGGTGGTGGCGATCGACGGACGACTGATCGGCTACGTGGTGACGGAAGGGTGCGTGGACCCGGGCCTTCTCCGGGAGCGTCTCGGTGCGGTGCTGCCCGATCACCTGGTCCCGGCCGTGGTGGTCACGCTGGACGCGTTGCCGTTGACCGGCAACGGCAAGGTGGACCGGGCGGCGCTGCCCGCACCCGTCTTCGCCGCGAGAACCACGGGTCGGGCCCCCGGCAGCGAGGCGGAGCGGGTGCTGTGCGACCTGTTCGCCGACGTGCTGGACCCGGACCGGGTGGACGTGCCGGGCCCGAACCGGGTGGACGTCGACGCGGACTTCTTCGAGTTGGGTGGGGACTCCATCGCCGCGATGCGGCTGGCGGTGCGGGCGGCCAGGGCCGGGCTGCTGGTGACACCCAACCAGATCTTCACCGAACGGACTCCCGCGCGGCTGGCGGTCGCGGCCGGTACCGTACCGGCCGACGGATCCGTCGACCGTCCGCTGATCGTCCTCTCCGCGCAGGAGGAGGCGGAGCTGGCGGTCGCCGTACCCGACGCGACGGAGGTCTGGCCACCGGCACCGCTGCAGGAGGGGCTGCTCTTCCAGTCGACCCTCGACGACGAGGGCCCGGACATCTACCAGGCACAGTGGATCCTGGAGCTGAACGGACCGCTGGACGTGCCCCGGCTGCGGGCCGCGTGGGAGGCGGTCTTCGCCCGGCACGCCGCGCTGCGCGTGGGCTTCCACCGGCTCACCTCGGGACGGACGCTCCAGGTCGTCGCCGGGCGGGTCGTCCTGCCGTGGCGGGAGGTGGACCTGACCGGCGTCGACGACGTCGACGCGGCCGTGCGGGCCCTGACGGTACGGGAACAGCGGCAGCGGTTCGACCTCGCCGTGGCGCCACTGTTCCGGCTGGTGCTGGTCCGCTACGGCGAGGACCGGCACCGCCTGCTGGTCGTCCACCACCACATCCTGACCGACGGCTGGTCGGTGTCGGTGATTCTCAACGAGGTGGCCGAGACGTACGCGGCCGGGGGGCGGTCGCCGGACCACCCGCCCACGGCCTCCTACCGGGACTACCTGGCCTGGCTCGACCGGCAGGACCGGGACGCGGCGCGGGCGGCCTGGCGGGCGGCGTTGTCCGGCCTCGACGAGCCGTCGTCGATCGCGCGGACGAGCGCCGGTACGCGCTACGAGTACCGGGTCACCTACCTGACGCCGGAACTCCGTACCGGGCTGACGGAGCTGGCCCGTACCCACGGGTTGACGCTGAACACGGTGCTGCAGGGCGCGTGGGCGATGGTGCTGGCGCGACTGACCCGGCGGACCGACGTGGTGTTCGGGACGACGGTCGCCTGCCGCCCCGCGGAACTCGCGGGCGTGGAGGCGATCCCGGGCCTCATGATGAACACGGTGCCGGTCCGGGTCCCGCTGGACGGCGGGCAGTCGATCGTCGACATGCTCACCGACCTGCAGCGGCGCCAGGCGGACCTGATGCCGCACCAGCATCTGGGGCTGCCGGAGATCCAGCGGGCCGCCGGACCGGCGGCGACGTTCGACACGCTGCTGGTGTTCGAGAACTATCCGCGCGACTACGACGGCCGGTTCACCTACCTGGGCACGGTCGAGGGGACGCACTACCCGCTGACCATCGGCGTCCTCCCCGGGGACCGGCTCCGGATCCAACTCGTCTACCGGCCCGGGCAGGTCCGGGCGGCCGTCGCCGAATCCGTCCTCGACTGGTTCGTCGACGCCCTCGGTGCGGTGGCCGCCGACCCGTCGCGGTTGGTCGGCCGGACCGGTGCGGGTCGGGGCCGGGTGGGCGGCTCGGCCCCGGCGCTGGCGGTGGGGCGGTCGCTGCCCGCGTTGGTGCGACGGGTGGTGCGGGAACGGCCGGACGCCGTCGCGGTGGTGGACGGCGACGGTGACCTGTCCTACGGCGGACTGTGGGAGCGGGCGGCGGCGTTGGCGGCGGTGCTGCGGTCCCGCGGGGTCGACCGGGAGAGCCGGGTCGGAGTCGTGGTGGGGCGGTCGGCCTGGTCGGTGGTCGGCATGCTGGGAGTGTCGCTGGCCGGCGGTGCGTTCGTACCGGTGGATCCGGAGTATCCGGAGGAACGGGTGGCGTGGATCCTCGGGGACGCGGACCCGGTGGCGGTGGTCTGCGTGGCCAAGACCCGCGAGGCGGTGCCGGAGAGGTTCGCGGATCGGCTGGTCGTGGCCGGTGGGCCACCGACTCAGCGGCCAGCACCGGCCAATGATCCGGCCGGCGACCCGGACGGGACGCCGCCGCCGATCGGTCCGGACGACGCGGCGTACGTCATCTACACGTCGGGATCGACCGGCACCCCGAAGGGGGTGGTCGTCACGCACGCCGGACTGGGGAATCTGGCGGCGGCGCAGATCGACCGGTTCGCGGTGTCCCCGTCGTCCCGGGTGCTGCAGTTCGCGGCGCTCGGCTTCGACGCCGTGGTGTCGGAGACGTTGATGGCGCTGCTGTCGGGCGCCAGCCTGGTGATGGCGCCGCCGCAGGACATGCCGCCCCGGGTGTCGCTGGCCCGGTCGTTGCAGCGGTGGGACGTCACGCACGTGACCGTTCCGCCCTCGCTGCTGGCCACGGCCGACACGTTGCCGTCCGGGCTGGCGACGGTGGTGGTGGCGGGGGAGGCCTGTCCGCCGAGCTTGGTGGACCGCTGGTCGACCGGACGGCGACTGGTCAACGCCTACGGGCCGACCGAGGCCACGGTGTGCGCGGCGATGAGCATGCCGTTGACGGCGGGCCGGGACGTGGTCCCGATCGGGACGCCGATCGCGGGCGGCCGGTGTTACGTGCTGGACGCGTTCCTGCGACCGCTGGCCCCGGGCCTCACCGGCGAGCTGTACGTGGCCGGGATCGGGTTGGCCCGCGGCTACCTGGGCCGCGCGGCGTTGACGGCCGAGCGGTTCGTGGCCGACCCGTTCGTCCCGGGTGAGCGGATGTACCGGACCGGCGACCTGGCGTACTGGACGGACCGCGACGAGTTGGTGTTCGCCGGCCGGGCCGACGACCAGGTGAAGGTCCGGGGGTTCCGGGTGGAGCCCGGCGAGATCGAGTCCGCCCTGTCCGGCCACCCGGGGGTCGCCCACGCCGCGGTGACCGTCCGCGAGGACCGCCTGTTGGCCTACGTGACGCCGGCCGACGTCGACCCGCAGGCCGTACGGGACGACCTCGCCGCGCGGTTGCCCCAGCACCTGGTGCCGGCGGTGGTGGTGGCGTTGGAGGCGCTGCCGACCACTCCGAACGGGAAGGTCGACCGGGCCGCGTTGCCCGATCCCGACTTCGCGGCCGGGTCGACCGGCCGGGAGCCGCGCACCGAGACCGAGCGGGTGTTGTGCGATCTCTTCGCCCAGGTGCTCGGTCTGGACCGGGTCGGTGTCGACGACAACTTCTTCGAGGTGGGCGGGGACTCCATCTCGTCGATGCAGCTGGTGGCCCGGGCCCGGCGGGTCGGGCTCACCTTCGTCGCGCGGGACGTCTTCGAACTGCGGACGCCGGAGCGGCTCGCGCGATCGGTGGTGGCGGCACAGCCGCCGCGATCCGACCACCGCGCCCCGGCCGACGGCGTCGGTGAGGTGGCGTGGACGCCGGTGATGCGGCTGCTGGGTGACGGCGTCGTCGGGGCGGGGTTCGCGCAGTGGGTGGTGGCGGGTGCGCCGCCGGATCTGACGGTGCCGGTGCTGGCCGCGGGACTGGCGGCGGTGGTGGACACCCACGACATGCTGCGGGTGCGGCTGAGGCCGGGGCGGTTGACGGTGGCCGAGCGCGGCTCGGTGAACGTGGCCAGGCTGGTCGAGCGGGTCGAGGCCGGTGCCGACGACCCGGACGACGTCGCGGACCGTTGCGCCCGGCAGGCGGCCGCCGGGCTGGACCCGCACACCGGTGCGGTGGTCCGGCTGGTGTGGGTGGACGCGGGCCCCGAGCGGGTGGGCCGCGTCGTGCTGGTGGCGCACCACCTCGTGGTCGACGCGGTGTCCTGGCGCATCCTGCTGCCGGATCTGCAGGCGGCCTGCGAGGCCGTGGCCGCGAACGAGGAACCGGCGCTCGATCCGGTGGACGTCTCGTTCCGACGGTGGGCGGGCCTGCTGGGCGAGTGGGCGGTCGCCGCGGACCGGGTCGGGGAGCTGGCGGCGTGGACGAAGATCCTCCGCGGCGCCGAACCACGACTGGACGTCCGCGACCGTACGCGTGACGTCCGCGACCGTGCGGGTGACGCCCCCGACCGTGGCGGTGCGGCCGACCGGGTGGGTGAGGCCGTACCGGCGGTGGGACGGCGGTCGTGGACCCTGCCGCGGGACCGGGCGGGCGCGCTCGTGGAGCGGGTGACGTCGGCCTTCCACTGCGGGGTGCACGAGGTGCTGCTGGCTGGCTTGGCGGCGGCGGTGGCGCGGTGGCGGGGCGGGAACGTCGTGCTGGTCAATGTGGAGGGTCACGGCCGGCACCCGGTCGCGGGCATGGACCTGTCCCGGACGGTGGGCTGGTTCACCAGCGTGCACCCGGTGCGGTTGGACGTGGGCGGGATCGACCTGGCCGAGGTGCCCGGCGGTGGCCCGGCGGCCGGCGCGTTGATGAAGCTCGTGAAGGAGCAGTCCCGGGCGGTGCCGGGGGACGGGCTCGGCTACGGGTTGCTGCGCTTCCTCAACGGGGTGACGGCGCCGGTGTTGGCGGCGCTTCCGTCGCCGGCGATCGCGTTCAACTACATGGGCCGGTTCACCGGCGGCGAGCGCGGTGGCGTACGGGCGTGGCAGCCGGTCGGCGTCATCGGCGGTGCG
The DNA here is from genome assembly GCF_042650605.1 of Micromonospora zhanjiangensis. NCBI lineage: Bacteria > Bacillati > Actinomycetota > Actinomycetes > Micromonosporales > Micromonosporaceae > Micromonospora > Micromonospora zhanjiangensis. Next base: position 41,461 of record NZ_JBHSBN010000015.1, on the reverse strand, counting down.
ATGGACCCGGAGCTGGGTTCGCCGCACGCGCTGGAGGTCAACGCGGTCGTCCGGGACACCCGCGACGGCCCCGAGGTGACCCTCACCCTGAGCTGGCCGGCGGACCTGTTCGACGAGGTCGAGATCGACCGGTTCGCCCGGACCTGGTCGGACATGTTGTCGGGACTGGCCCGCCAGGCCGACGACCCCTCGGCGGGCGGACACACCGCGTCCGACTTCGACCTTCTCGACCTGGACCAGGACGAGATCGAGAGCTTTGAGGCAATAGCAGCCGAGCTTGGTGGAGGCAAGACATCGTGAACACCCCGACGACATCCCCCGGATCGGCGCTCGCGGAGGTCTGGCCGCTGTCCCCGATGCAGCAGGGGATGCTCTACCACACCTCGCTCGACGAGCAGGCGCCCGACCTTCATCTCATCCAGCAGTCGCAGATCATCGACGGGCCGCTCGACCCGGTGTTGTTCCGCCGGTCCTGGGCGGCCCTGCTGGACCGGCACGCGGCGCTGCGCGCATGCTTCCACCGGCGCAAGTCCGGCGAGAGCGTCCAGCTCATTCCCCGGCGGGTCGAGCTGCCGTGGACCGAGTACGACCTGTCCGACCTGGCCGAGGACGCCGCGTGCGCCGAGGTGAGCGCGATCGCGGAGCGGGAGCGCGCCCGGAGATTCGACCTGACGAAGGCCCCGCTGCTGCGGTTGGCGCTGATCCGGCTCGGCCCGGAGCGGCACTGCCTCGTGACGACGAGCCACCACGTACTCACGGACGGCTGGTCGCAGCGCATCCTCGAATCCGATCTGCTCGCCATCTACCAGGCGGGCGGCGACGCCGGCGGGCTGAAGCCCGCCGGCTCCTACCGCGACTACCTGGCCTGGCTGGACGGGCAGGACAAGGAGGCCGCCCGGGCGGCCTGGCGGACCGAGTTGGCCGGCGCGGACGGATCCTCGCTGGGGACCCCCGAGGCCCCCGGGAAGGCTCCGGAACTGCCGGTACGGGCGGTGGTCCGCCATTCGCCGGAGTTCACGTCCGCCCTGGTCCGGTTCGCCCGTCGGCACGGCCTGACGATGAACACGTTGGTGCAGGGCGCCTGGGCGTTGGTGCTGGCCCGGCTGGCCCGGCGGACGGACGTGGTGTTCGGCGCCACGGTCGCCGGCCGACCGCCGGAACTGCCCGGCGTGGAGGAGTGCGCGGGACTGTTCATCAACACCGTGCCGGTGCGGGTACGGCTGGACGGCGGGCAGCCGGTGCTGCGGATGCTGACCGAGCTGCAGCAACGGCAGTCCGCGCTGATCTCGCATCACCACCTCGGGCTGCCGGAGATCCAGAAGCTGGGCGGGGCGAGTTTCGACACGATCCTGGTGTTCGAGAACTACGCCGGTCCGGCGGCGGACGCCCCGGGCGACCTCCGGCTGACACTGCGGGACTACCACCAGGCGTCGCCGTACGCGATCGCCCTGGGCGTCATGCCCGGTGAGAGCCTGCAGACCGAGGCGCAGTACCACCCGGCGCTGATCGACGCCCGGGTGGCCGAGGACGCGCTCCACGCGCTCACCCGGGTGCTGGAGCGGATCGTCGCGGAGCCGGCGGCCGTGGTGGGCCGCTTGGACGTGATCGGTGTGGCCGAGCGTGGGCTCACCGTCGAGCGGTGGAACCGTACCGGCGACCCGGTCGCCGCGTCGTCGGCGGTCGAACTGTTCGGCCGGCAGGTGGCGAAGGCGCCGGAGGCGACGGCGATCACGGCCGGGGACCGGTCCTGGTCGTTCGGCGAACTCGACGAGTGGTCCGGCCGGCTGGCACGGGTCCTGACGGACCGGGGCGTGCGGCGCGGCGACCGGGTCGCGGTGCTGCTGGAGCGGTCGGCCGAGGTGCTGGCGGCCTGGCTCGGGGTGTGGAAGGCCGGCGCCGCGTTCGTACCGGTCGACCCGGACTACCCGGCCGACCGGGTGGCGTTCATGCTGGCCGACTCGGCGGCCTCGGCGGTGCTGGGCCGGGCGCGGGCCGCGGGTGCGGTGCCGGCGGGGCACGCGTGGATCGCCGTGGAGGACGCCGACGCGGTCGAGGGCGACGTCCCGCCGGTCGCGGTCGGGCCGGACGACCTGGCGTACGTGATGTACACGTCCGGGTCGACCGGGACGCCGAAGGGCGTGGCGATCGCGCACGGTGGCGTGGCGGCGCTGGCGGGCGATCCGGGCTGGGAGATGGGCGCCGGTGACACGGTCCTGATGCACGCCCCGCACACCTTCGACGCCGCGCTGTACGACGTGTGGGTGCCGCTCCTGTCGGGTGCCCGGGTGCTGCTCGCCGAGCCGGGCGTCGTCGACGCGGAACGGCTCGTCGCCCATGTGGCGGACGGCCTCACCGCGGTGAACTTCACCGCCGGCCAGTTCCGGGCGCTGGCGCAGGAGTCGCCGGAGTCCTTCGCGGGGCTGCGCGCCGTGTCGACCGGCGGGGACGTGGTGCCGCTCGGCGCGCTGGAGCGGGTACGCCGGGCGTGTCCCCGGTTGCGGGTCTGGCACTCGTACGGTCCGACGGAGACGACGCTGTGCGCGACCTGGATGACGATCGAGCCCGGCGACCGGATCGGGCCGGTGCTGCCGATCGGCCGGCCGCTGCCGGGCCGGCGGTTGTACGTGCTGGACGTCTTCCTGCGTCCGTTGCCGCCGGGCGTCGCGGGGGATCTGTACATCGCGGGCGTCGGGTTGGCCCGTGGCTACCTGGGCAGCCCCGCGTTGACCGGCGAGCGGTTCGTCGCCGATCCGTTCGTCCGGGGCGAGCGGATGTACCGGACGGGAGACCTGGCGTACTGGACCGAGGACGGTGAGCTGGTGTTCGCCGGGCGGGCCGACAACCAGGTGAAGATCCGCGGCTATCGCGTGGAGCCGGGCGAGATCGAGACCGCGCTGGCGGAGCAGCCGGGCGTCGACCAGGCGGTGGTGCTGGCCCGGGACGGACGCCTGATCGGCTACGTGGTGTCCGACGCCGGTGGGGTGGATCCGGTCCGGCTGCGCGAGCAGGTGGCGAAGACGTTGCCCGACTACATGGTCCCCGCCGCGGTGCTGGTGCTGGACGCGCTGCCGGTGACGGTGAACGGCAAGGTGGACCGGGAGGCGTTGCCGGATCCCGACTTCAGCGGGCGGACGACCGGCCGGGCGCCGGTCACGGCCGCCGAGCGGTCGTTGTGCGGCCTCTTCGCGGAGGTGCTCGGCCTGGACCGGGTCGGCGCGGACGACAGCTTCTTCGAGCTGGGCGGGGACTCGATCACCTCGATGCAACTCGCCGCGCGGGCCCGCCGTGACGGGCTGGCCATCGGCGCGCGGGAGGTGTTCCAGCACCGGACGCCGGCCGGGCTCGCGGCGATCGTCGAGCCGGGCAACACACCGACGAGCGGTCCGGCCGACGGTGCGGGCGAGGCGCCGCCGGTGCCGGTGCCGGTGCCGCGGTTCGGCCTCGTGGACCTGGACCAGGACGAGATCGGGGAACTCGAGGCCGAGTTCGACGACGACCTGTGAACCGCCTTTCCCAAGCCTTTCTCTGATCGAGGGAGATATCCGTGACCCAGTCGCGCATCGAGGACATCTGGCCGCTGTCGCCGCTGCAGGAGGGCCTGCTCTTCCACACCGTCTACGACGACGAGGGGCCGGACGTCTACGTAGGACATTGGATCCTCGACCTCGACGGGCCGGTGGACCAGGCCCGACTTTGTACGGCGTGGGAGGCGCTGCTGGCCCGGCACGCCTCGCTGCGGGCCTGCTTCCGGCAGCGCAGGACGGGCGAGACGGTGCAGGTCATCGCCGGTCGGGTGGAGCTGCCGTGGCGGGAGGTCGACCTCACCCACCTCGACGATCCCGAGGAGGCCGTACGGGAGCTGGCCGAACAGGACCGGCTGCGGCCGTTCGACGTGGCGCGGGCGCCGCTGCTGCGGTTGACTCTGATCCGCCTCACCGGTGGCGGGCACCGCCTGGTGGTGACCTGCCACCACGCGATCCTGGACGGCTGGTCGTTGCCCATCGTGCTCGACGAGTTGTCGACGCTGTACGCGGCCGGCGGCGCTCCGTCGGACCTGCCGGCGGTGACGCCGTACCGGGAGTACCTGGGGTGGTTGGGCCGGCAGGACAAGGAGCGGGCGCTGGCCGCGTGGGCGGCGGAGCTGCGGGGCGCCGAGGAGCCGACGCTCGTCGCACCCGCCGATCCGGGGCGCGCCCCCGGCACGCCGGAGAGCGTCACGGCCGAGCTGCCGGCGGACCTCACCCGGGCCCTGGACGAGCTGGCCCGTGGCCACGGGTTGACGTTGAACACGGTGGTGCAGGGCGCGTGGGCGTTGCTGCTGGCGCGGCTGGCGGGTCGGACGGACGTGGTGTTCGGCGCGACGGTGTCGGCGCGCCCGGCGGACCTGCCCGGCGTGGAAGGGATGGTCGGCCTCTTCCTCAACACCGTCCCGGTGCGCGTGCGGCTGCGCGGCGCGCAGCCGGTCGTCGAGCTGCTGACCGAGTTGCAGCGGCGGCAGTCGGCGCTCATTCCCGAGCAGTTCGTGGGCCTGGCGGACATCCAGAAGGCGGCCGGGCCCGGCGCGGTCTTCGACACCCTGCTGGTCGTCCAGAACTTCCCGCGGGTGATCGGCGGATCGGGCGCCGCCGGGACCCTCCGGATCCGGGTGCACCAGGGGCAGGAAGCCGCCCACTATCCGCTGACGCTGGTCGCCGTCCCCGGCGAGCCGACCCTGTTCAAGCTCGACTACCTGCCGGAGCTGTTCGACCGGGCGACCGCGCTCGCGGTCGTCGGGCGACTCACCCGGGTGCTGCGGCAGCTGACGGCCGCCGGCGACACCACCGTCGCCGAGATCGACGTGACGAGCGGGGCCGAACGCGACCTGGTGGTACGGGACTGGGGCACGGCATCCGGCGCGCGGCCGGACCGGTCGGCCCTGGACCTGTTCGCCCGTCAGGCGGAACACCACGCCGACCGGACGGCGCTCGTCGACGACGGCGGGACGGTCTCGTACGGGGAGTTGGCGGAGCGCGCCGAACGGCTCGCCGGCTACCTGAGCCGGCGCGGGGTCCGGCGCGGGGACCGGGTGGCCGTACTGATGCGCCGGTCGGCCGACCTGATCGCGACGTTGCTCGCGGTGTGGCGGGCCGGAGCGGCGTTCGTGCCGGTGGACCCCGCCTACCCGGCGGAACGGGTAAAGTTCATGCTGGCCGACGCCGAACCGGCGGCGGCGGTGTGCGAGGAGGCGTTCCGGGCCGCGGTGCTGGACGGCGGGCTCGAACCGGTCGTCCTGGACGACCCCGCGACCCGGGAGGCGGTGGCGCGCTGCCCGCGGCTGTCGGTCGCGACCGGCGCCGACGACCTGGCGTACGTGATGTACACCTCGGGGTCGACGGGGACACCGAAGGGCGTCGCGGTGTCGCACGGCAACGTCGCGGCGCTGGTCGGTGAGCCGGGCTGGGGCACGGGCCCCGACGATGCCGTACTGATGCACGCGTCGCACGCGTTCGACATCTCCCTGTTCGAGATCTGGGTGCCGCTGGTGTCGGGTGCCCGGGTGGTGATCGCCGGGACCGGCGCGGTGGACGGTGCGGCCCTCGCCGCCCAGGTGGCCGGCGGGGTCACGGCCGCCCACCTGACGGCGGGGACGTTCCGGGTGCTGGCCGAGGAGTCGCCGGGGTCCGTCGCCGGCCTGCGCGAGGTGCTGACCGGCGGGGACGAGGTGCCGCTCGCGGCGGTGCAGCGGGTACGGCGGGCCTGCCCGGACGTCCGGGTCCGGCACCTCTACGGCCCCACCGAGGCCACCCTGTGCGCGACCTGGTGGCTGCTCGAACCGGGCGACGGGACGGGGTCGGTGCTGCCGATCGGACGGCCGCTCGCCGGAAGGCGGGTCTACGTCCTCGACGCGTTCCTGCGCCCCCTGCCGCCGGGCGTGACCGGTGAGCTGTACGTCGCCGGAGCGGGGGTGGCCCGGGGCTACCTGGGCCGTCCGGCGCTGACCGCCGAGCGGTTCGTCGCCGATCCGTTCGCCCCGGGCGAGCGGATGTACCGGACCGGCGACCTGGCGTCCTGGACCGACCAGGGCGCGCTGGTGTTCGCCGGCCGGGCCGACGACCAGGTCAAGATCCGCGGTTACCGGGTGGAGCCGGGCGAGATCGAGGCGGTCCTCGGCGACCTGCCGGGGGTCGGCCAGGCCGTGGTGTCCGTACGGGGGGAGCACCTGGTCGGTTACGTGGTCGCCGAGGCGGGGCGGGACGTCGACCCGGCGCGGCTGCGCGAGCGACTCGCCGCGACGATGCCCGAGTTCATGGTTCCGGCCGCGGTGATCGTGCTTCCCGAGCTGCCGCTGACGGTCAACGGCAAGGTGGACCGGGAGGCCCTGCCCGACCCGGACTTCGCCGCGAACTCGACCGGCCGGGCACCGGCCACCGAGGCCGAGCGGATCCTGTGCGGGATCTTCGCCGACGTCCTGGGCCTCGACCGGGTTGGCGTCGACGACAGCTTCTTCGCCCTGGGCGGTGACTCGATCTCCTCGATGCAGGTGGCCGCCCGGGCCCGGCGCGAGGGCATCACGCTGACCCCGCGGCAGGTGTTCGAGCAACGGACCCCGCAGCGGCTGGCGGCGCTGGCCGAGGCGTCCGGGTCGACGCGCCGGGACCGCGGCGCGGCGGACGCCGGCGTCGGCGAGATCCCGTGGACGCCGGTGATGCGGGCCCTCGGCGACGACGCGGTGCGCCCCGGGTTCGCGCAGGCGAGGATCCTCGTCGCTCCGGTCGACCTGCGCCCGGACACGCTGGCCGCCGCCCTGCAGGCGGTCCTGGACACGCACGACGTGCTGCGTGCGCGGGTGACGTCCGATCGGCGGCTAATGGTGCCCGAGCGCGGCGCGGTGGCCGCGGCGGACCTGATCACGCGGGTGCCGGCCGGCACCGGCGACCTCGACGACGTCGCCGCGCGGAGCGCCAAGGAGGCCGAGGCCGGACTGGATCCGTCGGCCGGGGTCATGGTGCGGGTCGGGTGGATCGACCCGCCCGGCGCGGAGCCGGGCCGGTTGGCGCTGGTGGCCCATCACCTGGTGGTCGACGCGGTCTCCTGGGCGATCCTGTTGCCGGACCTGCGCGCGGCGTACGACGACGTGCGCTCCGGCCGGACCCCGACGCTGGAAGCCGCGGCGACGTCGTACCGGCAGTGGGCGCTGCGGCTGACCGAGCAGGCGACGCACGAGAGCACCGTGGCCGAACTCGACCACTGGGTGACGGTGCTGGACGGGGTGGACCCGTCCCTGGGCGAGCACACCGGGCAACCGTCCTCATGGTCCCGTACCCTGTCCGGCGCCGCGGCGGGCAGCCTGGTGGGCCGGCTGCCGGGGGCCTTCCACTGCGGGATCCAGGAGGTCCTGCTCGCCGGACTCGCGGGCGCGGTGGCGCGCGGGCGCGGTGCCGACGCCGGCGTGCTGGTAGACGTGGAGGGACACGGCCGCCACCCGGTCGACGGCGAGGACCTGCTGCGTACGGTCGGCTGGTTCACCAGCGTCCACCCGGTCCGCCTCGACGTCTCCGGCGTCGACCTGGCCGCCGCCGCGGCCGGGAACGCGGCGGCCGGGGAGCTGCTGAAGGCCGTGAAGGAACAGGTACGCGCGGTGCCCGGCGACGGCCTCGGCTACGGGCTGCTGCGCCACCTCAACCCCGACACCGGATCGAGGCTGGCCGGGTTGCCGTCCCCGCAGATCGGATTCAACTACCTGGGCCGGTCCGGCGTCGCCGCCGGGGACACGGCGTGGCAGGTGCGCGACGGGGCGCTCGGCGCCGCGGCCGCCGGCCCGGACGTCGCCCTGGCCCACGTGCTGGAGGCCGCCGCGGACGTGCGGGACACCGACGCCGGTCCCCGGGTGCGGCTCACCCTGGACAGCCGGGACCTCGACCCCGGCGTGGTCGAGCGACTCGGCGAGGCCTGGCTGGAACTGCTGACCGGCCTGGCCACCCACGCCGGTACGCCGAACGCCGGCGGGCACACCCCGTCCGACTTCGACCTGGTCGAGGTGGCCCGGCGGGACGTGGCGGAGCTGGCGGGCGCGGCGCCGGGACTGACCGACATCTGGCCCCTGTCGCCCATGCAGCAGGGCATGCTCTTCGAGCGGGCCCGCGACGGGGACGGGGTGGACGTCTACCAGACCCAGCGGATCTTCGACCTGGACGGACCGCTCGACGCGGACCGGTTGCGGGCGGCCTGGGAAGCGGTGGTCGCCCGGCACGAGTCGCTGCGGACCAGCTTCCACCAGCTGGCGTCCGGTCGGCCGGTGCAGGTGGTCGCCGACGAGGTCGAGCTGCCCTGGCGGATGGTGGACGTGTCGCACCTCGACGAGGCGGACGCGGCCGCGGAGGTCGACCGTCTCGTCGCGGCGGACCAGGCGGAGCGGTTCGACTTCAGCCGGGCGCCGCTGCTGCGGCTGTTGCTGATCCGGCTCGCCGAGGACCGGCACCGGCTCGTGCTGACGCCGCACCACATCGTCCTGGACGGCTGGTCGACCCCGATCGTCGTGGGGGAGATGTCGGCCGAGTACGCGGGCCGACGGAGCGCCTCGCCGGCACCCTCCTACCGGGACTACCTCGGCTGGCTGAACCGCCAGGACAAGGAGGCGGCCCGGGCGGCGTGGCGGTCCGAGTTCGCCGGTTCGGACGAACCGACGGTGCTGGACCCCGACGCGGGCCGAACCATGGTGATGCCGCGGGAGCACTGCGAACTGCTGTCCGAGGAGGCCACCCGGGCCCTCACCGCGTTCGCGCGCGGTCGGGGCCTGACGCTGAGCACGATCGTCCAGGGTGCCTGGGCGCTGGTGCTGGCGCGGTTGGCCGGCCGGACCGACGTGGTGTTCGGGTCGGTGGTGGCGGGACGCCCGGCGGAGGTGCCGGACGTGGAGCGGATGGTGGGGATGTTCATCAACACCGTCCCGGTCCGGGTCCGCCTCGACGGCGGCATGCCGGTGCTGGACCTGCTCGCGGACCTGCAGCGGCGCCAGTCGGCGCTCGCCGAGCACCAGCACATGGGGTTGTCGGAGATCCAGAAGGTGGCGGGACCGGGCGCGACCTTTGACACCATCATGATGGTCGAGAACTACCCGATGGACGCCGTCGAGGTCGGCGACGACGGCGGCGTCACGATCGGCTCGGTGCTCACCCGGACCGGTACCGGTTATCCGCTGACCATGAGCGTCAGTCCCGGCCGGCGGGTGCAGATCCGCGTGTCGTACCGGCCGGGCAGCGTCGACCGGGCGACGGCCGTCGAGGTCGCGCGGCAGGTCGTACGGGTCATGGAACGGGTGGTGGCGGAGCCGGCCACGGTGCTGGGGCGGCTCGGTGTGACCGGCGGGCCGGCGGACGCGTCCGTGCTGGCGGGGCCGGCACCGACCGGTGCCGCGGCCGGTGCGGCGTCGGTGCTGGAACTGTTCCGGCGGCGCTCGCGCGGCACGCCGGACGCGGTGGCCGTCATCGACGCCGGGCGCACCCTGTCCTACGCCGACCTGGACTCCGAATCGGACCGGCTGGCGGGTGACCTGGCCGGGCGGGGTGTCCGGCGCGGCGACCGCGTCGGGGTGGTGCTGGACCGCGGCGCGGACCTGTTCGTCGCCTTCCTCGCCGTGTGGAAGGCCGGCGCCGGGTACGTCCCGGTGAACCTGGCCTACCCGCCGGAACGGATCGAGCGGATGCTGACCGACGCGGGCGTCTCGGTGGCGGTCTGTGTGACGGCGACCAGGGACGCGGTGCCGGCCGGGATCGACCCGGTGGTCATCGACGCACCGGCCGCCGGCCCGGCGCGGCCCGGGGCGCCGGCGCTGACGGTCGCGGCGGACGACGTGGCCTACGTGATGTACACGTCCGGATCGACCGGTGTGCCGAAGGGCGTCGCGGTGCCGCACGCGAGCGTGGCGGCGCTGGCCGGCGACCCGGGCTGGTCCCTCGACCCCGGCGACTGCGTGCTGATGCACGCCTCGCACGCGTTCGACGCGTCGTTGCTGGAGATCTGGGTGCCCCTGGTCAACGGGGCCCGGGTGCTGGTCGCGGAGCCGGGGGCGGTCGACGCGCGGCGGCTGCGGGAGGCGGTCGCCCGCGGCGTGACCACCGCCCACCTGACGGCCGGCAGCTTCCGGGTGCTGGCCGAGGAGTCACCGGAAGCCTTCAGCGGACTGCGCGAGGTGCTGACCGGCGGGGACGCGGTACCCCTCGCCTCCGTCGTACGGCTGCGCGAGGCCTGCCCGCAGGTCCGGGTCCGGCACCTGTACGGCCCCACCGAGACCACCCTCTGCGCCACCTGGCACCTGATCGAGCCGGGCGCCGCGACCGGTGCCGCCCTGCCCATCGGCACGCCCCTGGCCGGCCGCCGGGCGTACGTGCTGGACCCGTTCCTGCAGCCGGTGGCGCCGAACGTGCCCGGCGAGCTCTACCTCGCCGGCGCCGGCCTGGCGCGCGGTTACCTGGCCGCCGGCGCGGCGACCGCCGAGCGGTTCGTCGCCGACCCGTTCGTTCCCGGTGCGCGGATGTACCGCACCGGCGACCTGGCCCGCCGGACCGACGACGGTGAGCTGCTGTTCGCCGGGCGGGCCGACACCCAGGTGAAGATCCGTGGCTACCGGGTCGAACCGGCCGAGATCGAGGTGGCGCTGACCGAGCTTCCCGAGGTGGCGCAGGCGGTCGTCGTGGCGCGGGAGGACCGGCCGGGCGAGAAGCGGTTGGTCGCCTACCTGACCGCGGCCGAGGGCCCGGCCCCGGACCCCGACGCGGTGCGCGAGCGGCTCGCGGCGCGGCTGCCGGAGTTCATGGTGCCGGCCGCGGTGGTGGTGCTGGACGCCTTCCCGTTGACCGTCAACGGGAAGATCGACCGCGGCGCACTGCCCGCGCCCGAAGCCACCGGCCGGCCGGCCGGACGCGAGCCGCGCACCGCGACCGAGCGGGTGCTGTGCGACCTGTTCGCCGAGGTCCTCGGCCTGGACCGGGTCGGTGCCGACGACAGCTTCCTCGAACTGGGTGGTGACTCGATCCTGTCGATGCAGCTCGCCGGCCGGGCGCGCCGGGAGAACATCGTCTTCGGCGCGGAGGACGTCTTCGAGCAGAGGACGCCGGCCGGTATCGCGGCGATCGCCGAGCACGGCGGCGGGACCCGGACCGACCCGGGCGACGGCGTCGGCGAGGTCCCCTGGACGCCGGTGATGCGCGCGCTGCTCGACCGCGATCCGGGCGCGCTCACCCGCGGTACGTCGGCGCAGTGGACGACGGTGGGCGCGCCCGACGACCTGTCCACGGACGTGCTGGCGGCCGGGTTGGCCGCGCTGCTCGACGCGCACGACATGCTGCGCGGCCGGGTCGTCGCGACCGGGGGACAGGAGCTGCGGCTGGTGGTGGCCGACCGGGGCGCGGTGGACGCGGCGGGGCTGGTCGAGCGGGTCGAGGCCGGCGCCGAGGACCTGGACGACCTCGCGGAACGCGCCGCCGAGGCGGCGGCCGGGCGACTGGATCCCACCGCCGGTGTGCTGGTCCGCGCGGTGTGGGTGGACGCGGGACCGGGACGCGTCGGACGGCTCGTGCTGCTGGCCCACCACCTCGTGGTGGACGCGGTGTCCTGGCGGATCCTGCTGCCGGACCTGCGGGCGGCCTGCGAGGCCGTCGCCGCGGGCCGGGCACCGACGCTCGACCCGGTGGACGTCTCGTTCCGGCGCTGGGCGCGGACGCTTGTCGAGCAGGCGGCGACCCGGACCGGGGAGCTGGCGACCTGGACCGGGATCCTCGACGGGCAGGAGCCCCGGCTCGGCGAGCTGGACCTCGCCCGGGACACCATGTCGACGGCGGGCCGCCGGTCGTGGGTGGTGCCGCGGGGACAGGCGCGGGTGCTCGTGGAGCGGGCCACCTCGGCCTTCCACTGCGGGGTGCACGAGGTGCTGCTGGCCACCCTGGCCGGCGCGGTGGCGCGCTGGCGCGGCGGTACGGCCGTCGTGGTCGACGTCGAGGGCCACGGCCGTCAGCCGATCGGCGAGCTGGACCTGTCCCGGACGGTCGGCTGGTTCACCGACGTGCATCCGCTCCGGCTGGACGTGACCGGGATCGACACGACCGAGGCGATCGCCGGTGGCGACGCGGCCGGCCTGCTGCTGAAGACCGTCAAGGAGAGCGTCCGCACGGTGCCCGACGGCGGGCTCGGTTACGGGATCCTGCGCCACCTCGACGCCGGTACGGGACGGGTCCTGGCGGCGCTGCCGGAGCCAGAGATCGGGTTCAACTACCTGGGCCGCTTCTCCGCGCGGCCCGACGGTCGTCCGGAGCCCTGGCAACCGGTGGGAACCATCGGTGGCGCGGCGGGGCAGGACATGCCGCTGCGACACGTCCTGGAGATCGACGTGGTGGTGCTCGACGCCGTGGACGGGCCCGAGCTGCGGCTGACCCTGACCTGGGCCGGGCGGATCGTCGGCGACGCCGAGGCGCGGTCGCTCGGCGACACCTGGCTCGGCATGCTGGCCGGCCTGGCCGCACACGCCGGCCACGACGGCGCCGGGGGGCACACGCCGTCCGACTTCCCGCTCGCCACGCTGACCCAGCGGGACGTGACGGAGATCGAGGACGCCGTACCCGGTCTGCTCGACATCTGGCCGCTCTCGCCGCTGCAGGAGGGCCTGCTGTTCCACGCCGCCGACGAACGCGGTCCGGACGTCTACGCCGGGATGCGTACCCTCGCCGTGGAGGGTCCGCTGGACGTGGCCCGGTTCCGCGCGTCGTGGCAGGCCGTCGTCGACCGGCACGCCGCCCTGCGGGCGAGCTTCCACCAGCTCGCCTCCGGCGCGGCCGTGCAGGCGGTGGCCGGCGAGGTGACGATTCCGTGGCAGGAGACCGACCTGTCCCACCTGCCGGAGGACGAGGCGCTGGCGGAACTCGACCGGCTCACCGCGGAACTGCACGCCGAACGGTTCGACCTGACCCGGGCACCGCTGCTGCGCCTGCACCTGATGCGGCTGGGTGAACGCCGGTACCGGTTGGCCCTCGCGTCGCACCACATCTCGTGCGACGGATGGTCGCTGCCGATCCTGACCACCGACGTGCTGGCGGCGTACGAGTCCGGCGGTGCCGGTGCGGCCCGGCCGGCACCGACGTCGTACCGCGACTACCTCGCCTGGCTCGCCCGGCAGGACAAGGAGGCCGCCCGGGAGGCGTGGCGGGCCGAGCTGGCCGGGATCGACGAGGCGACCCACGTCGTGCCGCCGGAGACGATCAGCACGCCGATCAAGCCCGAGCGGGTGCGGTTCCACCTCGACGACGAGCTGAGCCGGCGCCTGGCGGAACTCACCCGCGGCCACGGCGTGACGATGAACACGCTCTTCCAGGGGCTCTGGGCGCTGCTGCTGGCCCGGCTGACCGGGCGCGGCGACGTGGTCTTCGGCGCCGCGGTGGCCGGGCGTCCGCCGGAGATTCCCGGCGTCGAGGCCGTGGTCGGCCTGTTCATGAACACACTGCCGGTACGGGCCCGGCTGGACGGCGCCGAACCGTTCGTCGAGATGCTGACCGACCTGCAGGGCCGGCAGATCGCGATGATGGCGCACCAGCACATCGGGCTGAGCGAGATCACCCAGTTCGCCGGGCCCGGCGCGGCCTTCGACACGATCGTGGTGTTCGAGAACTACCCGCACCCGCCGCTGCCGTCGGACAGCCCCGACGCGGTCGTCCTGCGGCCGGCGGAGATACCGGAGGACAGCGGGCACTACCCGGTGTCCCTGCGCGCGTCCGAGGGCGGCGGCGTGCACGGCGAGTTCATCTACCGGCCGGACGTCGTCGACCGGACCGAGGCCGAGCGGCTGCTCGCGGGGGTCGTCCGGGCGCTGCGGCAGGTGGCGGCGCAACCGTGGACCCCGGTGGGGCGGGTCGGCCTGATCGGCGCCGCGGAACGCGAGCTGGTGGTACGGGAATGGAACCGGACCGGGGCGCCGCTCGCCGCCGAGCCGTTGCCGGTGCTGTTCCGCCGGCAGGTGGAACGGTCACGGGACGCGGAGGCGGTGCGGGACGCCGCGCGGAGCCTGTCCTACGGCGAGCTGTCGGACGAGGCCGACGGGCTGGCGCGGCTGCTGGTGGCGTCCGGCGTACGGCGGGAGACCCGGGTGGCCGTGCTGGTGGAACGGTCGGTGGAGCTGGTGGTGGCCCTGCTCGGGGTGTCGCTGGCCGGCGGGGTGTTCGTCCCGGTCGATCCGGACTACCCCCGGGAGCGGATCACCCTGATGCTCGCGGACTCGGCACCGGAGGTGCTGGTGTGCACGGCGGACACCCGACCGGTCGTGCCGGCGGAGTTCGCGGGCGCGGTGGTGGTGCTGGACGAGCGGTCCGCCGCCGACCCGGGGACGGCGCTGCCACGGGTGGCGGCGGGTGACGGCGCGTACGTGATCTACACGTCGGGGTCGACCGGGGTGCCCAAGGGGGTGCTGGCCACCCACGCCGGGCTCGGCAACCTGGCCGGCGCCCAGATCGAGCGCTTCGCGGTGACCTCGTCCGCGCGGATCCTGCAGTTCGCCTCCCTCGGCTTCGACGCCGCCGTCTCCGAGCTCTGCACGGCCCTGCTGTCCGGCGGCACGATCGTCCTCGCCGACCCGGCGAGCATGCCGCCGCGGGTGTCGCTGGGCGACGCGCTGCGCCGGTGGGAGATCACCCACGTCACCGTTCCGCCGAGCGTGCTGGCCGTCGAGGACGACCTGCCGGACGGACTGGAGACGCTGGTCGTGGCCGGCGAGGCGTGCCCGCCCGTACTGGTGGACCGCTGGTCGCGGGGCCGTCGCATGATCAACGCGTACGGGCCCACCGAGACGACGGTGTGCGCGACGATGAGCGACCCGCTGTCCGCCGGACGGGACGTGGTGCCCATCGGTGGCCCGATCGCCAACATGCGGTCCTACCTGCTCGACGCGTTCCTGCAGCCGGTGCCGCCGGGGATGACCGGCGAGCTGTACGTCACCGGCGCCGGCCTGGCCCGCGGCTACCTCGGCCGGCCGGGCCTGACGGCGGAACGGTTCGTCGCCGACCCGTTCACCCCGGGCGGTCGGATGTACCGCACCGGCGACCGGGCCCGCTGGACCTCCGGCGGGGAGCTGGTCTTCGTCGGCCGGGTCGACGCCCAGGTGAAGGTGCGCGGGTACCGGGTCGAGCCGGGTGAGATCGAGGCCGTGCTGACGGCCCACCCGGGAGTCGCCCAGGTGGCGGTCGTCGCCCGCGAGGACGGACCGGGCGAGAAGCAACTGGTGGCGTACGTCGTCCCGGCGGCCGCGCCGGCGGCCGACGCCGACGCGCTGGTCGCCAAACTCCGCGAGGCGGCGGCCGACCGGCTGCCGGAGCACATGGTGCCGGCGGCGTTCGTGCCGCTGGAGACGATGCCGGTCACCCCCAACGGCAAGGTCGACCACCGGGCGCTGCGGGCCCCCGACTTCGGCCGGCGCTCGTCCGGGGCGGACCCGCGTACGGCAATGGAGGCCCGGCTGTGCGACCTGTTCGCGGAGGTGCTCGGCCTGGACCGGGTCGGCGTCAACGACAGCTTCTTCGAACTCGGCGGCGACTCGATCAGCTCGATGCAGCTGTCCACCCGGGCCCGCCGGGAGGGGCTGGCACTGACCCCGTGGCAGGTGTTCGACGAGAAGACGCCGGAACGGCTGGCGGCCCTGGTCAAGGAACTCCCGGCCGAGGACGGACAGGACGCGGCGCAGGAGTCCCCGACGGGCATGCTCGTGGCCCTTTCGCCTGAACAGATGGACCAACTCGAGGCCGGACCGGCCGGCGAATGACTCTCCGAAGGAGCAGATCGTGACCGTTGAGGACACCCGTACGAAGCCGCGCTCCGGCGTGGAGGACGTCTGGCCCCTTTCGCCGCTGCAGGAGGGCATGCTCTACCACACCGCGCTCGACCCGGACGGGCCGGACACCTACACCGTGCAGTCCGTCTACGGCATCGACGGCCCGCTGGACGCCGAGCTGCTGCGGGCGTCCTGGCAGGCGCTCGTGGATCGGCACGCCGCGCTGCGGGCCTGTTTCCGGTACGTCAGCGGCGCGCAGATGGTGCAGGTCATCCAGCGGAACGTCGAACTGCCCTGGCGCGAGACGGACCTGTCCGGGCTGCCGGACGACGTCGCCGCCGCGGAGGTGAGCCGGCTGGCGGCGGACGAGATGGCCGAGCGGTTCCGCCTGGAGGCGGCGCCGCTGCTGAAACTGCACCTGATCCGGCTCGGCCCGCGCAGCCACCGGCTCGTGCACACCCTGCACCACGTGCTGGTGGACGGCTGGTCCATGCCGATCCTGCACCGCGAACTCGCCGCGATCTACGCGGCGGGTGGGGACGCGTCCGGGCTGCCCGCCCCGGTGTCGTACCGGGACTACCTGGCCTGGCTGGGTCGGCAGGACAAGGAGGCGGGCCGGGCGGCCTGGCGGGAGGCGCTCGCCGGGCTGGACAGCCCCACCACGGTCGCCCCGGCCGATCCGACCCGCGTGCCGGACATCGACACCGTGCTGACCGAGCTGTCCCCGGAGCTGACGGACGACCTGGCCCGGCTGGCGCGCGGTCACGACCTGACGATGAACACGGTCGTGCAGGGCGCGTGGGCCGTCGTGCTGGCGCAACTGGCCGGCCGTACCGATGTGGTGTTCGGCGCGACCTCCTCCGGCCGGCCGGCCGAGCTGGCCGGGGTGGAGTCGATGGTCGGCATGCTGCTCAACACCCTGCCGGTGCGGGTCCGGCTGGACGGCGGGCAGCGCGTCGTCGACCTGCTCGCCGACCTGCAGCGGAGCCAGTCCGCGCTCGGCGCTTACCAGCACCTCGGCCTGCAGGAGGTGCAGGCCGTCGTCGGGCCCGGGGCGGTCTTCGACACGCTCGTCATCTACGAGAACTTCCCCCGTACCGGACTCGGCGGGTCGGCGGACGACGGCCTGACCATGCGTCCGGTGCAGCAGGGTCGGGACGCCTCGCACTACCCGTTCACCCTGGTCACCGGGCCGGGTGAGCGGATGCCGGTCATCCTCAACTACGAGCGGGGCCTGTTCGACCGGGCGGCCGCCGAATCGGTGCTGGGCGCGATCGTGCGGGTGCTGGAGCGGCTGGTCGCCGAGCCCGGCGTCCTGGTCGGCCGGCTGACCCTGCTGGGCGAGGCCGAGCGCGCCGTCGTGGTGGACGACTGGAACGCCACCGCCGGCCCGGTGCCCGGGCGGTCCGTGGTCGAGATGTTCGCCCGGCGGGTGGCCGCCGCGCCGGACCCGGTGGCGATCACCTCCGCCGACGGCACGGACCGCAGCTACGCCGAGGTCGACCGGGCGTCCGACCGGCTGGCGGCCCACCTCGTCGAGCGTGGCGTCCGGCGCGGCGACCGCGTCGGGGTGGCGATGGAGAGGTCGGCCGAGCTGCCGGTCGTGTTCCTGGCGATCTGGAAGGCGGGCGCCGCGTACGTCCCGGTGGACGTCGCGTACCCGGCCGAGCGGATCGCGTTCATCTTCGCCGACGCCGACGTCTCGACCGTCGTCTGCACCGAGGCCACCCGCGCGGTCGTGCCGCAGGACGCGCCGGGACGGGTCACCGTCGTCCTCGACGCGCCGGGAACCCGTTCGGCCGTGGCCGATACCGCCGCGCCGGCACCCCGGATCCGGCTCGGCGCCGACGACCTGGCGTACGTGATGTACACCTCCGGGTCCACCGGCGTTCCGAAGGGTGTGGCGATCCCGCACGGGGCGGTGGCCGGCCTGGCCGGCGACGCGGGCTGGCAGCTCGGCCCCGACGACGCCGTGCTGATGCACGCGACGCACGTCTTCGACCCCTCGCTGTACGAGATGTGGGTGCCGCTCACCACGGGCGGCCGGGTCCTGGTCGCCGAGCCGGGGGTGGTGGACGCGGGCGGGATACGGCAGGCCGTCGAACGGGGCGCCACCGCCGTGCACCTCACCGCCGGCACCTTCCGCGCGCTGGCGGAGTCGTCACCGGACTGCTTCGCCGGCCTGCGGGAGGTCGGGACCGGCGGCGACGTGGTGCCCGCGCACACCGTGGCGAACCTGCGCCGGGCCCAGCCCGACCTGCGGGTGCGGAACACGTACGGGCCGACCGAGACCACCCTGTGCGCGACGTGGAAACCGATCGAGCCCGGTGCCGAACTCGGGCCGGAGCTGCCGATCGGCCGTCCCATGACCAACCGCAGGATCTACCTCCTCGACGCCTTCCTGCGGCCGGTCCCGCCGGGGGTGGCCGGCGAGCTGTACATCGCCGGTACCGGGCTGGCCCGCGGTTACCAGTCCCGGCCGGACCTGACCGCCGAGCGGTTCGTGGCGTGCCCCTTCCTCCCCGGCGAACGCATGTACCGGACGGGGGACCTGGCGCGCTGGAACCGCGAGGGCGAGGTGGTCTTCCTCGGCCGCGCCGACGACCAGGTGAAGATCCGCGGCTTCCGGGTGGAGCTGGCCGAGGTGGAGGCCGCGTTGGCCGCCCAGCCGGGGGTGCGCGAGGCGGTCGTCGTGGCGCGCGAGGACCAACCGGGCGAACGGCGCCTGGTGGGCTACGTCGTCTCCGACGCCGGTGAGCTGGACACCGAGGAGATCCGGCGGCGACTGGGCCTGGTCCTGCCGGCGTACATGGTGCCCACCGCGGTCGTCGGCCTGATGAGCCTGCCCGTCACCGCCAACAGCAAGGTGGACCGCCGGGCCCTGCCCGCCCCGGATCTCGCCGGCCACGCGTCGGCCAAGGCCCCGGAGAGCGAGACCGAGAAGGTGCTCTGCGCGCTCTACGGCGAGATCCTCGGCCTCGACCGGGTGGGCGTCGACGACGCCTTCCACGACCTGGGCGGCAGCTCGGCGCTGGCCATGCGGCTCATCGCGCGGATCCGGGAGGAACTCGGTGCGGACCTGCCCATCCGGCAGCTGTTCTCCTCGCCCACTCCGGCGGGCGTGGCCCGGGCGCTGGCCGCGAAGTCACGCCCCGCGCTGGAGGCCGTCACCCGGCCCGAACGGGTGCCGCTGACCGCCCGCCAGCTGCGCGCCTGGTTGCTGGCCCGACCCGCGGAGGAGACCGCCGGCCTGCACGTCTCGGCCGCGGTGCGGCTGCGCGGCCGGCTGGACGTGACCGCCCTGGCGGCGGCGCTCGGTGACGTCGCGACCCGGCACGAGATCCTCCGGACGACCTTCCCCGGCGACGCGCAGAGCGTCCGGCAGCACATCCACGACACCGCGACCGTCCGGTTGACTCCGGCGCCGGTCACCGAGGAGGAACTGCCCGGGCTGCTCGCCGAGCGGCGTGAGCGGCTCTTCGACCTCACCCGGGAGCTGCCCTGGCGGTGCGACCTGTTCGCGCTGTCGGAGAAGGAGCACGTGTTGTCGGTGACGGTGCACCGGATCGCCGCCGACGACGACTCGATGGACGTGTTCTTCCGGGACCTCGCGGCCGCGTACGGTGCCCGGCGAGCCGGCCGGGCCCCGGAGCGCGCGCCCCTGGTCCTGCAGTTCGCCGACTACGCGATCTGGGAGCGGCGGCTGCTGGCGGGCGAACGCGAGCAGGACAGCCTGATCAGCGACGAGCTGAACTTCTGGCGGAACCACCTGGCCGGCATCGACGCCGAGACGGTGCTCCCGTTCGACCGGCCCCGGCCGGCCATCCCGTCGCGCCGGGCCGGCACGGTCGCGCTGCGGCTGGACGCCGACTCGCACGCCCGGTTGACGAAGGCGGTCGAGTCGGCCGGCGTCGACACGCTTCAGCTGGTGCAGGCCGCCCTCGCCATGCTGCTGTGCCGCTACGGAGCGGGCCAGGACCTGGTGATCGGCACGACGCTGCCCCGGGACGAGGATCTGATCGATCTGGAGCCGATGATCGGGCCGTTCGCCCGGCCCTTCCCGATCCGGACGGACCTCTCGGCCGACCCGACCTTCCTGGAGGTCGTCGCCCGGGTGCAGGAGGCGGTCCGCGAGGCGCGCCAACACCTGGACGTGCCCTTCGACAGGATTCCCGATCTGCTGGACCTGCCGGGCTCGCTCTCCCGCCACCCGGTGTTCCAGGTCGGACTGGAGGTGGCGGAGGAGGACAGCGGCGCGTGGGACGCCGCGGAACTGCCCGCCCTGCGCACCGTCGCCGAACCCACCGGGGTCGGGGCCATCGAGCTGGATCTCGCGTTCGCGCTCGTCGAGCGCCGCGACGACGAGGACGACGAGGCCGGCATCGAGGGCGCCCTGCACTACGCGGCCGACCTGTTCGACGAGGACACGGCGCGGTCGCTGGCCCACCGGCTGGTCCGGGTCCTGGAACAGGTGGCGGCCGATCCCAGTCGGCGGATCGGCGACCTGGACCTCTTCCTCGACGACGCCGAGCGGGACGCTCCGGCCGTCGCGCCGGCCCGCTGGTCCGGGGCAGTTCCCGCGGTGGTCGCGGACCTGGCCGAGGACGGGCCGCTCGGCGCGCTCCTGCTCGACGACCGGCGGCGGCCGGTCGTTCCGGGGGCCGTCGGCGAGCTCTACCTCACCGGTCCGGCGGTGGACGCGGGCGCGGCCGACCGGCCGAGCGAGCCCTGCCCGTACGGGACCGAGGGGCACCGGATGGTGCGCACGGGCCTGCTCGCCCGCAAGACCTCCGCCCGGACGCTTGTCGTCGTGGGCGAACGCCGGGGACCGAGCGCCTCGGCGAAGACGGGTGACTACGAGGTCCTGCTGCCGCTGCGCGCCGGCGGCGACCGGCCGGCACTGTTCTGTGTCCACGCGAGCGGGGGCCTGAGCTGGAACTACCGGCCGCTGCTGCGGCACCTGCCGCCGAACCAACCGGTCTACGGCGTGCAGGCGCGCGGCCTGGCCCGGACCGAGACGCTGCCCGGCAGCGTCGAGGAGATGGCGGCCGACTACGTCGAGCAGATCCGGACCGTGCAGCCGACCGGGCCGTACCACCTGCTCGGCTGGTCCCTCGGTGGCCGGATCGCGCAGGCGATGGCCGTCCTGCTGGAGTCGGCGGGGGAGGAGGTCGGCCTGCTCGCCCTGCTGGACGCCTATCCCGTCTACATGGGCAAGAACGCGACCGGTACGCCGAGCGAACGGGCCGTACGCGACGAGGAGGCCCTCGAACAGCGCAAACGGCAGGAGCTCGACCTCGCCGGTCAGATGGTCGAGGGCGCCGGCGCCCGGTCCCGGCTGGAGGCGGTCATGCGTAACCTCTGGCAGGTCGGTCCGGCCCACACCGCCAAGCCCTTCACCAGCGACGTCCTGCTCTTCGTGGCCTCGGTGGACCGTCCCGCGCACCTGCCCGCCCCGGTGGCGATCGCCAGCTGGCGGGACTACACCAGCGGGACCATCGAGCCGCACGAGATCCCGACCAACCACTACGAGATGGTGCAGCCCGCCGCGTTGGCCCAGATCGGGGCCGTACTCGCCGAGAAGCTCCGGTCCCGGGCGGAGCGGCCGGGGACGCGGCGGTGACCGACCGCTGAGCGGACCCGGTCGAGTCGTCGTACCCGCGGGAAGCCCGGGGCCGGAGGGCCCCGGGCTTCCCGCGCGCGGCCGGGTCCGGGGCGGGTGACCAAGTGTCCGGGATGCTCACTTGGACCCGCTCGTGGACATCGGGCCCGTTCCGCATGATTGAGCTCGCTGAATGCGACGGGATGGGGGACGCGGGAATGAACCTTCTTCAACCTGAACCGCGCGGCGCGCCCGAGCCGCCTTCGACCCCGGCCGACGACGGCCCGCAGGGAGAGATTGGCAAGGGCTCGCCGCGGGCGTTGTTGTGGTCGTGCGGTTCACGCGGAGACGTCGAACCCCTGGTGGCGTTGGCGGCGCGATTGCGGGCCCTCGGCGCCCAGGCGCTGATGTGCGCGCCGCGGGACAGCGCCGAACGGCTGGCCGAACTCGACGTGCCGCTGATGCCGATCGAACGGCTGCCGCGCGACCGGGCCAATCCCGCGACGGCGGGGGTGCACACGCAGTTCGACCAGGCCGCGGCCGCCGCCCAGGACTGTGACGTGGTGGTGGCGAGCGGTCTGCTGTCCGGTGCGGCCGCCGTCCGGTCGGTGGCCGAGCGGCTGGGTATCCCGTACTTCTACGTCGTCTGGAGTCCGATCCACCTGCCCACGGCGCTGGACCCGGCGCAGCGGCAGCAGTTCAACGAGGGCGCCGACGGGCTGTTCGGCGGCGTCATCAACGACCGCCGGGCCGCGCTGGGCCTGCCGCCGGTGCGGAACGTCTTCGACTACGCCTTGACCGACCGGCCCTGGATGGCGGCGGATCCGGTTCTGGCCCCGCTGCGGCCGGGCGTCGAGGCCGTGCAGACCGGTGCCTGGATCCTGCCCGACGAACGGCCCCTGCCGGCGGACCTGGCGGCGTTCCTCGCGGCCGGCCCGCCACCGGTGTACGTGGGCTTCGGCAGCTCGGGCGGCGCCGAGGACGCCGCCCGGGTGGCCGTCGAGGCGGCCCGGGCCCAGGGCTGCCGGGTGATCCTCTCCCGGGGCTGGTACGACCTGGCCCTGCCCGACGACGCGACCGACTGTTTCGCCGTCGGCGAGGTGAACCTCCAGGCGCTGTTCGGCCGGGTGGCCGTCGCCGTGCACCACGACGGTACGGGCACGACGCACGTGGCCAGCCAGGCCGGCGCACCCCAGATCCTGGTCCGTCAGATCGTGGGCCAGGTGTACTACTCCGAGCGGCTGGTCGAGCTGGGCGCCGGTGCGGCGGTCGACGGGCCCGCACCGACCTTCGACGCCCTGTCGGCCGCTCTCCGGACGGCCCTGGCGCCGCGGACCCGGGAGCGGGCGGCGGCCGTGGCCGGCCGGATGCGTACCGACGGCGCGGCGGTGGCCGCGCGGATGCTGCTCGACGCGGTCAGCCGGGAGAAGCCGCCGGTCTCCGTGTGACCACCCGGGTCGGCGACCCGGAACCGGCGGGAACCTACGGAGGGGAATACGCGATGCGTGTGTTGTTGTCGACGTCGGGAAGCCGCGGCGACGTCGAACCGCTGGTGGCGCTGGCGGTACGGCTGCGGGCGCTCGGTGCCGAGGTGCGGATGTGCGCGCCCCCGGACGCCGCGGAGCGGCTGGCCGAGGTCGGCGTGCCGCTGGTGCCGGTCGGTCGGTCGACCCGTACCGCGATCAACGCGGCGAGGCCGACCCCCGCGGACGGGCCGCGGCTCGCCGCCGAGGCGATGGCCGCGCAGTTCGACCAGGTCCCGGCGGCCGCCGAGGGCTGTGACGCGGTGCTGGCGACCGGCGTGTTGTCCGACGCCGTCGCCGTCCGGTCGGTGGCCGAGAAGCGGGCCATCCCCTACTTCTACGGCTTCTACTGCCCGATCTTCCTGCCGTCGCCGTACTATCCGCCGCCACCGCCCCTCGGCGAGCCACCCGCCCGGGACGTGACCGACAACCGGGCGCTCTGGGACCGGAACAACCGGGGTGCCCATCGGCGGTTCGGCGAGCCGCTCAACAGCAGGCGGGCCGCGATCGGCCTGCCGCCGGTGGCGGACATCTTCCGGTACGGCTTCACCGATCACCCCCTGCTGGCGGCCGACCCGATCCTGGCGCCGCTGCAACCGACGGACCTCGACGCCGTGCAGACCGGCGCGTGGATCCTGCCCGACGAACGCCCTCTCGCGCCGGAGCTGGAGGCGTTCCTGGCGGCCGGTCCACCGCCGGTGTACGTGGGGTTCGGCAGCATGCCCGCGCCCGCCGACGCCGCGAAGGTGGCCGTCGAGGCGGTCCGCGCCCAGGGCCACCGGGTGATCCTCTCCCGCGGCTGGGCCGGCCTGGCCCTGCCCGACGACCGGGACGACTGTTTCGTCGTCGGCGAGGTGAACCACCAGGTGCTGTTCGGCCGGGTGGCGGCCGCCGTGCACCACGGCGGCGTGGGTACGACGACCACGGCCGCCCGGGCCGGCGTCCCGCAGGTCGTGGTGCCGCAGATGGTGGACCAGCCGTACTTCGCCGGCCGGGTGGCCGAGTTGGGCATCGGCGCGGCGCACGACGGTCCGACGCCGACCGTCGACTCCCTGTCGGCCGCGCTCGGGACGGCCCTCGCGCCGCGGACCCGGGAGCGGGCGGCGGCGGTGGCCGGCACGATCCGCACCGACGGGGCGGCGGTGGCCGCGCGGATGCTGCTCGACGCGGTCAGCCGGGAGAAACCCGCCGTCGCCGTGTGAACGGCGTCCGCGGCGGGATGGGCCACCGGAACAGGAGATGCGAGATGCGCGTGTTGTTGTCGACCTCGGGAAGCCGCGGCGACGTCGAGTCGCTGCTGGCACTGGCGGTGCGGCTGCGGGATCTCGCCATCCGGGTACGGATGTGCGCACCGCCGTTCGCCGCGGAGCGGCTGGCCGAGGTCGGTGTGCCGCTGGTGCGGATCGGTCACGGGACGCGCGCGTTGCTGCGGGACGGGTCGGCGCCGCTGTCGCCCGAGACCCGGCGACGGATGACGGCCGAGGCGGTCGACGTGCAGTTCGACCAGGTCCCGGCGGGCGCCGAGGGGTGCGACGCGGTGGTGGCGGCCGGGGAGTTGTCCGCCGCGGTCGCGGTGCGGTCGGTGGCCGAGAAGTTGGGCATTCCCTACTTCTACGCCGCCTACAGTCCGGTCTATCTGCCGTCGTCGCACCACATGCCCCCGTTGGATGAGCGACTCACCCCGGGCGTGACCGACAACCGGGTGCTGTGGGAGCAGCGCGGTCAACGTTTCGGTGAGCGGTTCGGTGATCCGGTCAACCGGCGGCGGGCGGCCATCGGGTTGCCGCCGGTGGCGGACATCTTCCGGTACGGCTACACCGACCGGCCCTGGTTGGCGGCGGATCCGGTGCTGGCGCCGCTGCCGCCGGGCCTCGACGCGGTGCAGACCGGCGCGTGGATCCTGCCCGACCAGCGGCCCCTGCCGGCGGAGCTGGAGGCGTTCCTGGCCGCCGGCCCGCCACCGGTGTACGTGGGCTTCGGCAGCGCCTCCGAGACCGGTGCGACCGCCCGGGTGGCCGTCGAGGTGGTCCGGGCCCAGGGCCACCGGGTGATCCTCTCCAGCGGTTGGGCGGATCTCGTCCCGCCCGACGACGGGGCCGACTGCCTCGCCGTCGACGAGGTCAACCTGCAGGCGCTGTTCGGGCGGGTGGCCGCCGTCGTCCATCACGGCGGCGCGGGCACCACGACCGCGGCCGCGCGGGCGGGCACCCCCCAGGTCCTGATACCGCAGTACACGGACCAGCCGTACTTCGCCCGGCGGGTGGCCGAACTGGGCATCGGCGCGGCGGTCGACGGCCCGACGCCGACCGCCGGGTCCCTGTCGGCCGCGCTCACCACCGCACTGAGCCCGCGTACCCGGGCGCGGGCCACCGCCGTGGCCGGCACCATCCGTTCCGACGGGACGACGGTGGCCGCCCGACTGCTGCTCGACGCGGTCAGCCGGAACGAGCCGTTCGTCCTCGCGTGAACCACACCGAGTCGACGATCCAGCAACTCGGCGGGCGGACCGAAACCCGCCGGAACAGGAGATGCGAGATGCGCGTGTTGTTGTCGACCTCGGGAAGCCGCGGCGACGTCGAACCACTGGTGGCGTTGGCGGTGCGGTTGCGGACCCTCGGTGCCCAGGTACGGATGTGCGCGTCGCCGGCGTTCGCGGAGCGGCTGACCGAGGTCGGTGTGCCGCTGGTGCCGGTCGGTCGGGCGATGCGGATGATGCTGCGGGACGGGATGGGTCCACCGTCGCCCGAGACCCAGCGACGGATGGCCGCCGGGGCAATCGACGTGCAGTTCGACCAGGTCCCGGCGGGCGCCGAGGGGTGCGACGCGGTGGTGGCGGCCGGCGAACTGGCGGCCGCGGTCGCGGTGCGGTCGGTGGCCGAGAAGCTGGGCATCCCCTACTTCTACGCCGCCTACAGCCCGGTCTATCTGCCGTCGTCGCACCACACGCCTCCGTTGGATGAGCGACTCACCCCGGGCGTGACGGACAACCGGGTGCTGTGGGAGCAGCGCGGTCAACGTTTCGGTGAGCGGTTCGGTGATCCGGTCAACCGGCGGCGGGCGGCCATCGGGTTGCCGCCGGTGGCGGACATCTTCCGGTACGGCTACACCGACCGGCCCTGGTTGGCGGCGGATCCGGTGCTGGCGCCGCTGCCGCCGGGCCTCGACGCGGTGCAGACCGGCGCGTGGATCCTGCCCGACCAGCGGCCCCTGCCGGCGGACTTGGAGGCGTTCCTGGCCGCCGGCCCGCCACCGGTGTACGTGGGCTTCGGCAGCACGTCCGAGACCGGTGACGCGGCCCGGGTGGCCGTCGAGGTGGTCCGCGCCCAGGGCCACCGAATGATCTTCTCCCGGGGCTGGGACGACCTCGTCCCGCCCGACGACCGAACCGACTGCCTCGCCGTCGACGAGGTCAACCTGCAGGCGCTGTTCGGCCGGGTGGCCGCGGCCATCCACCACGGCAGCGCGGGCACGGCGCACGTCGCCACCCGGGCCGGCGTCCCCCAGGTGGTGATACCCCGGTACACCGACCAGCCGTACTTCGCCGCCCGGGTGGCCGAACTGGGCGTCGGCGCGGTGGCCGACGGTCCGACCCCGACCGCCGGGTCCCTGTCGGCCGCGCTCACCACCGCCCTGGACCCACGGACCCGGGCGCGGGCCACCGCCGTGGCCGACACGGTCCGGGCCGACGGGACGAACGCGGCCGCGGACCTGCTGTTCGACGCGGTCAGCCGGGAGAAGCCGTCCGTTTCCGTGTGAACCACACCCTTCGACGATGGGGAGCCAGGCAAGTGACGACTCGTGTATGGGACTACCTACCGGAGTACGCGAAGGAGAAGGACGACATCCTCGACGCGGTGCAGCAGGTCTTCGGCTCCGGGCAGTTGGTGCTCGGGGACAGCGTCCGGGGCTTCGAGGCCGAGTTCGCCGCGTACCACGGGGTGCCCTACGGCACCGGCGTCGACAACGGGACCAACGCCGTCAAGCTCGGCCTCGAGGCACTGGGCATCGGCCCCGGCGACGAGGTCATCACCGTGTCCAACACGGCGGCGCCGACCGTGGTCGCCGTCGTCGGTGCCGGTGCGACACCCGTCTTCGTCGACGTCCGCGCCGACGACTTCCTGATGGACGTCGACCAGGTCGCCGCGGCGATCACCCCCCGTACCAGGGCGATCGTCCCGGTGCACCTGTACGGCCAGTGCGTCGACATGGCACCGCTGACCCGCCTGGCCGAGCGGCACGGACTCAAGATCCTCGAAGACTGCGCCCAGGCGCACGGGGCGCGCCGGCACGGACGGCTCGCCGGAACCATGGGTGACGCCGCCGCGTTCTCCTTCTATCCCACCAAGGTGCTCGGCGCGTACGGTGACGGCGGGGCGGTGTTGACCTCCGACGAAGAGGTCGACCGCAACCTGAAGCAACTGCGCTACTACGGCATGGACAAGGTCTACTACGTCGTGCGCACGCCGGGCCACAACTCCCGGCTCGACGAGGTCCACGCCGAGATCCTGCGGCGCAAGCTGCGCCGCCTGGACGACTACATCGCCGGCCGCAACGCCGTCGCCCGCCGGTACGCCGAACGCCTCGGCGACCTCACCGGGCCGGGCGGGCTGCAGCTACCCGCCACCAACCCCGGCAACACCCACGTCTACTACGTGTACGTGGTCCGCCATCCCCGCCGCGACCACATCATCGAGGCGCTCAAGGACCACGACATCGCCCTGAACATCAGCTACCCGTGGCCGGTGCACACGATGAGCGGCTTCGCCGACCTCGGCTACCCGGTCGGGTCGCTGCCCGTCACCGAGGAACTCGCCGGCGAGATCTTCTCGCTGCCGATGTACCCGTCGCTGCCCGAGGACGTGCAGGACCGCGTCATCGACGCGCTGCGTTCCGTCCTGGCGACGCTGTGACCACCGACGCCTCCGGCACCCACGACTTCGCAGTGAAGGAGCACAACGCATGGCCGCGGTGACCGTCGTGCCGTCCGCGATTGACGGCGCTTTCCAGTTTCGACCCACGGTGTACCCGGACAGTCGGGGACTGTTCGCGTCGCCGTTCCAGGAGGTCGCCTTCGCCGAGGCGCTCGACCGGCCACTCTTCCCCGTCCGGGACGTGAGCCACAACCTGTCGGCCCGTGGCGTGCTGCGGGGCATCCACTACACGGCCACCCCACCCGGCCGGGCCAAGTACGTCTACTGCCCGTACGGCGAGGTCCAGGACTATCTCGTCGACCTGCGGGTGGGCTCGCCCACCTTCGGCCAGTGGGAGATGACGGAACTCAGCGGCGACAACTGCCGTGCCCTCTACATCCCGGTCGGCGTCGGCCACGCGTTCCTGTCGCTGCGGGACGACACCGTGATCGTGTACCTGATGTCCGAGGGCTACGTCCCGGCCAACGAGCGCGCGGTCTCGCCGCTCGATCCCGGGATCGGGCTGCCCGTACCGCAGGGGCTGACGATCCGGCAGTCCGAGCGGGACACGGCGGCGCCGACCCTGGCGCAGGCCCGCGAGCAGGGCCTGTTGGACGACTACGAGCTGTGCCGGAACGTGGAGGCGAAGCTGTGGCGGTGAAATCACCCCTGGTCGTGCTGCTCGGCGCCAGCGGCTTCGTCGGCTCCGCCGTACTGCGCGAGCTGGCCGCCCGTCCGGGCCGGGTGCGCGCGGTGTCCCGCCGCCCGGCGGCGGTGCCCGACGACGCCCGCGCCGAGGTCGAGGTGCTGGCCGTGGACCTGTGCGAGCCGGGTCGGCTGGCCGAGGCCGTGGCCGGCGCCGACGTCGTGATCCATGCCGTGGCGTACATCGCCGGCTCGACCACCTGGCGGGTGGCCGACGGCGACTCGGCGGCCGAGCGGGTCACCGTCGGCCTGGTCCGCGACCTGATCGAAGCCGTACGCCGGTCCGACCCGCCGGTCCACGTCGTCTTCACCGGCGCGGCGTCGCAGGTCGGCCCGGCCGACCGGGAGGTCCTGGACGGTACCGAGACCGACCGGCCGGCGGGGGAGTACGACCGGCAGAAGCTGGCCGCCGAGCGGACCCTGCTGGCCGCCCACGAACAGGGCCTCGTCCGGGCAACCTCGATCCGGCTGCCGACGGTCTTCGGCGCCGGCCCCCGCTCCACCGCCCGGGACAAGGGCGTGGTGTCGCTGATGGTGCGCCGCGCGGTGGCCGGCCAGGACATCACCATGTGGCACGACGGCACGGTGCGCCGCGACCTGGTCTACGTCGACGACGTGGCCCGGGCCCTGGTGGCCGCGGCCGATCACGTCGCGGAGCTGGCCGGCCGTGCCTGGTTGCTCGGTTCCGGGTACGGGGCGCCGCTGGGCGAGGTGTTCACCAGGGTGGCCGAACTGGTCGCCGAGGAGACCGGCAAGCCACCGGTGCAGGTCGTGTCGGTGCCGCCGCCCGCGCACGCCGAGGCCGGTGACTTCCAGAGCGTCACCATCGACTCCTCGGCGTTCCGCGCGGTCACCGGCTGGCGCCCGCAGGTGCCACTCGACGAGGCGCTGCACCGTACGGTCGTCCACTGCGTCGACGCGATGGAGCCGTCGTGACCGCGGCCGTCGCCCTGCGCCAGCGCGTCGACGGCGCCCTGCCCCACCGGCTGCGGCGTTCGGCGGCGCAGACCGACGAGGGTCACATGATCCGTACCGCGGATCTGCTGGGGTGGCTCGCCGACCGGGCCCGGGCGCACCGTTTCACGGTCGACCGGATCGCGTTCGACGAACTCGACGGCTGGTCGTTCGCGCCGGGGACGGGCAACCTGGTGCACCACACCGGCCGCTTCTTCAGCGTCGAAGGACTGTCCGTCACCCTCGGCGAGGGCACCGTCCCGAGCTGGGAGCAGCCGATCATCCGCCAACCCGAGAACGGGATCCTGGGCATCCTGGTGAAAGAGTTCGACGGCGTCCTGCATTTCCTGCTCCAGGCCAAGATGGAGCCGGGCAATCCCAATCAGCTGCAACTGTCGCCCACCGTGCAGGCCACCCGCAGCAACTACACGGGCGTGCACCGTGGTGCCGAAGTCCCGTACCTGGAGCACTTCACCGGGCCGGGACGCGGCCGGGTGCACATCGACGTGCTGCAGTCCGAGCACGGCTCCTGGTTCTACCGCAAGTCCAACCGCAACATGCTTGTCGAGGCGACCGGCGAGGTGGTGCCGCGGGCGGACTTCTGCTGGCTCACCCTGGGCCAGATCGGCGAGCTGCTGCGGCTGGACAACGTGGTGAACATGGACTGCCGGACGGTCATCGCCTGCCTGCCGATCGCCGCCGGCGAGCCGGGGGCCCTGCACAGCGACGCGGAGCTGCAGTCCTGGTTCACCGTCGAACGGTCCCGGTGGGACCCGACGATCGAGTGCAAGCCGCTGGCGGCGGTCGCCGGCTGGGAGCGCGACGCGTACTGCATCCGCCGGCCCGACGGCCGCTACTTCCGGCTGGTCGCCGTCTCCGTGGAGGCCAGCAGCCGGGAGGTGTCGAGCTGGTCGCAGCCGCTGATCGAACCGACCGGGACCGGCGTCACCGCGTTCCTGGTCCGGGACATCGGCGGCGTACCGCATCTGCTGGTCCAGGCGAAGGCCGAGGCCGGCCTGCTGGACAAGGTTGAGCTGGCCCCCACGGTGCAGTGCAACCCGGCCAACTCGGCGCACCTGCCCGCGGCGGAGCGTCCGCCCTTCCTGGACCTGGTGCTGGCGGCCCCGCCCGAGCGGATCCGCTACGAGGCCCGGCACTCCGAGGAGGGTGGCCGGTTCCTGAACGCGGAGAGTCGCTACCTGCTGGTCGACGTCACCGGGGACGAGGTCGCGCTGCAGCCGCCGGCTGGCTTCCAGTGGGCCACCGCCGGCCAGCTCGGCGGCCTGGCCGGCCACGGCCACTACCTCAACGTCCAGGCCCGTACGTTGCTGTCCTGTCTGCACGCCGGCGCGGCCCGGCTGCCCTGAGAGGCGACAAGGGAACCCACATGACGGACATCAACGGAGACCAGCGGATCCAGTCCGAGGTACTCGAGGGCCTGGCGACGGCCGTGAACCACCGGCGGTGGTTCGTCGAGCTGGCCCTGCCGTACCTGGGCGACAACCCGATCGAGATCGGCAGCGGTCTGGGCGACTACGCGGTCGAGTGGGCCAAGCACGTTCCCCGGTTCACGGCGACCGAAGCGGACCCGGACCGGCTCCAGCGGCTCGAGGAGCGCCTCGGCGGGCGGCCCGGCATCGAGGTGTGGAAGATGCTGCTGCCCACCACCGAGGCGACCGGCGAGTTCAGCGCCGCCGTCTCGTACAACGTTCTCGAGCACATCGAGGACCATGTCGGCGCGCTGCGCAGCATGGCCGGACTGGTCCGGCCCGGCGGCCGGGTCATCGTGATCGTGCCGGCGTTCATGTTCGCGATGAGCGCGGTGGACATCGCCACCGGCCACATCCGTCGGTACACGAAGAAGACGATGCGCCAGGCCATGACCGAGGCCGGCCTGCGGATCGAGAAGCTGCACTACGCCAACGCCCTCGGGCTGCTCGGCTACTACGGCGCCACCAGCATCTTCAAGCTGGCGCCGAAGGAGGGTCCGATGGTCAAGCTGTACGACACGCTGGTGTTGCCGGTCACCAGGGCCGCCGAGCGGATCGTGCGGCCGCCGTTCGGTCAGTCCGTCTTCGCCGTGGCACGTACGCCCGGCTGAGGATCCGGCGTCCAGCCGCTCAATACGGTCGGTTGGACGAGCACCCGGAGTACCGGTGCCGGCGTCGTCCGCGGTGCGCCGGCACCGACCTGGACATTGAGCAACTTCACTATGGTTGGACCACGTCCGAGCTGCCTGCGGGCCGGGAAACGGCGGGTGAGATGCGTGTACTGATCTGGTCGTACGGACCACGCGGAGATGTCGAACCACCGGTGGCGCTGGCGGTGCGGTTGCGGACCCTCGGTGCGGACGTACGGATGTGCGCGCCGCCGGACTTCGCCGACCGGCTGGCCGAGGTCGACGTGCCGCTGGTGCCGATCGGCCGGGCGGTGCGGGAGGAGGCGGGCGAGCTGGGCGGGCCGCCCGGGATCCACGGCGTGCTCGCGGAGATCCGCACGCAGTTCGACGCGGTCCCGACGGCCGCGCGGGGATGCGACGCGGTGGTGGCCAGTGGCCTGATCTCCGGCGCGGTCGCCGTACGGTCGGTGGCGGAGAAGCTGGGCATCCCCTACTTCTACGCGGCCGCGTCCCCGTTCGTCCTGCCGACGCCGCAGGAGCGGGGCCCGTTCAACGAGAGCGCCGACGGGCTGTTCGGCGGTGAACTCAACCGGCAGCGGGCCCTGATCGGCCTGCCGCCGGTGCGGAACGTGGTCGACTACTGCCACACCGATCGACCCTGGCTGGCGGCCGATCCGGTCCTGGCGCCGCCGCAACCGGGCGTCGACGGTGTGCGGACCGGTGCCTGGATCCTGCCCGACGAACGGCCGCTTCCGGCGGGGTTGACGGCCTTTCTCGAGGCCGGGCCGCCACCGGTGTACGTGGGCTTCGGCAGCGCGCCGGCTCCGGCCGACGTCGCGAGGGTGGCCGTCGAGGCGATTCGCGCCCAGGGTCGGCGGGCGGTCCTGTCCCGCGGCCGCGTCGGCCTGGCCCTGCCCGACGACCGCGACGACTGTTTCGCCGTCGGCGAGGTGAACCTGCGGCTGTTGTTCGGCCGGGTGGCCGCCGCCGTGCACCACGGCGGCGTGGGCACGACACACGTCGCCACCCTGGCCGGCGTACCCCAGGTCGTGGTGCCCCAGGTGGCGGATCAGCCGCACTACGCGAGCCGGGTGGCCGAGCTGGGAGTCGGCGTGGCACACGACGGTCGGACACCGACCGTGGACTCCCTGTCGGCCGCGCTCGCCACGGCCCTGGCCCCGGCGACACGCGTACGGGCGGTCGCCGTGGCCGGCACGATCCGCACCGACGGGACGACCGTGGCCGCACGCCTGCTGTTCGACGCGGCCCGTCGGGGATTGCCGGCCGTCACCGGCTGAGCGACGTCGAGTCCACCGGCCGGGACGGCCATTGTCCAACGTGCACCCGTTGTAGCGCGGGAACAGCCTCACGAGACTGGTCCCCGTGCTTCGAGAGCCCGGCGGGACCTGACCTCGCACCGTAACGCCGTATCACGACTGGAGGTACCGGGATGTCCGAAACCCTCACCGATCTGCCGTCACCGTCCCGCGAGCAGGTGCCCGGGG
Source organism: Micromonospora zhanjiangensis (assembly GCF_042650605.1). Classification (NCBI taxonomy): domain Bacteria; kingdom Bacillati; phylum Actinomycetota; class Actinomycetes; order Micromonosporales; family Micromonosporaceae; genus Micromonospora; species Micromonospora zhanjiangensis. Next base: position 8,362 of record NZ_JBHSBN010000015.1, on the reverse strand, counting down.
GCCGCCCCGGTCGATGGGCGGTATGGCGCTCGCCGGCCGACCAACCGGCCTGGGCCCGGCCCGCGTTGCTGGGTATCGCGCTCCTGGCGCTGGTGCTGTACGCCTGGAACCTGCGGCTGGTCGACTACGCGCCGCTGTACTCGGACGCCGCCCGGAGCATGTCCGGAAGCTGGAAGGCGTTCCTGTACGGCGCCGCCGACCCGGCGGCGACGTACACGCTCGACAAGCTCGCCGGCTCGTTCATACCGCAGGCCGTCTCGGCCAGAATCTTCGGTTTCCACCCGTGGTCCCTGGCACTGCCGCAGGTCATCGAGGGGGTGATCTCGGTGCTCGTGCTCTACCGCGTCGTGCGGCGGTGGGCCGGCGTGGTACCCGGCCTGCTCGCCGCCGGCATCTTCACCCTCACCCCGGTCACCGCCTCGATGTTCGGGCACAGCATGGCGGACGGCGCGCTGGTCATGTGCCTGCTGTTCGCCGTCGACGCGTACCAGCGCGCCGTGCTGGAGGCACGACTCCGATCGCTGGTCTGGGCCGGCGTCTGGGTCGGGCTGGCCTTCCAGTGCAAGAGCCTGCAGGCGTGGTTGGTCCTGCCCGCCCTGGCGGTCGGCTACCTGCTCACCGCGCCGGTCGACCTGCGTGGTCGGTTGCGGCACCTGGGGATCGCCGGCGTGGTGATGCTGGCGGTGTCCCTGTCGTGGGTCCTGCTCTACACCGTGACCCCGGCCGCCGACCGGCCCTACGTCAGCGGCAGCACCAACAACAGCGCCTTCGCCATGGTGTTCGGATACAACGGGCTCAGCCGCCTGGGCATCCACATCCCCGGCGCCGCGCCGCTCAACCTCAGGGGTGAGGGCGGCGGTCCGTGGCTGGGCCCGGACGGCAACGCGCGGGCGCACGAGCGCGCGGGTGACGTCGGCTCGCGGGGTCAGGACCAGGAGGGCAACGTGGGCCCGCGGGGTCAGGACCAGGAGGGCAACGTCGGCCCGGGAGGTCAGGACCAGGAGGGCAACGTGGGCCCGGGAGGCCCGGACCAGAACGGCAACGTCGGCCCGCGGGCCCAGGGTCAGGGGCCGATGGTCGAGGGCCCTCCGGACGGGGACCTGTCCAAGGCGGAGAGCAGGGTGGATCCGTTGGGATCGACCAAGCTGCTCGACGGCCATCTCGGCGTCGCGATCGCCTGGCTGTTCCCGCTCGCCCTGCTGGCGTTGCTGTGCGGGCTCTGGTGGAAGCGCCGGACCGAGCGCACCGACCCGGTGCGCGGCGGGTTGGTGATGTGGGGTGTGTGGCTGGTGACCTTCGCCTTCGTCTTCAGCGCGAGCGCCGTCGACCACACCGCGTTCGTGGCGGATCTCGCCCCCGCGATCGCGGCCCTCTGCGCCCTCGGCGTCGTGACGTTCTGGCGGGAGTACCCCGGCGGCGGCGGGCGGGCCTGGGTGCTGCCGCTCGCGGTCGCGGCCGAAACGGCGTGGGCCGCCTGGCTGTGGTCCCACTACCCCAACTTCCTGCCCTGGGCCAGATGGGGCACGCTCGCGCTCGGCGTGGTCGCCGTGCTGGTGCTGGTCCTGGCGCGGGTCGTCCGGACCGCCCCGACCGCCCTGGTCACCGCCGGACTCGCCCTCGGCGTCGCGGCCATGCTGGCCGCACCCGCCACGTACGCCGTCTCCGTGCTCGATCCCGACTACTCCGGCAGCTCCTTCGACGCCAATGCCGGACCGGCGTCGGGCTCCGCGTGAGCCGAGCCGCGCCGGCACGCTCGGTGCCATCTACGCGTGGGGTCACCGCGACGTGCGCGGCCGTGACCGACGACGTGGTGCCACGCGACCAGCTTCTGTACCGCTGCGGCTGAGACGGCCGCTCGGACCCACTCGTGGACATCGGCTCCCGCCGCCACGATGAGATCGATGATGTCGCGAGTCATCTGAGAGAGGATGCTTTGTGGACGTGGTGCTGAACTTCGGGGGACAGCCGAAGAGCGCTGAGGGTGATCCGGATCCCTGGCAGAGCAAGGTCCGTCCGGGGACGGTGCGCAGGGTGCTCGCCTACTTCCGCCCGCACATCGGCAAGGTGGCGCTCTTCGTCCTCATCGCCGCGCTGGAGTCGCTCGCGGTCATCGCGACCCCGCTGCTGCTGATGAGGCTGGTCAACGACGGCATCCTCAAGAACGATCCCCGGCTCGTGGTGATGATGGCCTGCCTGGCCGCCGGACTCGCGGTGGCGGGTGGCCTGTTGGAGTTGGCCTCGGCCTACATCTCCGGCCGGATCGGGCAGGGGGTCACCTACGACCTGCGCGTCCAGTCCCTGAGCCACGTACAGCGGCTGCCGATCGCGTTCTTCACCCGGACCCAGACCGGGGTCCTGGTCGGCCGGCTGCACACGGAACTGATCATGGCCCAGCAGGAGTTCACCCACCTGCTGATGGCGGCCACGAGTGCGCTGACGGTCGCGCTGGTGCTCGCCGAGTTGTTCTACCTGTCGTGGCTGGTGGCCGTCGTCACCCTGCTGGTGATTCCGCTGTTCATCGTGCCCTGGGTCTACGTGGGGCGGGTGATACAGCGGCGCACGGAACGGCTGATGGAGGCGAACGCCAACCTCGGTGGACTCCTCCAGGAGCGGTTCAACGTGCAGGGGGCGATGCTCTCCAAGCTCTTCGGCCGGCCGAAGGAGGAACTGGCCGAGTACGCCGACCGGGCCGGGCGGATCCGCACGATCGGCGTCAACCTCTCGGTGTTCGGCCGGCTGGCCTTCGTCATGATGGGGCTGATGGCCTCGCTCGCCACGGCGCTCGTCTACGGGGTCGGCGGTAACCTGGTGCTCGACGGGGCGTTCCAGCTCGGCACGCTGGTCGCCATCGTCACCCTGCTGAGCCGGCTGTTCGGTCCGATGGTCCAGCTGTCCGGGCTGCAGGAGACCGCGCAGATGATCGTGGTGAGCTTCTCCCGGATCTTCGAGCTGCTCGATCTGAAGCCACTGATCCAGGAACGGCCCGGCGCGGTCGGGCTCGCCCGGAACGTGGCACCGGACATCGAGTTCGAGAACGTCGCGTTCCGCTACCCCACCGCGAACGAGGTCTCGCTGGCGTCGCTGGAGTACGTGCGCGCCGAACGCAAGCGCGGGGAGACGACGCCGGAGGTCCTGCGGGGCGTGAGCTTCCACGTGCCGGCCGGGACTCTCACCGCGCTCGTCGGACCGTCCGGCGCGGGCAAGAGCACCATCACCCACCTGGTGACCCGACTGTACGATCCGACCTCCGGCACCGTCCGGATCGGCGGACACGATCTGCGCGACCTCACCTTCGACTCGCTCCGGGCGACGGTGGGGGTGGTCAGCCAGGACGCGTACCTCTTCCACGACACGATCCGGGAGAACCTGCTCTACGCCCGTCCCACCGCGACCGAGGACGAGCTGATCGAGGCGTGCAAGGGTGCCCAGATCTGGGACCTGATCGAGTCCCTGCCGGGTGGGTTCGACACCGTCACCGGTGATCGCGGCTACCGCATGTCGGGCGGGGAGAAGCAGCGACTGGCCATCGCCCGGCTGCTGCTGAAGGAGCCCACGGTCGTCGTGCTCGACGAGGCCACCGCGCACCTGGACTCCGAGTCAGAGGCGGCCGTGCAGCGGGCGCTCAAGACCGCCCTGCGCAGCCGTACGTCGCTGGTGATCGCCCACCGGTTGTCCACCATCCGGGAGGCCGACCAGATCCTCGTCATCGACGACGGCGGGGTCCGGGAGAGCGGTACGCACGAGGCGCTGCTGGCGCGGGGCGGCCTCTACGCCGAGCTCTACCACACGCAGTTCTTCAAGCCGGGTGGCAACGGGACCGGTCCGGCGGGCGACGCGGTCGACACGCTCACCTACGAAGCCGAGCTCGACGACGAGCCGGAGCCCCTGCGCCACGTGGTTCGTGGCGGATGACAACGCACACCACGGGGCCGGCCCGGACCGGGTCGGCCGTCGCCGAGAAGCTCCGGCCCGGGCCGGAGCGGGAGAGGACACCACGATGACCAATCCGTTCGACAACGAGGACGGCTCCTTCTTCGTGCTCGTCAACGACGAGGGCCAGCACTCCCTCTGGCCCGCCTTCGCCGAGGTGCCGGCCGGCTGGACCGTCGTCCACGGCGAGGCGTCCCGGCAGGAGTGCCTCAGCTACGTCGAGCAGAACTGGACGGACCTGCGGCCGAAGAGCCTGGTCGAGGAGGTCGGCGCGTGAACGGCGGTGTCCAGCCGCTCAGGGCGGACGGTTGGACGGGTCCGACGACCCGACGTACGCCGCTCGGTTGAGCGAAGGGATCGGTGGCGTGTTCGAGGAGATCAATGTTGTCCAGGCCCTGGAGCTGCACCGGAGGAACCGGTTCGATCCGATACCGGAGCTTCGCGCCCTGATGGCCGAGGGCCCGATGACGTCGTTGGGCAGCGAGGACCACCCCGGCGGCCGGACCGCGTGGCTCGCCACCGGGCTCGACGAGGTCCGGCAGGTCCTCGGTTCGGACAAGTTCAGCGCCCGGCTGATCTACGGCGGGACCGCGGCCGGCATCGCCTGGCCCGGCTTCCTCACCCAGTACGACCCGCCGGAACACACCCGACTGCGCCGGTTGGTGGCGCCGGCCTTCGCCGTCCGGCGGATGCAGAAGTTCCGCGGCCAGGTCGAGCGGGTCGTCGGGGACACCCTGGACACGATCGAGGCGACCGGCGGCCCGCTGGACTTCGTCCCGCACTTCGGGTGGGCGGTCGGCACCACGGCGACCTGCGACTTCCTCGGCATTCCCCGGGACGATCAGGCGGATCTGTCCCGGTGCCTGCACGCCAGCCGGACCGAACGGTCGGAGAAGCGGCGGGTGGTGGCGGGGAACAAGTTCATGACGTACATGAACAAGGCCACCGCCCGCACGCGCCGCGACCCCGGCGACGACATGTTCGGGGTCGTGGTGCGCGAACACGGCGACGAGATCACGGACGCGGAACTGACCGGGGTGGCCGCGTTCGTCATGGGTGCGGGCGCGGACCAGGTGGCGCGTTTCCTGGCCGCCGGCGCGTTGCTGATGGTGGACGAGCCGGAACAGTTCGCCCTGCTGCGGGAGAAGCCGGAGACGATCCCGGACTGGCTGGATGAGGTCACCCGGTATCTCACCACCGACGAGAAGACCCATCCGCGCATCGCGCTGGAGGATGTGCGCATCGGTGACCGTCTCGTCAAGGCCGGTGACACCGTCACCTGCTCCCTGCTGGCCGCCAACCGCCAGAATTTCCCGGATCCGGTGGACGGGTTCGACATCACCCGGACCCGGCCGGAGCATGTCGCGTTCGGCCACGGAATCCATCACTGCCTCGGCAGAAGTCTGGCCGAGTTGGTGTTCCGGACGGCCATTCCGGCGCTGGCGCACCGCTTTCCCACCCTGAGGCTGGCGCAGCCGGACCGTGCCGTCACCTTGGGGCCGCCCCCGTTCGACGTGGAAGCCCTGCTGCTCGACTGGTAGAGCCGGAAAGCACAGGAGGATCGATGGCACTTCCCCTGCCGCACCAGCGGCACCGGCTCGACCCGGTACCGGAGTTCTGTGCGATGCAAGAAAAGGGGCCGCTGCACGAGTACGACACGGAACCGGGGATGGACGGCCGCAAGCAGTGGCTGGTCACCGGCTACGACGAGATGCGGGAGATTCTCGCCGACCACGTCCGGTTCAGCTCGATGCGGCCCGTCGACGACGAGGCGGACCGGGCCCAACTGCCGGGGCTCCTGCAGGTGTACGACCCGCCCGAGCACACCCGGTTGCGCAGGACGGTGGCGCCGGCGTACTCGGCCCGACGCTTGAAGGTGCTGCGGCCCCGGATCGAGGAGATCGTCGAGGACTGCCTGGACGACTTCGAGAGCGTGGGATCGCCGGTCGACTTCGTCCGGTACGTCGCCTGGCCGATCCCGGCGTTCATCGCCTGCGAGTTCCTCGGCGTCCCCCGGGACGACCAGGCCGAGCTGTCGCGGATGATCCGGGACAGCCGGGAGAGTCGGATTCCCCGGCAGCGGGCCGCGGCGGGGCTGGGCGTCGTCAACTACGCCGAGCGGCTGGCCACCCGCAAGCGGCGCGATCCCGGCGAGGGGTTGATCGGCGCTGTCGTGCGCGAGCACGGGGACGAGGTGTCCCAGGAGGAACTGGCCGGGCTCGCCGAGGCGAACCTGACCATGGCCACCGAGCAGATGGCCGCCCAACTGGCGGTCGCGGTGCTGCTCCTGGTGACCCATCCCGGGCAGTTGGCGCTGCTGCGCGACCGTCCGGAACTCGTGGACGGCGCGATCGAGGAGGTGCTCCGCTACGCGTCGGTCGTCGAGGCGCCCTCGCCGCGGGTGGCGCTCACCGACGTCCGGCTGGCGGGGTACGACATCCGCGCCGGTGAGGTGCTGACCTGTTCGATGCTGGCGGCCAACCGTACGCGGGACGACCGGTTCGACATCACCCGGCAGGCCCCCGCGCACCTGGCCTTCGGGCACGGCATCCACCACTGCATCGGCGCGCCGCTGGCCAAACTCGAACTGCGGGTGGTGCTGCCGGCGGTGGTCCGCCGGTTCCCGTCGTTGCGGCTGGCGGTCCCGCCGGAGGAGTTACGGTTCAAGCCGGGCCGGCCGGCACCCTTCGCCGTCGAGGAGCTTCCCCTTGAGTGGTGACGACTCGCTCCCGATCCACGCCCGTCGACAGGGCTTCGATCCGGCGGACGACCTGCGCGCCGCCGGAAAACTGACGAAGATCACGCTGGGCTCCGGGGCGGAGGCCAGCCCCACCTGGCTCGCCGCGGGGCACGCCGTCGTCCGCCAGGTGCTCGGCGACCACCAGCGGTTCAGCGCCCGGCGTCGCTTCAACCCGCGGGACGAGATCGGCGGGAAGGGCGTCTTCCGACCGCGCGAGCTGGTCGGCAACCTGATGGACTACGACCCGCCCGAGCACACCCGACTGCGGCAGTTGATGACACCGGGATTCACCCAGCGCCGGATGCGGCGGCTGGCGCCGCGCATCGAGCGGATCGTCGCGGACCGGCTCGACGTCATGGAGCAGGAGGGGTCGCCGGCGGACCTGGTCGAGCTGGTCGCCGACGAGGTGCCCGCGGCCGTGCTCTGCGAGCTGATCGGGGTGCCCCAGGACGACCGGGCCATGTTCCGGCAGCTCTGTCACGCGCATCTGGACGCCGCGCGGAGTCAGAAGAAGCGGGCCGCGGCCGGCGAGGCGTTCTCCCGTTACCTGCTGGCGATGATGGCCAGGGAACGGAAGGACCCGGGCGAGGGGCTGCTCGGATCGATCCTCGCCGAACACGGTGACACCATCACCGACGAGGAGCTGAGGGGCTTCTGCGTGCAGGTGATGCTGGCCGGCGACGACAACATCTCCGGCATGATCGGTCTGGGCGTGCTGGCGCTGCTGCGCCACCCCGACCAGATCGCCGCGGTGCGGGGCGACGAGAAGGCGGCGGATCGGGCGGTCGACGAGCTGATCCGGTACCTGACGGCCCCGTACGCCCCGACACCCCGGACCGCCATCGAGGACGTCACCGTCGCGGGTCGGGTGATCAGGGCGGGGGAGACCGTCCTCTGCTCGCTGCCCATGGCGAACCGCGATCCCGACCTGCTGCCGGACGCGGACCGCCTCGACGTCACGCGCGAGCCGGTCCCGCACGTCGCGTTCGGGCACGGCGTGCACCACTGCCTCGGGGCCGCCCTGGCCCGGCTGGAACTGCGCATCGTCTACACGTCGCTGTGGCGGCGCTTTCCCGGGCTGAGACTGGCGGATCCGGCCCAGGAGACCAGGTTCCGGACCAGCACCCCGGCGTACGGATTGACCAGCCTCATGGTGGCCTGGTGATCGACCCCGGTGTCAGATTGACGAACTTCACGCCGACGCGGTGCGACGTCAGAATCGGCAACAACAGGCAAATACTCGATCGAGAGACGGTGTGACATGCCGGTGGAAGAGTTCGACGTGGTGGTGGCGGGTGGTGGGCCGGCCGGTTCGACGGTGGCTTCGCTGGTGGCCATGCAGGGTCATCGGGTGTTGTTGCTGGAGAAGGAGGTCTTTCCCCGGTACCAGATCGGCGAGTCGTTGCTGCCGTCGACGGTTCACGGGGTGTGCCGGCTGCTCGGCGTCACGGACGAGCTGGCGGAGGCCGGCTTCCCGAAGAAGAAGGGTGGCACGTTCCGTTGGGGTGCGCGGCCGGAGCCGTGGACGTTCTCCTTCGGCCTCTCGGAACGGATGACCGGGTCCGCGTCGTTCGCCTACCAGGTCGAGCGGGCGCGGTTCGACGAGATCCTGTTGAACAACGCGAAGCGCAAGGGTGTCGAGGTGCGTGAGGGTTGTTCGGTCACCGGTGTAATCGAGGGCGAGGAGCGGGT
>NZ_JBHSBN010000014.1:0-175920 GCF_042650605.1 Micromonospora zhanjiangensis | reverse complement strand
ACGGCAACAAGTGCCTGGACGCCAACGGCCAGGGCACCAGCAACGGCACCGCCGTGATCATCTGGGACTGCAACGGCCAGACCAACCAACAATGGAACGTCAACGCCAACGGCACCATCACCGGCCAGCAGTCCGGACTCTGCCTGGACGCCAACGCCGCCGGCACCGCCAACGGCACCAAACTCATCCTCTGGACCTGCAACGGCGGAACCAACCAGAAATGGACCCTGCGCGGCTGACCCGGCGTCCGGTCCCGGGACCGGGGCGGTTCCCGTCGTCCCGGCCGTCCAATTTCGCACCCCCACCCCACAACAGGGAGGTTTCATGCACGCGAAAACCGCTCGGTGGTCCACGAGGCTGGCCGCGGGGCTGACCGCCGTCCTGACGGTGCTGGCCGGCGCGCCGCCGGCCGGCGCGGCGACCGGCACCATCACCCCGGGCACCATGTGGACGGACACCGCGGGCAACCGGTTGCAGGCGCACGGCGTCGGCATCTTCACCGTCGGCTCGACCTACTACATGGTGGGCGAGGACAAGAGCGCGGGATCCACGTTCACGGCGGTGGCCTGCTACTCCTCGACGGACCTGACGCACTGGACCCGGCAGACCAACGCGCTGTCCCGGCAGCCCAGCGGCGACCTGGCCGCGGGCCGGATCGTCGAGCGACCCAAGGTGCTCTACAACAGCACCACCGGCAAGTACGTGATGTGGCTGCACATCGACAACACCTCGTACTCCGACCGGCGGGCCGGGGTGGCGACCAGCAGCACGCCGTGCGGCCCGTACACCTATCTCGGCGCCACCGGGCCGCTCGGGCGGCAGAGCCGGGACCTGGGACTGTTCAAGGACGACGACGGCACCGGCTACCTGATGCACGACGACCCGGCCGGCCAGTTGCGCATCGACCGGCTGTCCGCCGACTACACGAGCGCGCAGAGCGCGGTGGCCTCGTTCCCCGAACTGGAGTCGCCGGCGATTGCGAAGGTCGGTGGCCGGTACTTCCTGATGGCCTCGCACCTGACCGGCTGGGGCACCAACGACAACGTGTACGCCACCGCCACCTCGCTCGCCGGCCCGTGGAGCGGGTTCAGCAATGTGGCCCCGGCGGGCACCCGCACGTACAACTCACAGACGTCGTTCCTGTTGCCGGTCACGGGCAGCGCGGGGACCAGCTACGTGTACCTCGGCGACCGGTGGAACTCCGGCGACCTGAACTCCTCGGTGCCGGTCTGGCTGCCCGTCACGTTGAACGGCACCACCGGCACCGCGGCGTTGAGCTGGTACCCCTCCTGGGGCATCGACACCGCCACCGGCTCGATCAGCCTGCCCACGTACCACCGGTTGACCGGGGTGCAGTCCAACCGCTGCCTGGATCTCGTCGGCGGCTCGCAGGCCAACGGCACGACCACACAGATCGCGGACTGCACCGGCGGCGCCGGCCAGACGTTCACCCCCACCACCGCCGCCGAGCTGCGGGTGTACGGCAACAAGTGCCTGCAGGCGCGCAACCAGGGCACCTCCGCCGGCACCGCGGTCGAGGTCTGGGACTGCACCGGTGGTGTCAACCAGATGTGGATGCTCTCCGACGACGGCACCGTCGTCGGGGTCCAGTCGCGGCTCTGCCTGGACGTCAACGGCCAGGCCACCGCGAACGGCACCCGCGTGCAGCTGTGGACCTGCAACGGCGGCGCCAACCAGAAGTGGAACCGCGGCTGAGCCGCGCTCCTGTCCCGGTCCGACGGGCCGCGCGCCGGTAGACCCGGCGTGGGCCCGCCGGCCATCCGCACCGGAAGGAAAATCACGCATGTCGAAACATCGGCTCATCGGTGGCGTCGTCGCGGGGGTGGCCAGCCTGGTTCTCGCGCTGGGCGGCGCCGTGGTCGCCTCCGGGCACGACCTGAACGCGTACGCGAGCGGGCCCGGCACCCTGGCCGCGACCGCCGGCTGCGCCAAAGCACCCGGCCTGACCAGCGGTAACCGCACGATCTCCAGCGGCGGTCAGAACCGCTCCTACATCCTGCGGATCCCCGACAACTACGACAACAACCATCCGTACCGGCTGATCTTCGCGTTCCACTGGAACGGCGGCACCGCGAACGACGTCGACTCGGGCGGCACCAGCGGCTACCCCTGGTCCTACTACGGGATCCGGGCGCTGTCCAACAACAGCGCCATCTTCGTCGCGCCGCAGGGCAACGGGAACGGCTGGGCCAACCCGAACGGGCAGGACCTGACCTTCGTCGACGACATGGTCCGGCAGATCGAGAACGCACTGTGCGTGGACACCACGCAGCTGTTCTCCATGGGCTTCAGCTACGGCGGCGGGATGAGTTACGCCATCGCGTGCGCCCGGGCGTCGGTGTTCCGCGCGGTCGCGGTCTACTCCGGCGGGCAGCTCAGCGGCTGCAACGGCGGCACGCAACCCATCGCGTACATCGGCATCCACGGGCTGCGGGACAACGTGCTGCCCATCTCGACGGGACGGTCGCTGCGCGACACGTTCGTCCGGAACAACGGCTGCACCCCCCAGAACCCGCCCGAGCCGGCGCAGGGCAGCCTGACGCACATCGTCACCTACTACTCGGGCTGCCGGGCGGGTTACCCGGTGGCGTGGGCGCCGTTCGACGGGCCGCACGCGCCGAACGCCGTGGACGGCTCGGCCGACCCGTACGCGCCGGGTGAGAGGTCCTGGACCAGGCCGGTGGTGTGGAGCTTCTTCACCCAGTTCGACGGCACCACCCCGCCGACCAGCCAGCCGCCCACCACGCCGCCGCCCACCGGGGAGCCGGGGCAGGGCAAGCAGATCGTCGGCGGCCAGTCGGGCCGGTGCGTCACCGCGGCCAGCCAGAGCGCGGGCACCCAGGTGCAGTTGCAGGACTGCGCCGGCCAGGCCGGTCAGCTCTGGACCTCGACCGCGAACCGGCAGCTCCAACTGGCCGGCAACCTGTGCCTGGACGCGAACGGCGGCGGCACCAGCAACGGCACCGCGGTCATCGTCTGGACCTGCAACGGTCAGACCAACCAGCAGTGGAACGTCAACGCCAACGGCACCATCACCGGCCAACAGTCCGGACTCTGCCTGGACGCCAACGCCGCCGGCACGGGCAACGGGACGAAGCTCATCCTCTGGTCCTGCAACGGCCAGAGCAACCAGCAGTGGAGCCTGCGCTGATCCTCGGATCGGCCCTGGTTCACCGAGGCCGGTCCGGCGTGCTCGACACGCCGGACCGGCCCGCCGGTCGCTCTGGCCGGCACTGCCGGGTGACCCGCACCGACCGGGCACCGCAGCCGGGTCTCACAGCGTGACGAGCTGCCACTCCTGGTTCGCTCCACCGTTGGCCGACCACTGGATCACCCGGGCGCCGTCCGCGCCCGAACCGCCCTCGACGTCCGCGCACAACCCGGTACGGACGTTGACGAGCCGCTGGTAGCCCGCGGTGGCCGCCGGCGTCAGCTTCCAGCACTGGTTGGCGCCGTTGGTGTCGGTCGACTGGACCAGGGTGGCGCCCTGATTGTCACCGGTGCTGGTCAGCACCTTTCCGCTGGCGACGCTCGACAGTCGGTACGAGCCGTCGGAGTTGGCCAGCAGGCGCCACCGCTGGTTGGCGGCCCCGCTCCACGGCCACTGGATGACGGTGGCACCGTCGGCGGTCGAGCCACCGTTGACGTCCAGCACCTTGCCGCTGTTCCGGTTGACGAGCCGCACGGTGCCGGCGCCGGGGTCGGGGCCTCCACCGGACAGGCCGACAGTGAGCTGGGTCCGTACCCCGGCGGTCAGGGTCACCCGCCGGGCGAAGCCGCCCAGCGGCGAGGCTTCCACCGGTGCGCTGGTGTCGATTGTCGAGATGCCCCGGCGGCAGATCAGCGTGACGGTCTGGGTGACGTCGGAGGTCACCGTCGCGGTCGCGGTGCCGGCCCCGACGTCCCAGGTGAGGGAGTCGATCCGGATCCGGCAGCGCCCGCGTACGCCGGTGATGGTGCCCTTGGCGAGTTGGTCGGGAAGGGCGGGCAGCAACTCCAGGACGCCGGGCCTGGTGTAGACCAGCGCCTCCGCCACGATGGCCGGCAGCGAGTTGGCGGCGTCGGCATTGTACGTGGTCAGGTTCGGATTGTGCGAGGTCATCAGCGACCGGAAGACCATGTTGTTGCCCAGGATCTTGCGCAGGTTGGCGTAGACCCCCGCACCGTCCTTGAGCCGGGCCCGGGCCAGGCAACGATGGACGGCACCGTGCGCCTCCAGCGACTCGTCGCCGCGCAGGTCCAGGGCCCGGCGGGCCGGGCCGGTCAGGTCGGGCCGGTCCTCGGGAGTGATCTCGTGCAGGGGCCACACCGGGTACATGTGCTGCGCGTGTCGGTGGTTGTAGTTGTCGGTCAGGGTGGGCCAGGCCCACTCGGCCAACGCCCCGTCACCGTTGATCCGGTAGTCGGGTAGCCGGCCCAGCAGCGCCGTCCACCGCTGTACGCCCTGGCCGGCGCCCTGCTCGACACCGAGGACGGTGGCGGCCTCGATGGCGGCCCGGAGCGCGTGCCGGCCGGCGGCGATCTCGCCGGTGGCGTTGATCGACAACTGCCGCCGGGTGTTGCCGGGGACGTTCTCGACCGAGAAACAGGGCACGAAGACGACCCTGCCGCCGGAGTCGACGCGGGTGAGGAAGTCCTCGTAGAACAGCGCCAGCTCCAGCAGGGCCGGCGCGAGCCGGTCGCGGTAGAACCCCGCGTCCCCGGTGACCTGGTAGTACTCCAGCAGCGGATAGAGCAGCCAGTCCGCGCCGCCGGTCCAGGTGTGGCCGGGGAAACCGCCGTCGAAGTGGAACATCAGCCCGTCCTCGCCGTCGGTCCGGGTCGGAGCGAGCAGGCCGCGGGTGCCGTAGATGTTCCGGGCGTTCGTGCGCCAGTCACCGAGCTGGCCGAGGATCAGGTCGAAGTAGCCGGTCATCACCTCGGTGAGGTCGAGGATGTTGCCGCCGGCGACCTGGAAGTTGACGTTGGCGTCGGTGGTGAAGTCGCCGGCCCACGCGCCGTCCCAGGCACCCGTCCACAGGCCGGTCAGCCGGGGCGGCAGGACGCCGCTGGAGCTGAGGAACAGGTACCGACCGGAGTCGTAGAGCCGCTCCAGCAGGGCGAGGTCGACGACGTTCCGGTTGTTGTTCTGCCGGGCGATGAGCTCACCGGTGGGCAGTTGCCGGTCGGTCGGGCTGATCCGCAGGTCGAGGCGGGACCGGTCGTACAGCGGGGCGTGCCGGGCGACGTGCGGCGCGAGCAGCGTCGGGTAGTCGGCGGCCAGCGCCGCCAGCGCCGCGTGCAGCGGCCTGGCGTCCCACGCGGTGGCCGATTCGTACCGGCCGAGTTTGGTCAGCAGCAGGACCCTGGTCGCCGCGGTCACCACGATGGTGGCCCCGCTCACCCGCACCGAGCCACCGGTCGCCACCACCCGGGTGACGCCCTCGTAGCCGAACGCGCCCTGGCCCGCCGGGTACGTGCCCCGCAGGTTCAGGTAGCCGTCGGCGCCGCTCATGGTGGCCAGGGTGGTGAAGCCGACCGATGCCGGCACGCCGGACAGGCCGGTGTTCACGCTCAGGGTGAGGTCGACGGTCCGGCCCGGTGCGGAGCCGAGTTCGTGGACGATGACGTGATCGGCCCGGGAGACGAAGGCGCGGCGGGTCCAGGTGCCGGAGCCGTCGGTCCAGGTCGAGCTGACCTCACCGGTCCGGTAGTCGACGATCCGGGCGTAGTTGTCGGCCGTGGTCATGCCCGGGGTGCTGAGGCGCAACTCGTAGCCCGGATGGAACTGTTGGGTGTAGCGCAGGCTCCAGCCCGAGGTGAAGTCGGTGGTGGCGCCGGCGAAGTCACCCGCGAGGGCCTTGTTCCGGACCCCGTCGAGCCGGTTCGCCAGCACCGGCGGGGCGAGCCGGCGGGTGCCGTTGGGCAGCACGAACCGGTGGTGGTTGACGACCACCTTCTCCAGGGTCGGCGTGCCGTACAGGATCGCGCCGTACTCACCGTTGCCGGTGACGAAGCCGTCGGACCAGTTGGTGGCGGCGGCCGTGTCGTGGCTGCCCCGTTCGGGAAGGGTCACCTGTGGTGGCACGGCGGCCGCCGCCCGCCCGGCCGAAACGGCCGAGGGCAGGGCGGCGGCGCCGGCGCCCACCGTGGCCGCGACGATGAGACGCCGGCGGCTCAGGGGTGGATTCATCGCGACTCCGGATGGGTCGGGGTCACCGGCCCGACCCGGGCCGGTGACCGGTTCGCTCAGGGCAGGGTCCAGCGTTGGTTGGCCTGGCCGTTGCAGTCCCAGATCTGGACCTGGGTGCCGTCGGCCGAGTTGTTGCCCGACACGTCCAGGCACCGGTTCGACTGCGGGTTACGCACCGAGCCGTTCGACTGGGCCGCCCAGTTCTGGCCGCCGCTGCCGTTGCAGGTCGACAACTGCACCTTGGTGCCGTTCCCGGTGCCGCCGCCGGCGGTGCCCAGGCACTTGTTCGAGTTCGGGTTGCGCCACACCTGGCCGTCGATCGACCACACCTGGTTGGCCTGACCGTTGCAGCTCCACAGCTGGATCTTCGTACCGTCGGCGGTGCCGGCGCCGTTGATGTCCAGGCACTTGCCGGCCAGGCCGGTCACCCGGCCGGTACGCGGATTCCCGGGCGGTGTCGTCCCGCCCAGGTCCTTGATCCGGATGTTACGGAAGGACACGTGATCGGCGTCCCCGTGGTTCTGGATGCCGACGTAACCGGCCAGCGAGCGTGCCGAATTGGTGTTGGTGAAGTCGTTGATCCGCACGCCGTTGAGGAAGACCTGCAGGCGTTGACCCTCGACCAGGAGTTCGTACGTGTTCCACTCCCCCGGCGGGTTGAGCGCCGCGTCGCGGGCGGCGATGTCCGCGGCCTGCACGCCGTAGACCGAGCCGGTGGTCTTGTCCGGGGTGTCGGTCGCGTCGATCTGGACCTCGTAGCCCTTGTCCAGCGCGGCCTGCGGGTCGGTGGTGGCCGGGAAGCCGACGACCACGCCGGAGTTGTCGTCGCCGGTGAGCTTCCAGTCGAGCTTGAGCGAGTAGCTGGTGAACTGCTTGGTGTTGTACCAGTACATCCCGAGACCACCGGAGGACGACAGGGTAGCGTCGGTGTTGCTGAAGCCGCCGGGTCCGGCCTGCGTCCAGCCGGTCGTGCTGCCGTTGTAGAGCGCGGTGTAGCCCACCTCCGGCCGGCAGTCGGCCCGGGTACGGCCGGCCGCGTACCGGATGCCGCCGAGCAGGTGCGCCCGGAACGCCGGGTCGGAGTACGACTCGATGGTGTGCCCACCGCCGGTGTAGAACGACCGGCCCCCGTCGAGGGTCTTGCACCAGGCGTGCGGATGGTCGGCCCCCATCCCCCCGCCCGAGTACGACGACTCGTCCAGCGACGCCAGCACGTGCGCCGTGCTGCGGGCGTTGGTCTGGTAGTTGTACCACTCGTCGGTCCGGGTCCAGGTCTGCGGCAGGTGTGCGGTGGCGGCGTGGGCGCGGTCCTCGACGCGGACCTTCGCCTGCTGGATGGCCGGGTGGGAGGCGAACCAGGCACCGACGAGCTGGCCGTAGAAGGGCCAGTTGTACTCGGTGTCGGCGGCCGAGTGCACGCCGACGTACCCGCCGCCGCCGCGGATGTACGTCTCGACCGCCGCCTGCTGGGCGTCGTTGAGCACGTCGCCGGTGGTGCTGAGGAAGACGATCGCTCTGTACCGGGCGAGATTCGCGGTGGTGAAGACGCCGGAGTCCTCGGTGGCGGTGACGGTGAAGTTGTTGGCCGCGCCCAGTTCGCGGATGGCCGTGATGCCGGCCGGGATGGAGTCGTGCCGGAAGCCGGCGGTCTTGGAGAACACCAGCACGTCGTACGCGGGGTCGGCGGCGCCGGCCGGGCCGGCGACGGTGGTGGCGGCCAGCGCGGTCAGCGCCGCGGTGCCCAGGGCCAGGATGGTCCTGCTGAGTCTTCGCATCATTTCCTCCTCGGCTTGGGGGTGGGCGGAGCGGCCCCCGGCACACCGCCGGGGGCCGCTCGGCGTCAGGGCAGGGTCCAGCGTTGGTTGGCCTGGCCGTTGCAGTCCCAGAGCTGGACCTGGGTGCCGTCGGCCGAGTTGTTGCCCGACACGTCCAGGCACCGGTTCGACTGCGGGTTGCGCACCGAACCGTCGGCCTGCGCCGCCCAGTTCTGCCCGGCGCCGCCGGTGCAGGTGAACAGTTGGACCTTCGTTCCGTTGGCCGTGCCGCCGCCGGTGGCGTCCAGGCACTTGTTCGAGTTCGGGTTGCGCCACACCTGGCCGTCGATCGTCCAGGTCTGGTTCGTCCCGCCGTTGCAGCTCCACAGCTGGATCTTCGTGCCGTCGGCGGTGCCCGCGCCGTTGATGTCCAGGCACTTGCCGCCGAGGCCGGTCACCCGACCGGTGCGCGTGCCGCCGGACGGCCCGGAGTTGAAGGTGAACGCGTCGACGTCGAACAGCACCCCGGTGCCGCTGCCCGCGAAGGTCAGGTACAACGTCTGGGTGCCCGGCGGCGGGTTGCTGATCGAGCCGGTGACGGTGGTGAAGACGTTCCAACCGCCGGTCACCGGTACGGTGACCGAGCCGAGCACCGTACCGGTGGGCGAACCGGTGCGGACCTGGATGGTGCCGCCGGCGCCGGCGGAGGAGACCCGCGCGGAGATTGACGTCGCGGTGCTCAGGTTGTACGTGTCGAACGAGATCCACTCGCCGTTGTTGATGTCCCCGACGGTCCGGCCGCCCTCGGCCTCGGGCTTGTCCTGCGGGGCGACGCCGGAGGCGTTCTTGTAGTGCTCGGCCTGCCGGTGCCGCGGTTGCAGGACGTGCTGCTTGTGGGTGGTCAGGCCGCCCGCGTCAATGTAGGAGGCGTCGAAGACGCCGTAGATGTTCGCCGCCGCGTCGTGCTCGCCGTCGATCGGGATGGTGATCGAGCCGGTGCAGCCGTTCTTGCTGGTGATCTGGTGCGAGTGTTGGTCGTGCCCGAGCAGGTAGGCCATGGTGACCTTGCCGCAGTCGACGGTGCCGTCCTCCGGGTCGGTCACGGTGATGTCGAAGTCGACCGTGTCGCCGTAGTTGAACAGCTGGCCGCTGGCGGGCTTGTTGATGGTGACCGTGGGCGCGGTGTTGCCGACGCCGATCTGCACCGTGGCGGTGCCGGTGGCGCCCTGCGGGTCGGTCACGGTGAGTTTGACGTTGTAGACGCCGTCGGCGGTGAAGGTGTGTGCCGGGTTGGCGGCGGTGCTGGTGGTGCCGTCGCCGAAGTTCCAGGAGTAGCGCAGCGTCCCGCCCTCGGGGTCGGCCGAGCCGGCCGAGGAGAAGTTCACCGTCAGTGGCGCCTGCCCGGACGTCCTGTCGGCCGAGGCGACGGCGGTGGGCGCCCGGTTGCCGCTGCCGACGTAGTCGTACCGGTAGATCGCCGAGCCGGTGTCGCCGGTGCAGCAGCCGGAGCCGTAGTCCAGCACGTACAGCGCGCCGTCCGGCCCGAACTTCATGTCCATGACCTGCTTGCCGCCCCACGGGAAGTTCGAGATGTCGCCGTACGAGCCGTCGGCGCCCACCCTGATCGGCTTGATCCAGCCGCGGCCGTACTCACCGGCCATGAAGTAGCCGTCGAACGCCGGCGGGAACTTGGTGTTGGAGGGGTTGTTCGGGTCGTACCGGTAGACGGGGCCACCCATCGGGGACTCCGAGCCGCCGCCGAACTCCGGTGGGCTGCCGGCGTCACCGGCGTACCGGATCCAGGCCGGTTGGGCCTTGGGCAGCTTGCTCACGCCGGTGTTGCGGGGTGAGCTGTTGGTCGGCCCGTTGGCGCAGTCGAACTTCGGGCCGGTGGTGTTGTTCGCGAAGTTCCACTTGTTGTACGTCTCGTTCGTGCTGTTGCTGCCGGTGCAGTACGGCCAGCCGAAGTTGCCCGGGGCGGTGACCCGGTCGAACTCGACCTGCCCGCTCGGTCCGCGGTTGGGGTTGGTGGAGCCGGCGTCCGGCCCGTAGTCGCCGACGTAGACGATGCCGGTGGCCTTGTCGACGCCGATCCGGAACGGGTTGCGGAACCCCATCGCGTAGATCTCGGGCCGGGTGTTGGCCGTGCCGGGGGCGAACATGTTGCCGCTGGGGATCGAGTACGACCCGTCGTCGTTGACCTTGATCCGGAGGATCTTGCCCCGCAGGTCGTTGCTGTTCGCGGCGCTGCGCTGGGCGTCGAAGGCGGGGTTGCGGTTGGTCCGCTCGTCCAGCGGCGAGTAGCCGGCGGACTGGAACGGGTTGCTGTCGTCGCCGGTGGACAGGTAGAGGTTGCCGGCACCGTCGAAGTCGATGCCGCCGCCGACGTGACAACAGATGCCCCGGTCGGTGCCGACCTCCAGGATCTTCGTCTCGTTCTGCAACTGCCAGTTGGTGGTCAGGGTGAACCGGGAGAGGCGGTTGTAGCCCTTCCAGGCCGAGAAGTCGGTGCCGTTGTCCGGCGCGTCACCGCCGGGCGTGGACAGTTGCGGCGAGTAGTAGAGGTAGATGTAGCGGTTGCTGGCGAAGTTCGGGTCGACCCCGACGCCCTGCAACCCCTCCTCGTCGTGGGTGTAGACCGGGATCCTCGCCACGACCGAGACGTTGCCGGCGGCGTCGGCCCGGCGCAGTGTGCCGTCCCGCGCGGTCTGCAGCACCGACCGGTCGGGCAGCACGGCGATCGACATGGGCTCGCCGAGTTGGGCGACGCCGCGGGCCAGCGTGACCCGTTGGAAGTCGCTGGCGTTGATGGGAAAAGCCTGTGCCGGCGCCGGCTTCGCGGTGATCGCGGCAACCGGGGCCAGCAGCAGGGCGCAGGCGCCGGCCGCCCACCGGTACAGAGATCGGCGACGGCGTCGGGTGCTGGATGACATTCTGTGCGGTCCCTTCCTGACTGGAGAAACGCCAGGCCGGGCGCGCGCCGTCGCGCCGGATGCCCAAGCGGGTGGAAACACCGTCGATGGGCGACCGCGCCGTCGGTCACCTCGACACAACATTCACGTTGGTAGACGGAATCCTAGAAAGTTTAGTGAGGTCTGTCTATATGTGATCACGATGGCGGCGAATCTTTTGTCCATTCGAGCGAATGTTCGCACCGTCATCGGTGGCAGGCCGGCGTGGACGCACCAGTGCCCCGCCCACCCGCCGCACCGGTCGTCCCTTCGGTGCCGGTGCCGACATCGGCGGTGTCGGCACCGGAACGCGTCCGGCGGGCGGGTGGACGGGTGAGCGGGCGGGCCGGTCGGCGTTCCGGTCCCGCCCGCCGTCGGTCGATCGGCGCGGGCGCCCGTCCGGCGCCCGGCACGACCCTCGTCCGTTCAGGTCGGGAGGTCTTCCCTCAGACCCGGATCAGTTGCCACTGCTGGTTGGCTCCGCCGTTGGCGGTCCACTGCACGACCGCGGCACCGTCCGTCGTGGCCTGGCCGGACACGTCCGCCACCAGGCCGCTGTCCCGGGCCACGATGGTGTAGTAGCCGTCACCGGTGGGCCGCAGGTACCACAGTTGGTTGCTACCGCCGTTGACGGTCCACTGCTGCAACTGCAACCCGGCCGTCGAACTGCCGCCGTTGACGTCGAGCGCCTTGCCACTGCCGGTGAAGCGCAGCGTGTAGGCGCCGCCCTGGGCCGCGCTGACCGACCAGGTGGCGGCGCCGCTCTGCTGGACCACCTTGGCCCCGTCCGCCGTGGAACCGCCCGCGACGGCGAGCGGCTTGCCGCTGTTGCGGTTGACGACCCGGTAGGTGCCATCCGCGGGGCCGGTCCCACCCCCGCCACCGACCGTGAAGTACTCGACCGCGTCGGTGAAGACGGTGGCGCCGTTCTTGCTCGTCGACAGGACCAGGTAGACCCGGCTACCGCCGGCCGGCATGGTGAAGGAGACCGGTTGGCTGACCCGCGTGCCGAGCGGGACGGTCAGCGTGCTGTTCCCGGACGCGATCACCGGCCCGTCGGGCCGGTCCTGCCGAACCGTCCAGGCGAAACCGACGGTGGTGCCGTCGAGGTCGTCGTTGAAGACGGTGACGTTCCGGGTGACCGTTCCGTTGGCCGGGTAGCCGGGAACCGCCTGCGGCAGCGGGAAGCTTCCGTTGCCGTCGGAGGCACCGGAGGCGGACCAGTAGGGCAGGTCGATCGCGGCGACCGGATTGAACGCCGCCTGGACGCGCTGGATCTGCGGGTTGCTCCATGGATCGGCAAGGTTGTCGGCGCCGTACACCGGGTGACCGCCCTCCTCCGGCACGAGGTCGGTGGTACGCACGCCGGGAACGAATCCGACCCAGGCGGACAGCAGGGTGTACGGCCGCAGGTCGGCGGCGTCCTTGCCGCGCTTGGCCGCCGTCGCCGTGGCGAACCATTCGAAGCCCTGCCTGGTGTTGCACGCCGACCAGACGTACTCGCCCTCGCCGTCCGGTCGGCCGACCACCGGGTTCACGGCCTCGCCGTACCGGCCGACACCGTCGAGATAGTGGGCGAAGACGGCGAAGTTGGCGTACCGCATGTTCGGGTACCGGCTGGGCGAGTCGGCACCGGGCGCGGCGTCGATGCTGACCGGACGGGTGCCGTCGTTGCCGTTCATCGCCGTGTAGAGATCCTGCTCGAACTGCTCCGAGTCGTTGCCGAAGCTCGGCTCGTTGGCCTGGCTCCACCGCACGACCGCCGGGTGGTTGCGGTCCCGCAGGGTCAGCGCGCGGGCATGGTTGACCGAGTTGTCGCGCCCGGCGACCAGGTCCTGCGCGCCACCGCGGATGCCCGTCTCGTCGATGATCATCAGTCCCGCCTCGTCGGCGACGTCGAGCATGTACGGGCTGGCCGGCTCCTGGTGGATCCGCACCACGTTGTAGTTCAGTCGCTGGTAGTTGTCGACCGCCTGCGGCCACCCGCCGTTGCCGGCCGACGGCGCCAGGAATCCGGGCAGGGTGTCGAAGGCGTCGCCCTTCCCGCCGTTGTTGATCCGGTCGTAGTCGGCGCCCTGGAGGTTGTCACCGCGGTAGTTCACCCGCACCCCGTTGAGGTAGAAGTACTCGCCGTTCTGGGTGCTCTGCCGGAACCCGAACCGGTAGCCGGCGTCGCTGGTGCGACCGTCGTCGGTCACCGCGTGCACCGCCAGCCGGTGCAACTGGGCCCGGTACCCCTGCCGGTAGGGGACATTGGGCCACCAGTACGAGGCGGCACCGAGGTTCCACGGGACCGGACCGACCGTGACCTTGGCGGTGGAGTGCGGCGCCACGCTGACCGTGCTGGTGGGCAGGGCCGGGTAGTCGAACGACCCGGTACCGTCCGCGGCGAGCGAACCGCTGAGCGTCACCGACCTGGCGGCGTCCGAGGTGTTGGTCACCGACACGTCGTAGCTGAGGGTCCGGTCCGCGACGGAGGTGCGGACGAACGTGTCACTGACGTACACCGCCGGGTAGACCCGCAGGAAGGCCGACCGGTAGATGCCCTGCGGCACCGCCTCGGACCAGTCGGCCGCCACCGGGACCAGGTACTTTCCCGAGCCGTTGCGGAACGCGCCCCGGCCCTTCACCGCCACCGTCACCGTGTGCGTGGTGCCCGGTGCCGCGTAGGCGCTGATGTCGAAGGCCGAGGGGGTGAAGGAGGTGATCCGGGTACCGACCGTCCGGCCGTCGACGGACAGGGTCGCCTGGTGGTTCACCGCACCGAACTCGATCCAGGTGGACTGGGGCCGGCCGGCGTCGGGCACCGTGATGCTGCGCGTGTACACCGCCTCGTTGACGTCGGTGAAGCCCTGTTTGTACCAGCCGCCACCAGGCACCGTGATCGACGTGGTCCCCCGGCCGGACGGGGTGAAACTCCAGGTGCCGGCCAGGTCGACCGAGGTTATCGCGCCGTTGCCCGCGGCGACGCCGTCGGGCGCGGCGGCGACCGTCGCGACGGGTTCGGCCGCCGCCGCGGCAGGGCGATCGGCCGCGACGGCGGGTTCCGCCGCCGCAGGCCGCACCGCGACCATCGCCACGACGAACGCGATCACCACCGCCGAGCCGCCGGCGAGCCACCGGTACGGCGACGAGTTTTCTCGGTGCATGGCTGGCCTCTCCGGAACTGTCCCGCGATCACAACGGTCCGTTCCCGCCGTCCGACGGGTGGTCAGAGGGTGCTGACGGTCCACTGGTTGTTGGTGCTGCTGTTCGGCGTCCACAGGCCCACCGTGGAGCCGGCGGTGCTGTTGCCCATGCCGTCGAGGGCGGTACCGGTACCACGGTTGATGATCTGGTAACGGCCGCTCCCGGTGTCGCCCAGCCGCCACTGCTGGTTGTTGCCGCCGTTCCACGGCGACTGCACGGCGTTGGCGCCGTTGGCGCTGTTGCCCCCGCTGTCGACCACCATGCCGTTGGTCCGGTTGACCAGCCGGTACCAGCCGCCACCGAGGTCGACCAGCTGCCACTGCAGGTTGTTGCTGCCGTCCCAGTTCCACTGCTTGAGCACCGAGCCGGACCCGACGTTCCCGCCGCTGTCCAGCACCAGCCCGGTGCTGACGTTGGCGATCCGCACGTACGCCGACGGCGGCGTGGACGCGGTGGTCACCTTCAGCGAGGCGATGGCGTCGTTGTTGCCGGTGGCGCTCAGGTCGGCGTTGTCGGCCGGGAACGTCCAACTCGTACCGGTGAAGTTGTCGCCCGCGTAGCCGGTGACCTGATAGCCGGCGGTGACCCGGAGCGACGAGATGGTGCGCGGGCCGATGCCCGCGGCCTGCAACTGCGCGGTGGTGTAGTCACCGGCGGCCAGCGCGGCGCTGGCGCCGGCGTAGTTCACGTCGGCGTACACGGTGGCACCGACGATGGTCTTCTGCTGCGCCGCGAAGCGGTAGGTGTGACCGGCCTGGGCGGTCAGGACGACGACGTCCGGCTCGGGCCTGGCGACCGGGACCGCCTCGCCCGTCGTGGTGTCGGTGATCTGGTACGTGCCGGTGAACATCCGGCACCGGACGGTGACGGGACCGCCGCGGTCGGGCCGCAGCATGATCTCGTCGGGGCCGCCGGCGCTCCAGGTGGCGTCCACGGTGTGGCCGCCCCGGCCCCGCAGACCCCGCACCTTTCCCTTCGGCCAGGCCGGCGGCAGCGCGGGCAGCACGTGCAGTTCGCCGTTGTGGCTCTGCAGGAGCATCTCGGCGATGCCGGACGTGGCGCCGAAGTTGCCGTCGATCTGGAACGGCGGGTGCAGGTCGAACATGTTCGGCGCGAGCTTCGCCGTCGTCACGAGCAGCCGGATCAGGTTGTGCGCCCGCGCGCCCTCCTCCATCCGCGCCCAATAGTTGATCTTCCAGGCGAGGGACCAGCCGGTGCCGTCGTCGCCGCGCAGTTCCAGGGTGCGGCGGGCGGCGGTGAACAGGCTCGGGGTGCCGCGCTTGGTGATCTGGTTGCTCGGGTGCAGTCCGTAGAGGTGCGAGATGTGCCGGTGGTTCTGCTCGGTCTCGACCCAGTCGTAGAGCCATTCCTGGATGTTGCCGCGCGAGCCGACCTTCATCGGTGGCAGCCGGTCCCGCGTGGCCAGGACCTGGGTACGGAAGTCGGCGTCCACGCCGAGCAGTTCGCTCGCCCGGGCGCAGCCGGTGAACAGGTCACGCAGGATCTGGTTGTCCATGGTCGGGCCGGCGCAGACGCTGACGCCCGAGTGGTGGGTCAGTTCCGGGGAGTTTGACGGGTTGGTGACCAGGTACTTGAGGGTCGGCTCCGGCACCAGCGTGGCGACGAAGAACTGCGCGGCGCCCTTCATCGCGGGGTAGTACTGCCGCAGGAAGTCGAGGTCGCCGGTGAACAGGTAGTGGTCCCAGATCATCGTGGCCAGCCACGCGCCACCGGTCTGCCACATGCCCGACGTGGCGAAGTCCACGACCGACGAGCCGCGCCAGCCGTCGGTGTTGTGGTGGGTGACCCAGCCGGGGGCGCCGTACTGCACCTGGGCGGTGCGGGCGCCGGTGACGGTGAGGTCGTTGATCATCCGGAACACCGGCTCGTAGCATTCCGACAGGTTGGTGGTGTCGGTCGGCCAGTAGTTCATCGGCAGGTTGGCGTTGAGGGTGTACTTCGAATCCCAGGCCGGGCTCAGCGAGTCGTTCCAGATGCCCTGCAGGTTGGCTGGCTGGGTGCCGGGACGGGAGCAGGAGATCAGCAGGTACCGGCCGAACTGGAACAGCAGCGCCGAGAACTGCGGGTCGTTGGCGTTCGCGTGCTGGGCGATCCGCACGTCGGTCGGCTGGTCGGCCGCCGCGGTACGACCCAGGTCGAGCGTGGTCCGGCCGAACAGCCGCTGGTAGTCGGCCACGTGCCGGCCGCACAGGTCGTCGTACGTCCTGGTCGCCGCGGCGGTGAGGTGGCGCGCGGCGATGCCCTGGTGGTCGCCGCCGACGTCCCGGTAGTTGACGTAGCTGGTGCCGATGGAGATCAGCACGGTCACGCTGTCGGCCGACCGCACCTGCACGGTGCCGCCGGAGCTGCTGACGCTGCCGCCGTCCGCGACCACCCGGGCCAGGGCCCGGAACTTCACCTTGCCGGCCAGCCCTCGCTGGTCACCGGAGACGCCGTCGAGGGCCACCGTCGTGTTGTCCGGGCTGGACACCGTCGTGCGCTGCGGGCTGTCGAACCGCGCCGAGAAGGTGATCGAGCCGGCCCGGTCCGCGGTCAGCCGGACGGCGATCACCTGATCCGGCGCGCTCGCGAACATCTCGCGCCGGAACCGCACGCCGTTCTGCTGGTACGACACGGCGGTGGTGGCCGTCGTCAGGTCCAGGTAGCGGTAGTACCCGGAGACCCCGGTGGTGTTGCCGACGGTGAGCCGCAGGTTGCCGACCGGCTGGAACGCCAGCTGCGCGGACGGGTTGCCGAGCATGTTCTGGTCGATCATGCTCTGCGCCTGGCTCCACTGGTTCTGGAAGACCAGTTGCCGGATCTGCGCCAACGCCCCCGCGCCCCGCGGGTTGCTCTGGTCGTACGGCCCACCGGCCCAGACGGTGTCCTCGTTGAGCTGCAACCGCTCGGTGTCGACGGTGCCGAACACCATCGCGCCCAGCCGTCCGTTGCCGATCGGCAGGGCGCGCAGCCAGTCCGTGCCGGCGCTCTGGTCGTACCACAGTGCCAGGTCGTTCGCGGCGGGCACCTCCGGTGGCGGCGCCGCCGCGGCCCGGGCCGTCGCTGTCCACGGCAGGGGAACCAGGGCCGCTCCGGCCCCGGCCGCGCCGAGCCGCAACACCTGCCGTCGGGTCAGTTCGGACATCTTGATCGCTCCATGGTGGTCGCGGTCGCGGAAGGGGGGCAGCCATCACCTGAGGGGCCGGACAGCGCCGCACGGCAACCCATCTTTGATCATCGATGCTTCAGACATAAGATGTTAGAGATGTCATCGTCATGTGTCAATGTCGTAACGTGGGCTCGGGTCGATGCGTCCGCCCCGCCCGCCACGGATCGACCTCCGACCCCGACGAAGCCGGCCACGTCCCGCCCGCCACGGCCGCCGTCGAACCCCACCTCCGCCGCGAACGCCCCGCAGGAACCATCAGATGTATAGGCTTATCGCCACCAAGCGCGGTGGGATCGGCTGGCCAATCCGGCACCACCCGGCCCGGGCCCCTGCCCGGGTGGTGCCGGCCCGGCGCCCGTGCGGCGTCAGCCGTCGGCGACGGTCGCGGCGGCCGGCCGGCGGGGACAACCCCGGACCGCGTACGCGAGCACCCCGGTCACCGCCAGCACGCCCGCGCAGGCGGCCGCGGCCGTCGACCCGGCGGGCTCGATCGACCAGACGACGACCCGCATGTGCGGCCCCGCGTCGGGATCCAACAACGGCACGACCGTGACGAGGGTCCAGACCAACGGCGCGAGCCAGGACCAGGCCGCGCCGACCAGGGCGGCGCCGAGGGCGGTGAGCCCGAGAATGCCGGCGGTGTCCCGGACCACAACGGCCAGGGGCGCGAAGCGCGCGTGAGTGACCGTGCTCAGCAGCAGCGGCGCGATGATCGCGGTCGCGGTCAGCAGCAGGTGCCCGGCGCGACGTACCGGCCAGCTGGTGGCCGCGGTGTGATCGAGTTCGTCGTCGGCGCCGGCGAGGGTGGCGGCGAACGCGGTCACCGCGAGCGTCACGGTGAGGCTCACGAACCGGGTGCCGATGACCGGCCGGTCACTGAAGGCCAGCCAGAGTGCCCACACCAGCGTGCTCGTCACGGTCGCGGTGAGCAGCGCGAGCGGGATCCGACGGGAGCGCAGGTACAGCCGCAGCCACCTCACGGCGTACCCGTGGTCAGGATCGGCAGCAGGTCACCCGGTCGGCAGGCGAGCGCGGCGTCCCGGGCCGCGGCCATCCGCCGGCGCTGCTCCGGCTCCGGCAGGCCGGTGAGGATCTGGTGGGCGCGCTCCGCCCGGGCCCGTTCCTCGGGGTTCCACCAGTCCTGCGGGGTCAACGGTTGGCCGGCCAGCCAGTCGGCCGCCACCAGTCGGAAGAGGTAGGCGTCGATGTCGTCCCGCCCGTCGCGGCACTCCTGTCGCCAGGGCGCCTCCAGCAGCTGCGACAGGAAGTCGTCGTCGAACTCCGCGTGGCCGGTGGACCCGATCGTCGGACTGTCGAAGACGACGGTGTCGGCCGCGTGCCGGACCGACACCCCGGCGCGTACCGCCCGTCCCGAGTCCGGGACCCGTGACGTCTCGATCGCGCGGGTGGGCGCGTCGGGCAGCTTGGCAGCCATCATGGCCAGGACCCGGCGGGCCGGACCGGTGACATCCGGCAGCAACGCGGCGTGCACCCGGGCGACACAGACCTGCGGGCCGTCGTCGTCACAGACCGGCTCGACGGCACCCGGGTCGGCCACCGCGGCCGCGTCGTAGCCGCCGGCGGGTAGAAAGGGCACCGCGAGCCCGGCGCCGAGCACCGCCGGCAGCACGGCAACCGCCACGGAACGGCGACTGGCCGCCGCCGCCAGCAACAGCCCGGTGCCCGCGAGCGCCGCCAGCCACAGCAGTTGGGTCAGGTTGACCCGGGCGGCGACCGTCTGGAAATCGTGCAGGCTGCCGCCGTAGGCCGGGTTGAGCAGCAGGGCCGCGGGGTCGGGGTCGGCCGCGGGGTCGACGAGGTTGCGGGAGGACACGTAGTCGGGCAGCAGGCCCACCACGAGGATCCCGAGCACGGCGAGCGCGGGGGCGGTGATCAGCCGGGGCATGGCCCGACCGGCGGCCATTCCGAGCCACCCGGCGGCGACCAGCGACACCGCACCGACCGCGACGACGGCCAACGCGGTGACCGGGAAGTACCGGGAGCTGGGCACCACCCAGGCGGTCCCGATCAGGAACATCAGGACGTACCCGGTCACCACCGTGGCCGCCAGCGCGACCGCGGCCGGCAGGACGCGCTGCCACCGCGGCCGGGCGGTGCTGGCGAACAGCTCGACCACCCGGGCGCGGGCGTCGCGTCTGCCCAGCCACGCGCCGGCGGCCAGGGTCAACGGCCAGAGCACCACCAGCATCGTGCGGGTGGCGATGGCCAGTTGCATCCACCGTCCCGCGAACAGACCCGTGGCGGACAGCAGCAACGCCGTACCGACCACCAGGGACAGCAGGGCGAACCCCACCGCCACCGAACGGCGCAGCTCGATGCGCAGAATGCGGCCCGTCATGCCGACACCTGCCCCCGGTAGGCCCGCAGCAACGCCGCGTAGCCCCGTTCGGTGGCGCTGTCGCCGACGCCGCCGTCCCGGCCACGTTCGGCCAGTTCCGCCGCGCTGCCCTGCCACACCAGCCGGCCCTGGTCGATCAGCACCACGTCGGTGCAGGCGGCCGCGACGTCCTCGACGAGGTGGGTGGAGACCAGGACGCAGCTGTCCAGGCCGATCTCGCGCAGCAGTTCCCGGAAGTCGAGGCGCTGCTCCGGGTCGAGACCGACCGTCGGCTCGTCGAGCAGCAGCACCTGCGGGTCGTTCACGATCGCCTGGGCGATGCCGGCCCGGCGCAGCATGCCGCCCGAGAGGGTCTTCATCCGGGAGTCCGCGCGGTCGGCCAGGCCGACCCGCTCGACGGCCCGCTGCACCGCACCCGGGATGACCGCCTTCGGCATCTCCTTGAGCCAGGCCATGTACTCGACGAACTCGCGCACGGTGAACCGCGGGTAGAAGCCGAAGTGCTGCGGCAGGTAGCCCAGGGCGCGGCGCACCCGGCGCAGGTCGGCCCGCCCGGTCACGTCGTCGCCGAGCAGGCTCAGCTGTCCCCCGGCCGGTTTCAGCACCGTCGCCAGGGCCCGCATCAGGGTCGTCTTGCCGGCGCCGTTGGGACCGAGCAGGCCGTGCACCCCGTCGCCCAACGTCAGGTTGAGGCCGTTGACGGCCAGTCGTCGTCCGGCCCGGACGACCAACCCCTCGGCGCGTACCGCCCACGGGTATGTGGTGGGTGCGGTTTCCGCCGCGCTCACCGCGCGAATCATGGTGTCTCCATTCGTCAGGTGGTTCCGTCGTTCGCAAGAAGTGCCGCGACCCGCCGTCGGGTCACGGATCAGCCGCGGCCGGCGCCGAGTCGGCGGCCGGCCGCCGCCCGGCCCAGCACCACGGCCAGCAACACCGCCGTGAGCAGTGCCCAGCCGGGCGAGCTGCCGGGCTGCAGCAGCGCCGGGAGCCGCTCGGTGGACAGGCTCGGCACCACGACGGCGGCGGACCAGCCGAGGGCCAGCCCGAGCGCCGCGCGGTCCACCGGGACCAACCCGCCCAGTGCCAGGCTCGCCGCGGTGAAGGCCAGACACGGCAACAGCAACAAGGCCGGCGAGTGCCCGGTCCACCACCCCGCGGCCGCGAGAATCGGTACGACCGCCAGCAGCGCCCCGAGCGTGCGGCGCAGCAGGAGCCACAGCCCGGCGCGGGCCGCCGTGGCGGTCAACTCCCACGCGGGGTCGGTGTGCCGGCTCCACACGGCGGCCACCGGCAGCAACGGCGCCACCGGCGCGGCCAGCAGCACCACCGACGGCAGGGCGTGCACGGTCTGTTCGAAGACGACCGCGACCATCATCAGCGCGGCGGCCATCGCCAACCAGGGCAGCATCCGGGTGGCGGTTCCGGTGCGCCGCGTCCGCCGCCGGCCCGCCGGACCCGGACCGGTGGTGACGCCCGCGGCCACCCGACCGGCGACCCGGTCCAGCAGGGCGCGGGTGTCCGGATCGACGGCCTCGGCCAGCACCGTCCGGCAGGCCGCGCAGCCCTCCAGGTGCGCCTCCACCGCCCAGACGGACGCGTCGTCGAGGTGGGCGCCACCCACGGCGTACCGCGCGACCAGAACCGTCGGGGGATGAGTGCTCACCGCCGCACCGCCAGGCACGCCGGCTCACCCGGACCGAACCCGCCCACGCTTCTTCTCACATCAGGCAGGACGACGGGCGTCCCGGAACGGTTCTCGCCAGCGGGAAATCAGCCAGGGGCCGCTCATCGGCCGGCCACGGCGGCGCGAGCGGGCCGTCGGGCGACCGGCGGAGCGCCGGGGAGGTCGCCGTCGACCCGGGCCGGCGCCGCCCCGGACAGCGGCGCGACCACCACCTGCCGGCAGTGCGCGCGGAGCATGGCCAACTGTTCGCCGGCCACTCCCCCGTCGATGACGACCACGTCCACCGCCGCGAGGTCCATGAACCGCATCGGCGCGCGGGCGTCGAGCTTGCCGTGGTCGAGCAGCAGGACCACGCGGCGGGCGATGCGGGCCATGGCCCGCTTGGTGTCCGCGTCGGAGGCGTTCGCGGAGTAGACGCCGGCCGGCCCGGCCGCGGTCGCCGACAGCACCGCCACGTCGACCGCGAGGTCGCCGAGGCTGGTCCGGGTGATCGGACCGGTGAACGAGCGGGTGGGGCCGTGGTAGGCGCCGCCCAACGCGATCAGTTCGAGGTCCGCCCGCCCGACACAGGTCTGGATCACCGGTACGGAGTGGGTGACCACGGTGAGTCCACCGGGCAGCAGGGCGGCCAGGGCCGCGACGGTGGTGCCCGCGTCGAGGGCCACCACCGCGTCGGACGTGACGAGCGGCACGGCCGCCCGCGCGACGGCCTCCTTCTCCGTCATGGCCGCGCCCCGCCGCTGCTCGAACGGCGCGCCGGCGGTCGGTGTGGGCAGGCTCGCGCCGCCCGCGACCCGGTTGACGAGCCCTTGCGCGGCGAGCTGCCGCAGGTCGCGTCGGATGGTCATCTCCGACACGGCCAGCGCGACCGCCGCCTCCGTCGAGGAGACGTACCCGGCGTCCTCCACCCGACGGAGAAGCTCGCGGCGGCGCTCGGGTGCCTGGGTGTAACGCACCCGCCCATCCAAACCGCGCGAGGCACGTTTGTCAATCTACGCACAATTGGTCTTGCCCGTTCGTTCGAGAACGAACACAATGGCAGCGTGAACGGCACCCCGGCCGACCCGTGCGACGCCCCACGCGACCCGACCCGTGTGGGCTGCCTCGCTGTGGGCATCGACCTGGGCACCACCAACACCAAGGTCACCCTGGTCGCCGTCGGCGAGTCGGACCTGCGGGTGCGGGCCGTCGCCGCGGCACCGACCCCGGAGCCACGCGCCGTCCGGCCCGTCCTGCTCGGCCTGCTCGGGCAGGTGCTCGCCGGTTCGCCGCCGCCGGACGCCGTGGGCATCGCCTCGATGGCCGAGACGGGGGTGCCGCTCGACCGACGCGGTGAGCCGCTCGGGCCGTGGCTGCGCTGGACCGACCACCGGGCCGGCGCCGAGGCGGACGCGCTGACCCGCCGGCTCGGCTGGGCGCACCTGGTCCGGGCCACCGGCGTCCGGCCGAGCGCGAAGGTGCCGCTGGCCACCTGGGCCCGGCTGCGCGCCGACCGACCGGACACCTGGGCCGCCATGGCCCGCTGGGCCGGGGTGGCCGACCTCGCCGGCCACCTGCTCACCGGCCGGTTGTCCACCGACCACACGCTGGCCGGCCGGACGATGGCCTACCGCCTGCCCGGGCCGGGCGAGCCGGTGCCGGACGCCTTCGACGCCGACCTGCTGGCCGAGGTGGGGCTGCGGCCGGAGCAACTGCCCACCGTGACACCGCCGGACCGGGCCGCCGCCGAGGTACGCGATCCCGACTTCGTCTCCTGCGGCCTGCGGGCCGGCACACCGGTGGTGATGGCCGGGCACGACCACGCGGTCGGCGCGTACGCCTGCGGCGTGCAGGAGCCGGGTGACGTCGCGGACTCGCTCGGTACGGCCGAGGCGGTCATGTCCGTCGTGGCCGGCACCCCGGACCCGGTCGAGGTGGGTCGGGCCGGGATGAGTTCCGTCGTCACGATCGGTGGCCGGCACCGGGCGATCCTGGCCGGATCGTCCAGCGCCGGAGCCGTCGTCGACTGGTGGCTGCGGCACGAGGCCGACGGCACCATCGCCGCCGCGCTGTTCGACGACGTGCTGGCCGCCGGTGACCGACCGACCGACCTGACCGTCCTGCCCTACCTGTCCGGCCGGCAGACGCCCGCACCGGACCCGGAGGCACGACTGCGGGTGCTCGGGCGACGCCCGTCGCACGGTCGTACCGAACTCGCCCGGGCGATGCTCGAAGGGCTGTGCCTGCAGACCCGGTGGATGCTGACCGAGCAGGCCCGGCTCGCCGGGCGGACGACGCCGCCGACGGTGACCCTGCTCGGCGGGGCCGTCGCGGCGAACCCGGCCTGGGTCCGGGTCAAGGCGCACGTGCTGCCCGGCCGGCTGCGGGTGGTGCCGGCCGCGGAGCCGGTGGCGGCCGGCGCGGCCCTCGTCGCCGCCGTCCGTGCCGGCTTCCTGGGAGCCGTGGTGCCGGCCCTGCGCCACGAGCCGGGACCCACGGTCGCGGGCGCGGGGACCGACTACGACCAGCCGTACGCGCGATTCGTCGCGGCGGCCACCACACCGCCGCGAGGCGAGAAGGGCCTGTGACGGACACCGGAGACCGCACACCCACCCTGGCGGCCATCGCCCGCCCGTCGGGCGGGTTCGCCATGGTGGCGATGGACCAGCGGGAGAGCCTGCGGACGATGTTCGCCGACGCGGGCGCCGGCCGCCCGGACGACGACGGGCTGATCACCTTCAAGACCGCCGTGGCCCGCGCGCTGGGGCCGCTGGCGTCCGGGTTCCTCATCGACCGGACGCTGGGCTTCGACCGGGTACGCGACGGACTGCTGCCCGCCGGGTGCGGCCTGATCCTCGCGGCGGACGACCTCACCTATCCACCACGACCTGCTCCCGCTCGACGAGTACGCCGCCGACGCCGACGGCGTACTGGTTCGGATCGGCCCGTACCACCGCCGGGTGCCGGTCGGCACGGTCACGCGTTTCGTGGTGACCCTGAGCAATCCGTTACCCCTCCCCGAGAAGGCGGTGGTCCGTCTCGTGCTACCGGTAGGCTGGGTCGCTGTGCCGGACGTCGTGACGATCTCGTTGCCCCCGTCGGGCCAGGAGGAGATCGAGGCCGAGGTGACGATCGGTGCGCCGGCACAGCGCCGGGCGAGACTGGCCGCCGACGTCCGGATCGGGGATCTGCACCTGGGCCAGCACGCGGAGGCACTGGTGGACGTCACGGAGCCCACGGTCGACGCGACGGTGACGCGACAGCCGTAGGCTGCCGGACGAGGGCTGAACAGGTGGCGACATGAAACAAGGGCGGACGGCACCCGACGGGTCGTACCCGACCCGCCGGGCCACCATCCGGGAGGTGGCCGAGACCGCCGGGGTCTCCCGGTCGACCGCGTCCCGGGCATTGACCGGCAACGGCTACGTGGCCCCGCCGGTGCGCGACCGGGTCCGGGAGGTGGCCCGTGGGCTCGGTTACGTGCCCGACGCCACCGCCCGTCACCTGCGCCAGCAGGCCAGCCGGTCGATCGGCGTGCTCGTGTCCGACCTGAGCAACCCGTTCTACGCGGGGCTCGCCGCCGGCATCAGCCAACAGGCCCGTCGGCGGCAGTACACGATGATGTTGGCCGACGACGGCGGATCACCGACGGTGGAGGCCGAGGCCGCCGAGGCGTTCGTCGCGCTGCGGGTCGCCGGGGTCATCGTGACGCCCGTCTCGGCGGAGATCGGCAGCTATCTGGCCCGGCAGCGCATTCCGGTGGTGGAGGTCGACCGGCAGTTCTCCGCCGGCGCCTGCGACGCCGTGGTGGTGGACAACGCGAACGCGGCCCGCACCGTCACCCGGCAACTGCTGGACCTCGGTCACCGCCGTATCGCGCTGGTGATCGACGAGATGCACTGGACCACCGGTCGGGACCGGTTGGCCGGCTACCGGACGGCGTTCGCCGACGCCGGGGTGCCGCTGGACGAATCGTTGGTGGTGACCGCCGGCTGGGACGTGGACGCGGCCCGGATCGAGGCGCACAAGCTGCTGAGCAGGTCGGAGCCGCCGACGGCGGTCTTCGCCGCCAACAACGTCCTGGCCGAGGCCGTCTGGCGGGCCGCCGCCGAGCTGGATCTGACCATCCCGGGACAACTCAGTCTGGTGTCCTTCGACGACGTGGCGTGGATGAGCCTGGTCCGGCCCGGGGTGACCGCCGTCGCCCAGGATCCGGTCGCGCTCGGTGAGGCCGCCATCTCGCAGTTGCTCGATCGGATCCAGGCGCCGCTCGCGCCGGTGCGTACCGTCCTGCTCTCGGCCACCGTGGCCAGCCGCGGCTCGACCGCCCCGCCGGCGACAAACCGCCGCTGACCCGCCGCCCACCGGTCGGCAACTGCCGACATCCCCACGCGGGCCCTCCCTTGACGCCACCCGGGAGGAGGCGCCCTGATCGAGTGGGACCTCGCCGACGGCCCGCACGGCGCGGTCACGGAGTCGCCGCTCCCGGCCGCCCCGGCCGGCCGCCGGCACACCGAACCCGACCACGACTCCTCCGACGCCACCATGCCCACGCATGGCCCCCGGCCTGAGCCACCGCGACGGCCGGTGACCCGAGACGCTGGCACTTTTTCGGTACGGCACGCCGGTGAGGCGACCGAGAAAGTGTCAGCGATCCGGGTTGGGAGCAGCACGTCACCGGCCCGGCGCGGGATCACTACCACCCGTCGAACATCTTGCCGGGACGCTCCGCGAACAGAGCGGCCCGAACCGCGCCGAACGAGACCGACGGTGCCCGCATGCACCGGGCGTCGTCCCGGACGATCTTGGCAATGACACCGAGGCGGGCGCGGCCCTCCAGAGCCGCCAGCTGGCTCGCAGCCAACGCCTTCTCCAATTCCTCGACCCGCTCCCGAAGCCGTTGTAATTCAGTCTGTTGATTCGTCGGAACCAACCATTCGCCATCACGGACCACCGCGCCCCCTTAAATCGTTGGAGGGAGCGCGCCGACCAGACGTCACATCGCAAGCCGCCCGACGCGCTCCGCAACCGAAGGTAGAGCCGAGCGTGATCGGAGCGGAACGGATGAATCATCCGTGGTCGACGGATGTCGCTGGTGCGGATCGGACGTTTTGTCCTACCCGACGCCCAGGCGGCGAGCGAGAGTGCGCGTCTTCGAGGTGGGCCGCCCGCGCTGGAGGACTTCCGCGAGCACTGCCTTGACGAACACCTGATAGCGAATCCACTGTGGGGCGAACTGCTCGATCCGTGTCAGCAAATTCTCCGCCTCCCGGAAGTGGCCAAGCTTCGCGTGGGCGTGTGCGACGTCGGTCATATGCCTCGCCTGGGCCGCTCGTGGAAGCTGCGAGCGTTTCGGCATTCGGCGGGCGGTGTCGAGCGCCTTGACGTAATCGCCGGCGACGACGGACACGTCAACGCCCTGCATGACCACCTGCGACACTCCGAACGCGGTCTGGTAGTCGTTGCGGTCCTCACCGATCCGAACGGCCGCACCATGCGCGGCACGAAGGAGATCCCGCGCCTCGTCCGACCTACCGTCGCGAGCCGCCGCCGTCGCGCCGGTCACGAGGAGGTTTCCCCACAGCGAGACCTCTTCGGCTCTCGCCTTCCGGCGTGGCTCGATCGCGTCCGCCTCGGCGACCGCGAGCACCGAGGCCTCATCCGAGCGTCCCTGATTGAGCAGAACCCAGGAGTGGGTGCCGACGATCGCGGTACGCAGCAACGGATCTTCCACCACCTCCAGCGCCTTTCCCACGGCGATCAGCGAAAGGTCGCTGTGCCCCAGATGCACCAGAACACACGATGCGAGTTGCTGCGCCTCCGCGAGTTGGTCACGCGCATCGGCCGCCCGGGCTCCCTCGATGACCTGCGGCAAAGTGCCGGCGAGCGTTTTGTAATCACCGCTCCAGTACGCCCGCCACCCATCCGCCACCGCCGTCGACAGCTCCTCTACGGATCCACCTGGGGCCGCCGGATCGAGCACGGGCGTGATCGCTCGGCGCAACGCCAGCAAACCGCCGTCATCGGGCACCCCTTCGAGAAACGTCCGCCGGCTGAGCAGCGCCGACAGGTCGACGTCGAGCGCGCGAGCGATCGCCGTCAACGTCGTGATCTTCGCGGTTGCCTTCCTGCCCTGCTCCAGCTTCTGGATCAGATCAACGCTCACTCCGGCCCGCTCGGCCAACTCTCGCTGCGTCAGGCGCGGCACCCGGTCCGTCCGAAGATCATAGATCTGCTGGCCGATGAAGCTCATGCGATCCATCCCGGAGATCGGAGTGGTCTGCCTTGAAGAACGACGATACTCCGGCACAGCCCACAAAGGTGGACGCCGAGGAAACGGCCCTTGGTAAGAGCTTGCGAGGTGTGGGCCTTGTTCTAGGCTCGACGGAATGCGGCTCGCGGTGATCTCCGATGTGCATGGGAATCTGCCGGCGTTGGAGGCGACGCTGGCGGCGATCGCCGCCGACGGCGCCGATATGACGGTCAACCTCGGTGATCTCCTCTCCGGCTACGTGCAGCCGGCCGACACCGCCGATCGGCTCATCGAGCTGGGGCTGCCGACGGTCCGGGGCAATCACGAACGGCAGCTGCTGACCCTCCCGAGGGAGAGCATGGGCATGACCGACCGGATCGCCGACGATCTCCTCACCCCACGACACCGGGGATGGCTGGCCTCGCTGCCGATGACGTTCGAGCCAGCGCCACAGGTATTGGCATTCCACGGCACACCCACCGACGACCTGCAATATCTGATGCACACCGTCGAGCCGGCCGGGGCCCGCCCGGCCACCCCGGCGGAGGTGGAGGAGCGAGTCGGCGACGTGTCCGGGTACCGGCTGCTGCTTTGCGGGCACACACACATCGCCGGGTCGTTGCAGTTACCGGGCGGCCCGCTGGTAGTGAATCCGGGCAGCGTCGGCTGGCCGGCCTACCGCGACGACGAGCCGTACCGCCATGAGATGGCCGCCGGCACCCCACATGCACGATATGCGCTGCTCGACGACGCGACCGGGCGGTGGGAGGTGCAGTTCCGCTCGGTCGAATACCCGTGGGAGCGGGCCGCCGGATTCGCCGAGCGCCTCGGCCGTCCGGATGTGGCCAGAGCACTCCGTACCGGTCGGAATTGATCCTGACGAACGGCGGGCCGGGCCGTTCCATCGCAGAGCCGGGCGGCGGCGCGCTCGACGCCACCGCCCGGAGCCGACGTCGCGGACGGACACGTCCGCCCGCCGACCGGCCTCTGTCGATCAGCCAACGCTGACCCGTACCGTGGTGCCGGCCACCGTGTCCCGGACGAACACATCATTGGCGTTGTTGGTGTCACCAGGGACGAGGTCGCCGGCATCGGAGCTCAGTAGCACGAACCGGCCACCGAAGCTGGACCCGAAGCTGTACGTGCTGCCGTTCGGCCAGCCACCGTCGACAGAAACGCTCAACAGTTGGCTGTCGGTGCCGAAGATGTTGTCGATCAGATAACTGAGCCACCGGGTCTCCCCGATCGGCCGGGTCGGGACCAGGTCGACCAGGCTGTAGCGGCCGTCCGGGCTCAGGTGGGGGGACCACCCGGGCGCCATGGAGTTCGGCGGCACCGTGGCGACCACACGCGTGCTGCGCTGCCAGCGGTCGCGCAGGTAGACGTTCCGGAGGGTGGGTGGTGGCGCGCCCGGCAGCAGGCTGCGGGCGTGGGACACGAACAGCACGTAACGCCCGTTCGCGCTGACCCCGGCCACGTACGACAGGCCGTCGCCCGGACCTCCGTCGTCGGCCACGCTGATCAGTTCGGTGGTCCGCCCTTTCAGGTCGCGCAGGTACGCCTGGCCCACGCCGTTCGTAGCACCGGGAACGAGGTCGGTCGCGGAACTGCTGAAGCCGGCGTAGCGGCCGTCCGCGCTGAGGTGGGCATCCCGGTCGATGCCTGCCGGGGGTACGCCACCGGCGACGGTGGCGTCCACCAACTCGGTGTCGCACCGCCTCAGGTCGCGGAGGTACAGGTGCCAGTCGCGCCTGCCCCGGGGATCAGGTTGCTCGCCAGCGACGCGAAGAGGGCGAACCGACCGTCGGCACTGATGCCCTCCGGCGCCGAGTAGTCGTTCGCCTGGACGGGACGACAGCGTCCGGCAGCACCCGCCGCCTGCGGTCGCGGGCACGCCACCGCCGACGCGAGTCCACAGACGACTGTCACCACCAGACCGGCGACCGTGCGTGGAGCCAATCGAATGACCCTCTCTCTATTCCTACCAGCAGAGAGCAGCTCACTCCACGCAGAGTTCCTTCCGTAGCCAGATCATGACAATCAGCTACCGGACAAGACGCATCTCGAGACGCTGGCACTTTTTCGGTGCGACACGCCAACGAGGCGACCGAGAAAGTGTCAGCGATCGTGGCCGCCCTGGCCGATGCCCAGGACGGGTCGGCACTGCTCGACGCCGGTCAGCTCGATGTCGTCGCGGCGGACCCGGTCCCAGGTCTCCCGGGTGAGCCGCCAGCGTTGGATCTGCGCGGGTTCGCCGCGGCGGGTGTCCCAGTCCGTGCCGTTCGGCTCGTAGCCCAGGGCGCGGGAGACCCGGTTGGACGCCTCGTTGTCGACGAAGGCGTCGCTGCCGGCCTCCCGTGCGCCCAACCCGGCGAAGGCCAGGTGCAGGATCGCCGCCCGCATCTGCGTGCCGTACCCCTGCCCCCGGCTGCCGGGAGCCAGCCAGGAGAAGCTGGACACCGTGCCGAACCGGGTGAAGTTCGTGCCGATGAGGTCCTGCATGCCGACCGGTTCGCCGTCGACGAGCACCGCGAAGTAGAGCCGCCACGCATCCGGGCTCACCTTGGCCCGGCCGGCCCAGATGCCGCGCAGCCAACGCCACTCGCGTTCCGGGCTGTCGGCGTAGAGCGAACTCGGGTCGTCGAACGGCCACGGCTCGGCGTCGGCGACCCCGGCCCGCACCAGCGGCACGAGACGTTCCAGCAGTGCGTCGGACGCGCCGGCCAGCGTCACTCGCGGCGCGCGGATTTCGACGTTCAGCGGCGGATAGGCGTGCGGCATGGCCGGACGGTAGCCGGCCCGTCTCCCAGCCGCACCCGGGTTTACCGACGCGTGACGGCGGCGGGGTGACTGGCCCGTCGCGCAACCCGTGGGCGGCGAGGGTGGCCGCCTCGGCGATGTCGACCCAGGGCCGCAGGGGGGCGCGGGTTCCGGGACGGCAGGCGAGGGGGGTGAGGGCCAGTCGTTGCGGGGAGCGGGCATGTTGATCACGCGGTGATCGACTCTTCCAGTTGGTGGGATCGATGCCAGAAAGTCGGCCCCGCGATTGCGGAAGACGCCCACATCGCCCGCATTCAGTTGAT
Organism: Micromonospora zhanjiangensis; assembly: GCF_042650605.1. Classification (NCBI taxonomy): domain Bacteria; kingdom Bacillati; phylum Actinomycetota; class Actinomycetes; order Micromonosporales; family Micromonosporaceae; genus Micromonospora; species Micromonospora zhanjiangensis. Next base: position 145,306 of record NZ_JBHSBN010000014.1, on the reverse strand, counting down.
CACCTTGACGGTGTTGACATTGGTCGCGGTTGACTGCTTGCGGGTATGGTCACGATTCCATACCCAGCCGAATCCCCCAAGCCCCCCTGCGGAGTTCTCGGATGCACCGGTCGCTGTCCAGCCTGACCCTGCGGATCGAACGCACCCTTGCGCTACGACTCATCCCGGCGCTCTACCGGGACACCGAACCCGTCCGGGTCGAAGCCGCGCATTTGCCCGGCGAACCGGTACCGGCGAGCGAGGGGCTGGCCCTGAGCTACGACCCGTTCCCGGTGGGACAGCCGTGGGGGCGGGCGTGGAGCACCACCTGGTTCCGGTTCACCGGCGAGGTGCCGGACCGGATGCGCGGCGGCCGGGTCGAGCTGCTGGTGGATCTCGGCTTCGAGAAGGCCGGGCCGGGGTTCCGGTCCGAAGGGCTCGCCTACACCGCCGACGGAACGCCGATCAAGGGCATCGAGCCGCGCACGGCCTACGTACCGGTGGCCCGGCCCGCCGTCGGCGGCGAGCGGGTCGAGGTGTACGTGGAGGCCGCCGCCAACCCGCGCTTCGACGGCAGCGTCACCGCGCTCGGCGATCCGGACACCGCCGGCGACAAGCCCCTCTACCGGCTGGACCGGGCCGAACTCGCGGTGCTCGACGAGGAGGTGCACGCGCTGGTGCTGGACGTCCAGGTGCTGCACCAGTTGGCGCTGACCCTGGCCGAGACCGACCCTCGGCACCACGAGATCCGCCGGGCCCTGGAGGTGATGCTCGACGAGTTGGACGTCGCCGACGTCTCCGGCGGAGCCACCGCCGCCCGGTCCCGCCTCGCCGGTGTGCTCGCCTCCCCCGCCGTACCGAGCGCGCACCGGATCACCGCCGTCGGGCACGCGCACATCGACTCGGCCTGGCTCTGGCCGGTACGCGAGACCATCCGTAAGTGCTCCCGCACCTTCTCCAACGTGGTGGCGCTGGCCGACGAGTACCCGGACCTGATCTTCGCCTGTTCCTCCGCCCAGCAGTACGCCTGGCTGCGCGAGCACCACCCCAAGGTCTACCGCCGGGTGGCCGAGAAGGTGGCCGCCGGCCAGTTCCTGCCGGTGGGTGGGATGTGGGTGGAGTCGGACACCAACATGCCCGGCGGCGAGGCCATGGTGCGGCAGTTCACCCAGGGCAAGCGGTTCTTCGCCGAGGAGTTCGGCGTCGAGCCGCGCGAGGTGTGGCTGCCCGACTCGTTCGGCTACTCCGCGGCCCTGCCGCAGCTCGCCCGGCTGGCCGGGTTCCGCTGGTTCCTCAGCCAGAAGATGTCCTGGAACCAGACCAACCGGTTCCCGCACCACACCTTCTGGTGGGAGGGCATCGACGGCAGCCGGGTCTTCACCCACTTCCCGCCGGCCGACACGTACAGCTCGGAGCTGTCCGGCGAGGACCTGGCGCGCGGGGTGCGGAACTTCTCCGAACACGGCCGGGCCACCGGGTCGTTGCTGCCCTTCGGGTACGGCGACGGCGGCGGCGGTCCGACCCGGGAGATGCTGGAGACGGCCCGGCGGGTCGCCGACCTGGAGGGGTCGCCCCGGGTGGCCATCCGCACCCCCGCCGAGTTCTTCGCCGACGCGGAGCGGGAGTACCCGGACGCTCCGGTGTGGAGCGGGGAGATGTACCTGGAGTACCACCGCGGCACCTACACCAGCCAGGTGGCGATGAAGCGCGGCAACCGGTGCACCGAGCACCTGTTGCGGGAGGCGGAGCTCTGGTCGGCCGCCGCGGCGGTGCGCGCCGGGCATCCGTACCCGTACGACGAGCTGGACGAGATCTGGCGGGAGACGCTGCTGTTGCAGTTCCACGACATCCTGCCCGGTAGCTCGATCGCCTGGGTGCACCGCGAGGCTCGGCAGACGTACGCCCGGCTGGCCGACCGGCTGGAGGGCCTGATCGGCGCCGCCCTCGCGGCGCTGGCCGGGCCCGGGCAGGTGCCGTTGACGGCGAACGCCGCGCCGCACGACCGGGACGGGGTGCCGGCCCTCGGGCTGGCCGCTGCGGTGCCCGCCGACGCGCCGGACGTGTCGGTGCGCGCGCGGGCCGACGGCACCGTGCTGGACAACGGGCTGCTGCGGGTGCTGATCGGCCCGGACGGGACGGTGGCGGCGATCCGGGACCTGGTCGCCGACCGCGAGGTGCTGCCGGCCGGCGCCGCGGCGAACGTGCTGCAACTGCACCCGGACACGCCCAACAACTTTGACGCCTGGGACGTGGAGGACTTCTACCGCAACCGGCGCCGCGACCTGACCGACCACACCAAGATCGAGGTGTCGGACGACGACCCCCGCCGGGCCGCCGTCCGGGTCACCCGACGGGACCGGGACTCGACGTACGCGCAGACCGTGTCGCTGGCCGCCGGGGAGCGGGTGCTGCGGTTCACCGTCGAGGTGGACTGGCAGGAGCGGGAGACCATGCTCAAGGTCGCGTTCCCGGTCGACGTGCAGGCCGACCGGTCCAGCTCGGAGATCCAGTTCGGTCACCTGCAGCGGCCGACGCACACCAACACGTCCTGGGACGCGGCCCGGTTCGAGATCTGCGCGCACCGCTTCCTGCACGTCGGTGAGCCCGGCTACGGCGTGGCCCTGGTCAACGACGGCACGTACGGGCACGACGTGACCCGCCGGCCGCCCGGCGACGCGCGCGGGGCCCAGCCGACCACCGTCCGGCTGTCGCTGCTGCGCGGTCCGCGTTACCCCGACCCGCAGACCGACCGCGGCACGCACTCCTTCGGGTACGCGTTGGTGTGCGGCGCCGAGATCGCCGACGCGGTCCGCGAGGGCTACCGGGCCAACCTGCCGGTACGCCGGCACCTGGGCGCGGGACCGGTCGCCCCGCTGGTCGAGGTGACCGACCCGGCGGTCGTGGTCGAGTCGGTGAAGCTGGCCGACGACCGCTCCGGTGACGTCGTGGTGCGGCTGTACGAGTCACTCGGCGGCCGGGCCCGGGCCCGGGTCAGCGCCTCCTTCGACGTGGCCGCCGTGGACGTGGTCGACCTGTTGGAACGCCGCGACGACGAGGTCGCCGCGCTGGCGCCGGTCGTGCTGGACGGCAACACCGTCGACGTCGCGCTGACGGCGTTCCAGGTGGTGACCCTCCGGCTGCGCCCCACCGGGGACGGAGCGGGCCGTCCGACCGACGGGTTTGCGGCATAGTACGGCCATGCCGTATGACGCCACGCTGCTGCGCATCAACGAAGGGGTGCGGCTGCACCACGCCCAGGGCCGACGGGAGGCCGCGCGCGAGCTGTTCGCGCGGATCTGGGACGAGATCGGCGGGGAACGCGGCGATCCGCTGCACGTGTCCGTCCTCGCGCACGCGATGGCCGACGTGCAGGACGACGCCCGGCAGGAACTGGTCTGGGACGAGCGGGCGTTGGCGGCCACCGACCTGCTCACCGACGCCCGGCTGGCCGAGGCCGGGGTGCCGATGCCGGTGGCCGCCCTGTACCCGTCGTTGCACCTCAACCTGGCGGAGTGCCACCGCAAGCTCGGCGATCCCGCCCGGGCCAGCGAGTGGCTCGACCGGGCCCGGGCGGGGATTGGCGCGCTCGGCGAGGACGACTACGGGCGGCTGATCCGGGACGGCCTGGAGCGGGTGACGCGGGAACTGTCCGACAGCTAGCCGGTGGGCGCGGAAACGTCGTCCACCGGCGCCAGCGGGAGGCGTCCGGCCGCGCCGACGGCGCTCAGCGCAGTGGTGCGGGCGACGGTTCGGCCAGGTAGCCGGCGGCCTGCAGTTCGAACAGTTCGCGGTAGAGGCCGTCCTGGGCGATGAGCTGGTCGTGGTCACCCTGCTGGACCAGCCGACCATCGCGCATGACGAAGATCTGGTCGGCATGCCGGACGTTGGCCAGCCGGTGGGTGATCAGCACGGTCAGCCGGTCCGGGTGACGCCGCAGGTGTTGGAACACGGCGTGCTCGGCCCGGGCGTCCAGGGCGGCCGACGGTTCGTCGCAGACCAGCAGCCGGGCGGCCCGGTAGATGCCGCGGGCGGCGACCAGCCGCTGCCACTGCCCACCGGACAGCTCATGACCGTTCTTGAACTCGCGGTCGAGCAGGGTGTCGTAGCCGTACGGCAGACCGAGCACCATGTCGTGCGCGGCGGCGGCCCGGGCGGCGTCCTCCATGGACGGTCCCGGGTGTCGTTCCGGCCGGTCGTGCCGGCCGACGAGGATGTTCTGGCGCGCGGTGAAGGGGAACTTCCACCAGTCCTGCGTCATCACCGCAACGTGCGAGCCGAGGCTGTCCGGGTCGAACTCGGTGAGGTCGGTGCCGTCCCAGCGGATGACGCCGGAGGTGGGCCGGTACAGGCCGGCGATGAGCTTGGCCAGTGTGGTCTTGCCGGAGCCGTTCTCGCCGACCAGGGCGATCACCTGGCCGCGCCGGGCGGTGAGGCTGACCTCGCGCACCGCCGGATGCTCGGTGTCCGGGTACCGCAGGCTCACCCGGTCCACCTCAATCGTGTCGAAGCCGTCGGCCGGTCGCCCACCGGGCGGGCGGGTGCGCGCCTGCGCCCGGTCCAGGAAGTCCCGGTAGTCCTGGTAGTAGAGCGCATCCTCGTAGAGCGAGTTCGTCGCGAAGACCGCCGCACCGAGGCTGGTGTGTGCCGTCTGCAGGGCCAGCAGCGCGGTCGCTGCGGCGGCGAGGGCGACCCAGCCGGTCAGCAGCAGGCCGCCGAGGACGGCGTACACGGCGAAGCCGGCCACCCCGGCGATCGAGGTCCCGAACAACCGGGTGATGGTCTGCGCGCGGACCAGGGCGAGGTCGGCCCGGGTCTCGGCGGTCATTACCCGCCGGTACTCGCCGAGCAGGAACTCCCGCATCTGGTACGCCCGGACCTCGGCGGCGGTGTGCCGGTTGGCCATCAGGTGCGCGAGCAGCCACATCCGGCGGCGCTGGGTGATCCGGGCGAGCAGGTTCAGGTACTGCCGACGGGCGACCCGGACCGCCGTGACGGCCTCGGGAACAGCCGCGAGCAGCAGGCAGGGCAGCAGGATCGGCTGGATCACCGCGACGGCGGCGGCGGTGGCCAGGACGCCGACCAGGCCGGTGACCAGGGTGACGGTGTGGTCGACGATCGACGCCGCCTCCTGCATGCCGCGGTCGCGGGCCCGGTCCATCTCCTCGGCGAAGCCGGCGTCGTCGAACGCGGCCAGTTCGACGCCCGTGGTCACCTCGAACATCCGCAGTTGGACCCGGTAGTTGACCTGCGGCGTGAGCCGGGCCTGCGCCCATCCGGCGGCGATCTTCAGGCCACCCCTGGCCGTCACCGCCGCCGCGGCCAGGACCAGCGCGGGCAGGGCTGCCCGGACCCGGTCCGGCGTCGGGCCGGCGGCGAACAGCTCGGTGAGCACGCTGGTCGTGGCCAACAGTCCGAAGGTCGTCATGACCCCGGCGGCGATGTTCAGGCCGAGGGACGCGACGGTGTCCCGGCGGTTGGTCGCCCAGGCCACCCCGATCGCCTCCCGGACCAGGCGGGGCAGCCGCCGGGCCACCGACCAGAAGCTCGTCTGCGCGATCTGGCGCGCGTGGTGCAGCCAGTCGGGATCGGCCAGCTCCGGCAACGCCGACTCGTCGGTGCCCTCTTCCTGGTCGGCGGACCGGCGGGGGCGGGGCGTGGTCTCCATGCGGCCTCCTCAGGGCTGGTCGGAGCCCGGCGACCGCCGCGGCGAGGCCGATCCGGGCAGGGCGAATCCCCCGGCGGTACGCCGGGAACCGGTGCGGGAGACGGGTGCCTCGGGTCGGTGGAAGGAACCCGCCGAGAAGCCTACTGTCCGCGACGAGATCGAGTCATGCGGTTACCGGCGTGTCGAACAGGCGTGTCAAGGTGGTACCGCGGCGCGACTACGCCGACGGTTCGCCGCCGGTCAGCAGCCGCTTGTCCGGCTTGCCGCTGGGCGCCAGCGGTGGTTCGGCGATCTCGGTGATCCGGGCCGGGACGCAGGCGGCACCGAGCCGCCGGGCGACCAACTCGCGCAGCGCGTCGTGCGCGGGGGTCCGGCCCGCCACCGGTACGACGAAGGCGTGCACCGCCTCGCCGGTGTCGGCGTCCGGGACGGCGACCACGTACGCCTCGGCCACGTCCGGATGGCTGGCCAGGGCCCGCTCGATGGGCCCGGCGTAGTGCAGGTTGGCGTTGACGATGACGACGTCCCGGGCCCGCCCGACCAGGTGCAGCCGGCCGGCCGGGTCCAGGTGGCCGAGGTCCCGGGTGCGGACCCAACCGTCGACGAACACCTCGGCGGTCTCGGCCGGGTCGGCCCAGTAGCCGACGGCCTGGGCGGGCGTGCGGACGTACAGCTCACCGTCGACGCCGACCGGCACGGGCGCGCCGTCGGGGCCGCGGACCACGACGTCGACGGCCGCGGGCGGGGTGCCGACCGAGCCGGGCGGGTCGGCCGGGGTGGCCATGGAGATCATCCCGGTCTCGGTCTGGCCGTAACCGTGGAAGACCACCGGGCCGAGCACGTCGAGCGCCTCGCGGTGCAGCCCGGCCGGCAGCGGCGACCCGGACACCATGAGCGCCCGCAGGCAGCCCAGGTCGACCGGGTCGGCGCGTTGGGCGGCGACCAGCCGGCGCAGCCGGGGCACCGTGATGACCAGGCCGGAGCCGCGGTGCCGGACGATCGCGCCGGGCAGGTCGGGCGGGTCGGCGACCACCATGGCGCCACCGGCGGCCAGCGCGAGCACGCCGTACTCGATCATCACCTGGCTGCTCAGCGAGCCGAACACGAGGTAGCGACCCAGCCGCGCGGCCAGGTCGCGGACCACCGGCGGCCAGGCCGCCGGGCGCGCGGCCCAGGCGGCGGCCATGCCCGCGTACGTCTGCGCGCAGGCCTTGGGCCGGCCGGTGCTGCCGCTGGTGTAGACGAGCCGGGCGACGTCGTGCGGCCGGCCGGCCGGCTTCGGATCGTCCCCGGGGTCCGGAGTGGACACCAGGTCGGCGAGCGCCAGCCGCCGCGGCCCGGCCACCGGCCCGGTGGTCGCGCCGGTGGCCTCCGTGCCAGTGGTCGCGTCCGTGACGACGGTGGTGGTGGCGTCCGTGACGACGGCGGTGGCGTCCCGGCGCAGCAGGTGCCGCAGCCGCTCGTCGGGCAGGCCGGGCCGGATCCCGCAGACCCGCGCCCCCACCACGTGGCTGGCCATGATCGCCGCGAACGCCTCGGGCGTGACGCCGAGCATCATGGCCAGCCCGTCGCCCGGTCCGATCCCCGCGCCGCGCAGGCCGGCCGCGATCCGCCGGACCAGGCCGAGCATCGCGGACCCGGTCACGACGCGGGCGCCGTGTTCGAAGACGGGCCGGTCACCGGCCGCGGCCAGCAGGTCCAGCACCACCCCCGGGTACGCCTCACGCGCCATCGGCGAGGCATCCCTTGACGAAGACCTCCAGGGGCTGCCGGTGCACCGCCGGCAGGTCCCACTCGTTCTCCAGGTTCTCCGCGAGGTGGTGCTCGGCGACCGGTACGCCGTCGCGGTGGTAGCGGACCACCGGGTGCAGGTAACTGGCGTCGTGCGCGTGTTCCGCGTCGTTCTCGGCGATCCGGGGCACGGTGATGTCGAACGGGTCCACGGTGTCGTGGTCCGGTCCGTACTCCAGGGTGGTGACGAACGCGTGCCGGTTCGGCCCCAGGCCGCCCTCGGCGAAGAACGCGACCGGCACCTCCTCGTGGTGGCGGGCGGCGTCACCGGCCACGACCGTGACGTCGCCGAGGACGCCGAACTGCTGCCACAGCGCGGAGGACCGGTTCACCCGGGCGATGATCGCGGCGGCGACCGCCTCCGGGGTGGCGTCCAGCCGCTCGCCCGGCCAGGTCCCGTCGTGGTGGCGCAGGGTGAGGATGCGGTGCAGGGCGCGCACCCCGTACCGGAAGCCGTGGATGAAACCGTTGGTGGAGTGCTTGAAGTCGCGCTGCTGGGTGAGCGTGCCGGCGAAGTACAACCCGGGCACGGTGCTGGACTCGTACGCCGGGGTCTGCTCGGGGAACCGGTGGTTGATGACCAGGGCCGGCCGGCAGGTGTCGTCGAAGATCGACGCGTCGAACCGGAAGCCGGTGCACGCGATGACCCGGTCGTAGGTCAACTCGCGCAACGCCTCGACCGTGCGGGCGTAGCGGAACAGCACCCGGTAGCCGCCCTCCGGCCGGCGCCGGATGCTCTCGACCGTGCCGTCCAGCACCGCGTTCTGGGACTTCAACTGGTACGAGTCGAGGAAGTTGTTGTTGACCGCGCGCAGGTGCCCGACATAATGCGTCTGCCAGGCCAGCCGCACCGAGTGCGGGCCGGCCACGTGGATGACCGCGGCCGTCTCCATCAGCGCGTCGGCGGTTTCGAAACCGGAGTTGCCCTTGCCGATGATCAGCACCCGCTGGTCGACGAAGGACGCCGGGTCGACGTCGACGGTGTCGTACCGTTCGGCGGTCTCGATGCCGGAGATCGGCGGCACGTACAGCCGGGAGACGCCGGTGGCCACGACCAGCCGGCGGCAGCGCCAGGTCCGGCCGGCGGAGTCGGCCAGGACGAAACCGTCGCCGTCCCGGCCGACCCGGGTCACGTCGGTGTCGTAGCGGACCCGGGCGCCGGTGGCCGCGGCGAAGTCCGCCAGGTAGCGCGGCAGGTCGTCGGCGGACGGGAAGTACCGGCCGGTGTATCGGGTGAACAGCAGCCGCGGATCGTCGCTGAGCAGCGAGTTCCAGTCCATCCGCAGCCGCAGCTCGGGGTCGGTGAACCCGGTGTGCACCTTGTTGATCGAGATGAGGGTGCGGTGTCGGGGGAACCGGGTGAAGAAGGTGCCGGGTCCGGCGCCCCGCTCCAGGACGAGATGGTCGTGACCGGCCCGTTCCATCAGCGCGGCGAGTTGCAGCCCGGCCGGCCCGGCGCCCAGGATCAGGTAGTCGTGCGTCATGACCGCCGACGGTAGCGGGTGGACTTCAGAGCGTTCTGAGATTCGATGTACTACGGTCGTGCCGTGACCGCCGCCGACGCCGCCATCGAGCTGGCCGCCCCGCTGTCCCCCGCCGGCCTGCGCCGGGCCGCGACACCGGTCACCGTCCTGGTCGGACCGGAGGTACGCGACCGGGTCGAGCGCGGGCGGGCGTACCTGCGGAAGGTGCTGGCCGAGCCGGGACGCGCGGTCTACGGCGCGACCACCGGGTTCGGCGCGCTGGTCGGCTTCGCCGGCCGGACCGACGAGGCGGACCAGTGCGACAACACGTTGGCGCACCTGACCGCCGGGCAGGGACCGGACCTGGCAACGGATCTGGTCCGGGCCGCGCTGCTGACCCGGGCGTGGTCGCTGGCCCGGGGCGCCTCCGGTGTCTCGGCCCGCGTCGTGGACGGGCTCGCCGCCATGTTCGGCACGACGTTCGTGCCGGCCGTTCCCCGGTACGGCTCGGTCGGCGCGAGCGGCGACCTGATCCCCCTCGCGTACGCCACCCAGGCGCTGCGCGGTCGCGGTTCGGCCTATCTGGACGGTCGGCGGAGGCCGGCCGCCGACGCGCTGCGGGAGGCCGGACTGGACCCGCTCACCCTCGACGGACGGGACGCGCTCGCCCTGGTCAACGGCACGTCGGTGACGAGCGCCGCGCTGTCGCTCGCGCTGGACCGGGTACGCTCCGCGCACCGGGCGCTCCAGTCGCTCACCTGCCTGCTGGTCGACCTGCTCGGCTGCGATCCCGGTTTCCTCGACCCGCGCCTGATCACCGCGTACGGGCACCCCGGCGCGGTCGAGGTCGCCGGGCGGATGCGCGCCACGCTCGCCGGATCCGTCCCGGCCGGCGACCGCCCTTTGCAGGAGCCGTACAGCATCCGCTGCACCCCGCAGTTGCTCGGCGCCGCCGAGGACGCGCTGCGCTACGTCGACGGCGTCGTCGCGGCCGACCTGGGCAGCGTCAACGACAACCCGCTGTTCTTCCCCGACGACGACGCGGTCGTGCACGGCGGCAACTTCTTCGGCCAGCCGGCCGCGTTCGCCGCCGACACGCTCGCGAACGTGGCCACCCAGTTGGGCAACCTCGCCGAACGGCAACTCGACCTGCTGGTGGACCCGCACCGCAACGGCGGTCGGCCGCCGATGCTGGCCGCCGGACCCGGGCAGCAGCACGGGGTGCAGGGGGTGCAACTGGCCAGCACGGCACTGGTCGCCGAGATGCGCCGGGCCGCGACCCCGGCCGGCATGCAGAGCCTGCCGACCAACCTGCACAACCAGGACGTCGTGCCGTTCGGCACCCAGGCCGCGCTGCGGGCGTACGACGTGGCCGAGTTGTTGACCCTGCTGTGCGGGTCACTGGCGGTGGGGTTGCGTCAGGCGGCGCACGTCGGGGATCGGGACGTCACGGCGGCGGGGTGCCGGTCGCTGCTCGACGCGCTGGGCGAGGCCGTCGCGCCGGTGGACCCGGACCGGCCACTGGACGAGGACGTACGCCGGGCGGCCCGGCTGGTGACGGCGGAGCACTGATTCCTACCCAAGACGGAGACTTGGATCCAGAGCCGAACCCGGGCGAGCGGGACGGAGGCTGCGGAGCGAGAGGCCGCCAGGCAGCGGATTCTCGCCCAGGCCGAGGCGGAGCGGATCCCGGTGGAAGAGACGACCCGGGCGGTGCCGGATCGGCGGTGGCGTCGTGGGCGCTGATTTCCTCCCGATCGGCCGACGAGTCGCCCACCTGCGGACTCGGCGTAAACTCTCGCAACAGATGTTCGCCGACCGGCTCGGAAAGTCCAAGAGTTGGGTAGACAAGGTCGAGCGGGGCGTACGAGCCCTGGACAGGGTGTCGACCCTTCAAGAGATCGCCACCGTGCTGCGCATCGATGCGACGGCGTTGTTGGAACAGGATGACGCTCCGGTCGACGTGGTCGAGCGCGATGAAGGGGTAGAGCGAATCCGGGCGGCGCTTTCCCGGTACGAGATTCCCCTCGGTAGATCATCACCTCAACGGCCTGCCCTGTCGATCGATCAGGTGAACAGGACAACGGCTCATGCCTGGACGGCCTTTCAGCATGCCCGCTATCCGCAGGTGGTCAATCTGCTGCCGGACCTGCTGGTTGACGTGGAACGCACTCGGGCCCACCAACCTGGACCAGGTCAGGTGCCGCTGGTGGATGCGTACCGGGTCGCCGCCGCCGTGTTGGTCAAGCTCGGAGCACCGGGGCCGGCGTGGCTTGCTGTCGATCGGGCGATGAACGTCGCGGCCAACGATGGGGTGCTGGTGGCCAGCGCGGCGGTGCAACTCGGTCAGGTGCTCCGCACCTCGGGGTGGGCACGGGAGGCGAAGTCGGTAACACTCGCCGCCGCGTACCGCATCATCCCGCCCGTGATCGAGTGCGGCCTACCTGAGCAACTGTCCCTGTGCGGCGCTCTTCTGGTCCAGGCGGCCTTGGCCGCCGCCCACGATGGTGACGGCGCGGCCGCGGCCGAACTACTCGACGAAGCCGCCGGGATGGCCGAACGAGTCGGCGACGGCAAGGACCACCACCGTACGGGATTCGGACCGACCGCGGTGGAGTTGGCACGGACGGCCTCTGCGGTCGAACTGGGTGACTCCGGCGGGGCGGTGGCCCGACATGAGACGAACATCCAGCGGGACGGCTGGCGGTGGCTGCCCGCCGAGCACCGGGCCGCATACCTGATCGATGCCGCCCGCGCCTACCTGCACAGCGACGACCCGATCAACGCCGCCCGGCTGCTGGTTGACGCTGACCGCCTGGCACCGGCCGAGGTACGCCAGCGTCCGGCGGCTCGGGCCATGCTCGCCGATATCGCCCGTGCTCCCGGTGCCCCCGCTACGATCATCCGACTTGCCACAGTTCTCCGGGTGCGTGATCGGCAATCTCACCCTGGCCAGCATCCGGCTCGGTGAGCTCGACAAGCCATCTCCTTCCTGCATCAAGGTCCATGAAATGCCCATCAACGACCGGCTCCTCACCCTGATGACCACGTAGGAGCGACACCGTGACGAGCATCGACCACGCCAAGCAGTCCGTTCGGCGACGGGTCTGGGACCTACTCGAACGCGAGGGTGCCGCACCGCCCGGAGTCCACGGCCACATTCCCGATTTCGTCGGCAAGGAGGAAGCAGCGGCCCGGCTTGCCTCGCTGGCGGTCTGGAGGCAGGCGCGGGTCGTCAAGTGCAACCCCGACCGGGCTCAGCTACCCGTTCGGGTACGCGCCCTCCGAGAAGGCAAGCTGCTCTACATGGCGGTCCCACGACTCGCCACACCGAAGCCCTTCTACCTGCTCGACCCGGCCGTCCTGACGGTGCCCTTCGAAATCGCGGCCACCAGCACCGGCGCACCCGAGGTCGCCCCCACCGTCGGCCCCGACGACATGCGGCCGGTCGACCTGATCGTCTGCGGCAGCGTCGCTATCAGCCGACGAAACGGCGTACGCATCGGCAAGGGAGCCGGCTACTCCGACCTGGAGATCGCACTCCTCACCGAGGCCGGACTCGTGAACACTGCCACCAGCATCGCCACCACCGTCCACCAGAGCCAACTCCTCGACGAGAACCTGCCCCACGCCGACCACGACTTCAGCGTCGACCTCGCCGTCACCGCCGAAGAGGTCGTCACATACGAGCCTGGCCGGGAGCGACCGGCGGGCATCATGCGAGAACGCCTCCGCCCCGACCAGATCGACAACATTCCGGCGCTGCGCTGATTCTCGGGTGTCGGCGATGCGCGCCGCAGCTGGGGGACGCGTTAGCACCAGGGGCGCCAGCCCAGACCGTGGGTGGTTCCCGGCGAACAGTGGCAGGCGGCCAGTCGGCGTGGAAGTTACGGCGTGCGGCGGGCTCGGAAGGTTTGGCGGTAGGCCTGCGGAGACACGCCGACCGTACGTTGGAAATGCCGGCGCAGCGTGGTCGCCGTGCCCATGCCGGTGGCCGCCGCGACGGCTTCCACGCTGTTGTCGGTGGTCTCCAGCAGTTCCTGGGCCCGCCGGATCCGCTGCGTGAGCAGCCACTGCAGGGGCGTGGCGCCGGTCGCCGAGCGGAACTGGCGGCCGAGGTGGCGCGGGCTCAGGTTTGCGCGGCCGGCCAGGTCGGTCACGGTCAGCGGCTGGTCCAGCCGTTCGACCGCCCAGGTGAGCACGTCGCTGAAGGGACGGTCGCGCGTCGGCGGAATCGGGGCGGCGACGAACTGTGCCTGGCCGCCTGGCCGGTGCGGCGATACGACGAGTTTGCGGGCGAGCGTGTTGGCGACCGCCGAGCCGTGGTCACGGCGGACCAGGTGCAGGCAGAGGTCGAGCGCGGCGGCCTTGCCGGCGGAGGTGAGCACGCTGCCTTCGTCGATGTAGAGGACATTCGGGTCGACCGTCACCCGGGGGTAGCGGCTGGTCAGCGCCTGCGCGTGCAGCCAGTGGGTGGTGGCGCGCCGCCCGTCCAGCAGGCCCGCAGCGGCCAGGACGAAGGCGCCGGTGCACAGCGAGGCCACCCGGGCCCCGGCGTCGTGCGCGGCCCGTACGGCGTCGACGAGATCCGCCGGCGGCGTCTGGTCGACGTCGGCCCAGCCCGGGACGATCACGGTGTCGGCCCTGGCCAGTGCGTCCAGTCCGCAGTCTGGTTCCAGCAGGAAGCGGCCGTCGGCGCGGACGGGATCGCGCCCGCAGATGACCAGGTGGTACCAGTCGTCGCGCGGCACCGGCGGGATGGAGTTGAACAGCTCGTACGCCAGGGCCAGCTCGAAGTTCAGGATACCGTCGGCGACCGCGACCGCGACTGTGTGCATGTCCGGAATTGTATGCATGGTGTCGTTCCAGCCACTCGCGGGTCAGGCCGAGCGGCCGCGATCATATGGTCATGAGTGCTTTGGGAAACATGGTCACGGTGTACGGGGCGTACGGGCACACCGGTCGGTTCGTGGTAGCCGAGCTGCGGCGACGCGGCTACCTGCCGTTGCTGGCCGGCCGCGACCCCGAAAAGTTGCAGACGCTGGCGGCGGCGTGGCCGGGACTGGACGTACGTCCGGCGGCGGTCGACGATCCTGGTGCGTTGGACCGGGCGCTGGCCGGAGCGGCCATGGTGATCAACTGTGCCGGTCCGTTCGCGGTCACGGCGGCACCGCTCCTCGAGGCGGCGTTGCGCGCGGGAATCCCGTATGTGGATGTCGCCGCGGAAATCGAGGCGAACTTCGACACGTTCCGGCTGTTCGCTGACCGGGCCCGAGGAGCCGGGGTCACGGTCGTCCCGGCGATGGCGTTCTACGGTGGCCTCGGCGACCTGCTCGTGACGGCGGCGCTCGGCGACCAGGCGGGCGCGGACGAGGTGCACGTGGCGTACGGTCTCGACAGCTGGCACCCCACGGACGGCACCCGAGCCGCCGGGGTCGTCTCCCGGGAGCGCCGCGACGGCCGGCGCGTCCGCTACAGCGGCGGCCGGCTGGAGTACCGCGACGATCAGCCGCCGGTCGAGAAGTGGTTCTTCCCGCAGCCCCTGGGCGCCCGGGCCGTCATCGCGGAGTTCACCATGGCGGACGTCGTCACCATTCCCAGCCACCTGGCCGTCGCAGAGGTACGCACCTACATGACCGTCGAGGCCGCCCAAGATCTGGCCGGCGCACAGACCCCGGCCCCGGTCGCGGTCGACGCCGACGGACGCTCCGCACAGTCGTTCGTCGTCGATGTGCTCGTCCGTTCCGGCGACGACGAACGGCGTGCCGTGGCGCGCGGCCGCGACATCTACGCGGTGAGCGCACCCCTGGCCGTGGAGGCGGCCGACCGGATCCTCACCGGCCGGACCAGGACGGTCGGCGTCGCCTCGGCCGGTACGGCCTTCGACGCCCGCGACTTCCTCAAGGCGCTGTCGCCGCACATCGAGGTCGACTTCGGCGGGGAGGCAGTGTGAGCGGGGCGGCCGGACGCTTTTCGCGGGCGAAGGTGGTCACCACCTGACGAGTTCGGCCAGTGCGGCGCTGGTGGCTTCGTCGGCTGGGAGGAATGCTTCCAGTCGCAGCTCGGCGATGGTGACGTCGGTGGCGGTGCCGAAGTGGGTGAGCGTGGTGATGAGCCGCAGCTCACGGACATCCGGGTCGCTCGTGCGCAGGTGCAGTGGTACCGCGAACCCGAGGTGGTGGGGCGGGAGTTGCCGTGGCCGCGGGGGCGCCAGGTTGACGAGTTCCTCGGCGAGGCGTCGGAGCCGGTCGCTCGGGTTGCGGACGCTTTCGGCTTGGACGCTGTCGATGATGTGCCAGGCCCATTCGTCGAGGTTGACGATGCGGGGTGCGAGACCGCAGGGGTGCAGTAGGACTCGGGGGACGCTCACGGGTGGGGTGAGCAGGTGTGAATCCACTCCCCGGGTGATCATCTGGAAGCCCGCGTTGGCGGAGATGAGGTCGCCGTGCCGGTCGACGATCACGGCCGGGTACGGCAGGTGACCGTGCAGGACGCGTTCGAGGGCGGTTCGGACCGGTGCCAGTTGGGGATCGTCCAGTTCGCGCTGCGGGTACGCGGGCGCGAATCCGGCGGCGAGGAGCAGTTCGTTGCGTTCGCGGATCGGCACCTCCAGCGATTCGGCCAGCCGTATGATCATCGCCCGGCCGGGGGTTGAGCGTCCGCTTTCGATGAAGCTGACATGCCGTTGCGTGGTGCCGGCCCGCACCGCCAGTTCGAGTTGGCTGACGCGTCGTCGGGTGCGCCACGTGCGCAAGGCACCCGGAAGTCCGCCACGCACGGATTCGGTGATCATTTCTCCTGTGTACCGGGTGCCGCGCCGGTTGGCGATTCCCCCCGGGGAATTGTCGCGGCGCGTCCGGCGCAGGACAGTCGTGGTCGCAACGATCATCCACGATCAAAGGATCGCTATGGCTGACATCGACCTGAAGAACCTCACTGACCGCTATGTCGCGCTGTGGTGCGAACCCGACCCGGAACGTCGCCGCGCCGCCGTCCGCGAGCTCTGGTCCGCCGACGGGGTCCATGTCCTGCAGCCGCCGCAGGACATGCGACAGGCCGCCGAGGGCCTGGGGTTCGACCGTCTCGTCCTGGAGGCGCGCGGGCATGACGAGCTGGAGGTGCGGGTGACGCGCTCGTACGAGGAGTTCATCGCACCGGGCACCTTCGTGTTCCGTTCCCGCGGGGATGCCGAACGGCTCCACGACGTGGTCAAGTTCCACTGGGAGATGGTGCCTCGCGACGGTGGCGAGGTGGCCGGTGTCGGGCTGGAGATCCTCGTGCTCGGGGCGGACGGGCGTATCGTCAGCGACTACCAGTTCATCGAGGGCTGACCGCGATGACTGCGACGCTTCCCCCGTCCGTGCGCAGCTACCATGTCAACAGCGGCGACGGCATCGATGGCCTGCAGCTGCGCACCCACGAACCACGCACGCCAGGCACCGGCGAGGTCGCGGTCGCGGTCCACGCCGTCTCGCTCAGCTACCGCGAACTGCTGGTGCTGCGGGGGCAGTACGTGCTGCCGGTCAAGCCGGACGTCATCCCCGTCAGTGACGGTGCCGGGCAGGTCATCGCCGTGGGGCCGGGTGTCCAGCGGGTACGACCGGGTGATCGGGTCACCGCCGCGCTGTTCCCGCAATGGCTGGACGGCCCCCTGAAGCCGTCATACCTGCCCCAATTGGGAGGCTCCCTCGACGGCCTGCTCACCGAACTCGCCGTCCTGCCGGAGCACGCCCTCGTCCCGGTCCCCGAGCACCTCTCCTACGCCGAAGCCGCGACGCTGCCGTGCGCTGCCGTCACCGCATGGAACGCGTTGACCGGGGACGGTCCTGGGACCCGGCCCGGGCACACGGTGCTCACCACCGGTTCGGGCGGCGTATCACTGTTCGCGCTGCAACTGGCCAAGCTTCTCGGCGCGAAAGTGATCGCCACGACCGGCCAGGTGGAAAAGGAACAGCGTCTTCGTGACCTGGGCGCTGACGAGGTCGTCAACTATCGCGCCGTTCCCGACTGGCACAACGCGGTCCGCGACATCACCGACGGGCGAGGGGTCGACCGGGTCGTCGACACTGCCGGAACACTGGAGCAGTCACTGAAGTCGGTTGCCGTCAACGGGCACGTCGCGTTCGTAGGGTCCCGGTCCGGTGACTGGCCACCCCTCGACCCTCGCCTGCTGTTCGGTGTCGCCGCGACGGTTCGGGCGTTGGCAGTCGGAAGTCGCGCCCAGTTCACCAAGCTGAACGAGATCATCACCGCGCACCAGCTTCGACCGGTCACCGACCGAGCGTTCCCGTTCGAGGAAGCCGGCGCGGCGTTCCGGTACTACGAGTCGGCAGACCCGTTCGGAAAGGTCATTGTCGAAATCCGATAGCTCGCTGATCAGTCTGTGATTAATACAGCCACCAACGGGTCACTGAATCGCCGTGCCGTGGGATTTGGACCATGCATGACCCGCCGACGATGACCGCAGGACCTTGTACGGCTCGACGTCGGTTGCTGGGTCAGGCTTCGCGGTTACTGCGGCGCAAGAGCTTTACGGTGTGCTGGCGGCGGCCCCAGGCAACGAGTGTGACGGGCACCAAGTAGGCGGCCGGGGTGATCACGGTGACGGGGTCGAATAGCAGTATCTGGGTGACGACCGCGCCGGCCAGCAGGGCGGTGAGGCCCAGCCCGGCCAGACCGGACAGGGCCGGTACCAGCAGTCCGACCGCGCCGGAGAGTTCAACTGCTCCGATGAAGTACATGAACCAAACACCGAGGCCGATCTGATCGAATGCCTCAACGGCGTCGGGGTAGGCGATGAACTTCGTGCAGGCGGCCAGCAGGAACGCGGCGGCCAGCAGGACCTGCAGCGCCCAGAGCGCGATATTGACCTTGCGGCCGGAGGTCGTCGTCGGGGTGGCGTGGGTGAACGTCATGACGTTGTCCCTTCTAAGGGTGGGTGGCCGTCGTGGCCTTCACCACCCAGTCGGAGCCGCCGCGAGAACCTCGACACGTCCGTCAAAGTTCTCGGCACGAGCTCTCGGCGTGGACTTCATCCGTCGCGTCTACCTGCGACGACCACGCCAGCGGGAGCGTCGGGAAGTCAGCGTGAGAAAATCTTGGTCGAGGATGTCGAGGTGTACCCGTCGGCTCCGACCAGCCAGCGAAGGGCGCCCAGCGGGGGACGCTCGTCGAGGAAAGAAGCCGACCATGAAGTACATGATCACCATCTACGGCAACCAGGAGCTGTGGGAGTCGTTCTCGGCCGAGGAGTTCCAGAAGGCCATCGCCGAGCAGGAGGCGTTCAACCGCAAGTTCAAGGAGACCGGCGAGTTGCTGGGCGCGTACGGAAACGCCGACGCGGCACAGGCGAAGACGGTGCGGGTGCGAAACGGGGCGCCGGCCGTAACCGACGGCCCTTACCTGGAAGCCAAAGAGTACCTGGCCAGCTGGTACCTGATCGATGTGGAAAGCGAGCAGCGCGCCTTGGACATCGCCGCTGAACTGCCGTTCGCCTCGTTCAACGCGGTCGAGGTCTGGCCGATCCTGCACGAGGCCACCGGGAACGAGATTTGAGCGGCAAGGAACCACTCGAGGACCTGCTGCGCCACCTGGCGCCGCAGGTCCTCGGCGCGCTCATGCGCCGCTTCGGGGGGTTCGACTCCGCTGAGGACGCCGTCCAGGAGGCGCTGCTCGCCGCCGCCACGCAATGGCCCGAGCAGGGCGTGCCCGAGAACCCGTACGGGTGGCTGGTCACCGTCGCCACACGCCGGTTCACCGACTGGGTACGCAGCGACGCCGCGCGTCGACGGCGTGAGGACGCAGACCTGCTCGCCACCCCGCCGTCCCTACTCGTGGCGGCCGCCGCCGATCAGCCGCCCGGCAACGAGCACGATGACAGCCTGACGCTGTTGTTCCTGTGCTGTCACCCGTCACTGTCGCCGCCGTCGCAGATCGCGTTGACATTGCGGGCGGTCGGCGGACTGAGCACCGCCGACATCGCCCACGCCTTCTTCGTTCCCGAAGCGACCATGGCACAGCGCATCAGCCGGGCCAAACAGAGCATCCGCAAGGCGGGTGCGACGTTCCAGCTGCCGCCGGAGGCCGAACGTCCCGAACGACTAAAGGCGGTGCTGCACGTCCTCTACCTGATGTTTAACGAGGGCTACACCGTCACCTTCGGCCCCCAACTACAGCGCCATGACCTGACCGGCGAGGCGGTGCACCTGACCCGTCTACTACATCGGCTGCTTCCCGACGACGGTGAGGTGGCCGGACTACTGGCGCTGATGCTGCTGACCGAAGCACGCCGCGACGCCCGTACTGGCGACGACGGCTCGCTCGTTCCGCTGCCTGAGCAGGACCGTAGCCGCTGGGACCAGAGCCTCATCGCCGAAGGCACCGCACTAGTCACCGAAACGTTGTCCCGCACTCGTCAGCTCGGACCGTACCAGATCCAAGCGGCGATCGCCGCTGTCCATGACGAAGCCCGACGGGTCGAAGACACCGACTGGCCGCAGATCCTCGCCCTCTACGAGCTGCTTGAACAGGTCTCACCCAACCCGATGGCGACCCTTAGCAGAAGCGTCGCCGTCGCCATGGTCCATGGCCCCGATGCCGGCCTTGACATCATCACCAGCCTAGAAGCCGACGACCGGATGGCGCGCCATCACCGGCTCCATTCCGTACGTGCCCATCTGCTCGAGATGGCCAATCGGCGGCAAGACGCCCGGGCCAGCTACCGCACCGCGGCCCGCTACGCGACGAGCCTTCCCGAGAAGCGCTACCTCGACGCCCGGGCGGCCAAGATCACCAATGCACCCACGCCGCCCGGCTCCCAATCGACGTAGTGCAGACGACCACGGTCAGCCGTGCAGACGACCTCGGACTCCGACAACCATCCCTTACAGAGCTTGAATGGTCAGGTTCGTCCGATGTGGTCGGGTGTGAGGGGTGTGGGACTGTACAAATAACGGCTGATCGACCGTTCAAGGGAGAGACGCCAGATGACGACCGAGACCACCGTGGGAGAGCCGGCCGTGGAGCCGGTGGGTGCGGTCACGGATGAGCAGTTGATCGCGATGCTGGTCGATCGGGCTCGTGGTGACGGGCTGAAGCTGACCGGTGAGGGCGGGCTGCTGCAGCAGCTGACCAAGCGGGTCCTCGAGTCCGCCCTCGAGGGGGAGATCACCGACCACGTCGGCTATGACAAGCACGACCAGGTCGCGGCCGGGTTGCTCACGACCAGCCGGGTCGATGAGATGATCGCCAAACTCCCGGCCGGGGCGTGGAAGCACCGCAGCGCCGGCGACGGCGCACACGGCCCACGGGTCTACGACTGGGTAGCCACCCCGATCCGCCGTGACTTCGGCACCGACCGGCGCGGCTGGGTACTGGCCCGCCGCTCGATCTGCGACCCGACCGACATCGCCTACTACGTGTGCTCCGGGCCACGCGGCTCCCGGCTGCGGGAACTGGTCCGGGTGGCCGGCAGCCGATGGTCCATCGAGGAACTGTTCCAGACCGCGAAGAACGAGACCGGCCTGGACCACTACCAGGTCCGCCGCTACGACGCCTGGTACGCCCACATCACGCTGTCCATGGCGGCCCTGGCCCACCTGGTCGTCACCCGCGCCACCGAACGAGCCGCGACCGTCGAGGCGGTAAAGGGGGCGACGATCCCGAGGCAGACGAGTTTGTCCCGCTCAGCAGCAACGAGATCCGCCGCCTGATGGCCCGCCTCGCCCAAGGCGGACGTGCCGTGATGACCAAAGCCCTGCACTGGTCACGATGGCGCCGCAGACGCCAGGCCCAAGCCCGCGCCGCCCATTACCGCAAACAATCCAAACGCCTCGAAAGTGACGACCCTGGGTTGCAGTATTAATTGCCCGTAGGGCTGACAATGAGGGAATGCTGGAGCGGAAGGCGGAAGGCACCGTCGGACCAACGGCACGGCTTGCTGCATGGATCCTGTGTAGACGGATGAGGCGTAGAAACCACCACACCGAAACGGTGGTCCGGCTGATGGCGGACGCGCGGGACCAACGGGTCTCGGCGATGGCCGAGGTGGCCCTCGCTCGGGCCTGGACCCGCGATCCGGCGGCGCCCAACCGCATCTGGACCGCATTGTTCGACCGGCCGAAGGCGGCGTTGCGGTTTCTGCTCGCGTCCGCGCCGGACTGTCCGCACGAGCCGCGGGTGAGGCTGGTCACGGCGCCGCCGAACGGAGGTCGGGTGCTGCGGACCGCGCGGGACTTCCCCGACCCCGAAATTCGTGCGGCGCTGGCCGACGTGTTGCGCGCCACCGACCATCCGGTACTACTCGGTGACTTCGAGGAGGCCCTGTCCGGCGAGGACCCGCCGTACTGGGGGGTCCTTGGCCTGGCGTTGGACAATCCCCATCTGTGCCGGCCCGCTCCGCTTGGCAGGGACCGCACCGCGCTCGCCGTCGTCGCGATCCTGAAGGGACGGCTCGACCTGCTGGACAGCTACGACCCGGCGAGCCTGGTGCCGACGCTGGCGCGCCTCGCGGGCGGGAGATTCCCGGCGCCGGTCGCGCAGGTGTGCCGCCAACGGCTGCGTGCGCTGGGCCCCGGCCCGGCCCGCGAGCGGCTGTGCCTGCTCGCCGTCGAGGGCGACACCGAGGCGCTGGCCGCCGTCACGGACAGCGGCCAGGAGCCAGCGTCCCCGACTGTGTTGCCTCTTTTCCTCTTCCGCACCGAGCAGTGGGAACGGTATGACGCCCTGGACCCCGACGGCGCCCTGCTGGAGGAGCACATCGAGGTTCTCAGCGATCGCGGCATGGCCCAACTGGTGGAGATCGCCCGGCGCAACGGCCGCAAGGAGCCGGAGCCGATATCGTGGTCGGCGACGCTTCTGACCGGCTGACGGCTCCGGTGCGGACAAGTCAGTTCTTGCCGAGGTCCACCTCGACGAAAAAGGGCGCGGTCACCTTCACGACGCCGGTGAAGATCTCGCCGTCGCGGTAGCGTCTGGTCGCCGGGTCAAGAACGTATGTGTAGACGAGGGGCGCCCCGGTGGCGGCTTGCTCGACCCGCCAGTAGAACTGAATTCCGGCCCTCGCGTACTGATCGGCCTTGACGATCCGGTCGGTCGTCTCCGAGCCGGGAGAGACCACTTCGACCACAAGAAGCACATGCTCGGGCCGGGTCGGGGTGACATCGATGGTCTCCGCCCGGTAGACCGTCACGTCAGGACGGCGGTTGTTCAGCGGTACGTCCTGGAGCCGGAGATCGAAGTCGGTATCAGCGTTCCAGTCCGGTCCCGCGGCAGCATCCAAGGCGTTCGCCAGAATCCTGGCCAGGCGGTTGTGTCGCTTGGAGGCACTCGGACTCACGAGGACCATCCCATCCACGATCTCGATACCCGCGCACTGCTCTTCTGTCCAGGTCGCGTACTGCTCGGCCGTGACCTGCTCGTGCATCCAGGCCGGCGCGACCATCTCGACAGTCATACACACCTCCTGAACAACGGAGATCCGCCTCAATCCGTTACATAGTTCTTTCAGAACGTTGTGGCCGGGCCACCAACCTCAAGATACCGTGCCTCCGGCGACAACCATGCCTCTCGGCCCGTGCACCGATTTACTCCAATTCAGCCCTTTATACGTGAATAGCACCTCGACTTCGCCGCACGCAACAGCCCTCGCCGTAACGCCGACCACGTCGGAGCGACCAGGCGGTGCGCTGACGAGCGGCGTGGCGGTTTGACCCTGACGCAGGGTCAACCTTTCAGCATGGTGGCATGACCGACGTACGGCATTTCACGATCCAGCACGACGGCGTCACGATCCCGGTGTCTCGCGGCGGCCGAGGTCGGCCGCTGGTCCTGTGTCCCGGGCTGAACTCGACACAGGCAGACCTGCGCGAGCTGACCGAGTTGTTGCGGCACGACCACGACGTGGTGACCTTCGACCTGCGCGGCCATGGCCGCGCCACCGCCGCCGACGACTACTCCTTCGAGGCTTTCCTCAGCGATCTCGTTGCCGTGATGGCGGAGCTGGAACGCCTCGATCCGCCCTCGGCGCCCCTGCTCGTGGGCTATTCGCTGGGCGCGGACCTGGCCGTGCACTATGCCTCCGCGCATGCCGGCACCGTCGCCGGGCTCGTTCTCATCGACGGGGCGAACCCGGTGCCCGACCCGTTCATCACCGAGGCTGACGCGGCGGCGTTTCTGGCGATGTGGGAGGAGCTGGCAACGCAGCAGGGATCCCTACGGGGCACCGCCCGCCAGGTGTTGCTCACCGGTCAGGAGATTTTTGACCTGAACGTCGAGATCGATGTGGTCCGGTCGGGGATCCTTCAGCCATACCGGAAGATCGAGCAGCCCATCAGCATGATCATGTCGGCCTCGATGGCCGGCGACAGCGGCGAAGGGCCGGCGCCGCAACTCAATCAGAACTGGCGTGCCGGCGTCGAGCGGCTCGTGCGCGAGCAGCCGCGCATCGCCACGTTCTGGCTCGACGCCGACCACCGGCTGCCCTTCACCCACGCCCCGGAGATCGCCCGGATCATCCGCGGTACCCGGGACGCTGCCGGCCAAGCCGGCTCCGTGACCGCGCCGTAGGAGACTGAAGCAATGTTGACCATCGGTGAGCTGGCGTCGTATGCCGGGGTGACGGTTCGTACGGTGAGGCACTACCACGCCAAGGGGCTGCTACCGGAACCGGAGCGGGACCACTCCGGCTACCGGAGGTACGACGCCACCGCCATGGTCGATCTCATCAGGATCCGGACCCTCGCCGAGGCCGGAGTCCCACTCGCGCGAATACGGGAGCTGCTGCGGGCCGACGAGGAGGAGTTCGCCGCGGCGGTCGCAGACATCGACAAGCGGCTACGGGCGGAGATCCGGCAACGGCAACGGCATCGGGAGCGGATCGCACACCTGGCCGCCGGGGACAACCTGGTGCTTCCCCCGATGGTGGTCGATCACCTCGACCGGCTGCGGGCGCTGGGGGTCGACGAACGGATCGTTCGGGTCGAGCGCGACGGCTGGATCCCGCTGGTCGCGCGCTCACCGGAACGAGTGCCGGAATGGATGGCGCGCAAGTGTGAGCAGCTCGACGACCCGCAGTTCGTCGGCTTCTACTTCGCCCTCGGCCAGGCCCTCGACCGGACCGACGACGACCCGTTGCTGGTCGAGCTGGCCGAGGAACTGGCCGTCTACATCACACAACTGGTCGACGAACGGGGGGAGAACTACGTCGACGACACGGACATCGAACCGACCCTGGTCACGCTGATGGACACCCTGGTGTTCGACACCGTACCGCCGGCCCGTCGGCTGATCGAGTTGCTCAAGGAGCGGGGCTGGACCGGCTGGACCGAACTCAAACGAGTGGACCCACCCTGCTCTCCATGACCGGCTGTCCCGTCAGGTGCTGTCGGACCGGAACAGCCGCGGCGCGAAGTCGATGAGATTTTTCTGCCACGCGTCCCAGCCGTGCGGGCCCTGTGTCACCCCGGCGAATTCGTACCGGATTCCGAGGGTGTCGAAGGTCGCCATCGTGGACAACACGGTGGGGTAGACGAAGTCCGTCACGTTGCCGGTGTACATCCGCAGCAGCTTCGTGCCGCGGTTGACCGCCGCGACGTCGAAGCCGGTGGAGTTGAACACGCCCGCGGAGAACGTGCCGACGTAGGCGAACTCGCCCGGATGCGTCTTGAGGAGGTCGAGGGCCTGGAACCCGCCCATCGACAGGCCGGCGAGGGCCTGCCGCGCCGGGTCGTGCGAGATGTGGTACGCGGCCCGGGCCGCCGGGACGATGTTGTCCAGCAACTCCTTCCCGAAGTCCGGCACGTTGCCGTTGCCCATCACCACGACCATCGGCACGATTTTCCCGTCGCGGAAGCCGTTGTCGAGGATCTGCTTGGCGCGGCCCATCTCCACCCAGTCGGTGTAGTTCTGGCCGCCGCCGTGTTGGAGGTACAGCACCGGGTACGGTTCCGCGCGGGCGGGGTCGTAGCCGGGCGGTGTCCACACGTACGCGGTGCGTTCGGCCGCGACCACGGTGCTGGTGTAGGTCAGGGTGGTGAGCGTGCCGCCCCGACCGGCCGGGACGTCGGTCAGTGGGTGGGCGGCCGGTCCGGGGGCGAGGAACGTGCTCCAGGTCGGTTCCGTGGTGATGTGTGTCGGGTTCGCGGTGTCCTTCTTCGACACCAGGTCGACGATGAACTTGTAGTAGTAGAACCAGGGCTTGAGCGGGCCCACGGTCCCCCGCCACCGGTCACCGCTGCGGGTGAGCGGAACGTTGACCCAGCTTCCGCCGGGCGCCCAGTTGCCCCAGAGGGTCACCCGGCCCGCGCCCGCGTACTCGGTGCCCGTCTCGACGGTGGCGAAGGTGTCTCCGTTGGCGTCCCGGGTGAGCCACGGGGTCGGCGTGCTGCCCGGAGCCGGCGTCGCGAACTCCCGGGTCAACGGCAGGTGGCCGGCGCTCGGACCGTGGTCGTGGACGGGCCGGAACAACCGGGGCAGGAAGTCCGCCAGATTCTCCCGCCAGGCGTTCCAGGTGTGGCCGTCGTCCGGGTTCACCCCGTCGAAGTCGTGCCGGACCCGGGACCGGTCGAGCGTGCGCAGGGTTTGGTAGGTCGGGTTGTACGCGGGGTCGGTCATGTTGCCGGTGTACAGGCGCAGCAGCCGGGTCCCGGCGTTGACGGCCCGGCCGTCGATCCGCAGGTGTTCGTCGGTCAGCGAGCCGGCGAACGAGCCCACGTAGGCGTAATCGCCGGGATGGGTGAGGGCGTGCCGCAGCACCTGGCTTCCGCCGGCCGACGCGCCGGCGAGCGCCCGGTGCGCGGGGTCGTCGGCGATGTTGTACGCCCGCCGGACGGCCCGCGCGAGGGCGCGCAGTTCCGGCTGGAAGTCGGGGCCGTCGCCGTCGCCCAGCACGACCACCATGGGTTCGATCCGCCCCCGCACGGCGAGGTTCTCGAGGATCTGCCGGGCGCGTCCGAGGTCGAGCCAGTCGGTACGGCTGCCGTCCGCGCCCTGCTGGAGGTATAGCACCGGGTACGGGCGGTGCCGGTGCGCGTCGTAGCCGGGTGGGGTCCAGACGGTGGCGGACCGGGTCTGCCGTGGCCCGACCGGGTAGCTGACGGTGCCGAGGGTCCCGCCCTGACCGGCGGGCACGTCCGCGAGCAGGCTCGCGGCGTCACCCGAAACGAGGAACGTGCTCCAGGTCGGGTCGGAGGTGACCGCGCCGGTGTTGGTCGGGTCCTTGAGGAGCTTGGTGCCGTCGGCGCGGATCCGGTAGTGGTACAGTCCCGGCCGCAGCGGGCCGATCACGGACGTCCAGGCGTCCCCGGACCGTCCGAGGCCCAGGTCCGCGAGGGCGAAGGACGGACCGAAGTCCGCTTCGACGACGACGTTCGACACCGTGCCGAGCGCGCTTTCCAGGTCGGCGGCCGGGACCCGGAACGACGCGAACCCGTCGGACACGGTGAGCCACGGGGTCGCCGCCGCGGCCGGCTGGGCTCCGGTCAGCACCACCACCGCTCCCAGGATGAGAGTGCCGAGCGCCGCCAGGCAGCGGCGTACGCCGGCGCGGTGGGTCGGTCGCCAGTGCGGGGATGCACCTGCCATTACCTCAACTCCTCGCGCTGTGCTGGGCGGCAACCCGAGTTCGACTTCGTGTTCGTGGCCCAGCGGAGCGGCATGCCGGCTTTCCGACCGGGCAGGTCGGCCGTGACACGACGCCATGCCTCATGGTTAACATCACGGCACGTCCTGGGCGGTTCTGCGCACCGCCGCCCGGCGCATTATGATCGACAACCTACTCGACATATTTAAGCGTGTCAATCAATTGCCGATCCTGGCACAGCTTCTTGATCTCGATCGCCAGCAGATGCATCGGCGCGCCCCATGGAAGCGTGGACTCACCGACCTGCACCCACCCCGCTCGCTCATACATGCGCCGGGCGGCAGAACGAGGATCGGACGCGAGCGTGGCCCATCGTTCCCTTCGGTCAGCAAGGAGGCGACGCATCAGCCCAGCACCGATTCCTCTTCCTCGATGTCCAGGGTGAACGAGCCACTCCATCACGGCGAGTTTATCGGCGGCCACCACGTGTACGGGACCGGCTGTGGTGGCACGGCTCCACCATTTCCCGGTTGGCATCGTCCAGCCGTAGGCTGCGCCCACCACCGTTCCGGTCTCGTCGGCGGCGACGACAAGCTCGAACCCGTCCCGCGTCGTGTCATCGGGGATACCATGACGGAACCGGGCCACTTGATCCGGTCCCTCCGAGTACGGCGACTCGGCGTAGACGACGGCGTAGAGATCTACCAGCGCATCGACCATCGGCGGAACTTCGGCGGGCGGTACCGATCGGTAGGTGACAGTCACGGCGCTGAAGGCTCTGCCAGCCGTGCGGCGAGATCATCTACAGCGGGTAGTGACCGCTGCGAGGTGGGCACTGCCCGCAGAACCTGTCGCGTCACCGCGTGCAGCGCTCTCGTGTGCTGCCTGACGGGCAACCTGTCCAGGGCATCGGCGGCGTGCCGTAGCCCATCGGGTATGTGACCGGCGTAGATCATGCCGGCAGCTCGGTGGAGTTCCACCTGCGCGCGCAGTCGGGCCTGCGAGGGCGGATAGAGCGCGAGCGCCCGGTCCTGCGCGGCCGTGGCGGCTTTCTGGTCACGCGTCAGCGTGTAGACGTACGACTGGGCGTGTCGCAATCGGTGCTCCGGCCATCCCCACAGCGACTCGACGTCCTGTGTCACGACATCAGGTAGCCGCTCGGTGATCCGTTCCACCTGGACGGCGGCATTGGCGGCCTCGGCATGCCGGCCGGTGAGGGCGAACATTTGCGCCCTACCTGCCCAGAGCCCTGCGATGGCGGCAGTCGCGCGATTGCCGGTGAGATTGACAGCGACTTCCGACGCGGCAAGCGTTTCGGCGGCCGGACGCTGGTCGTAACACCCGCCGACGACCTTCCAGGCTGCTACCAGGATCCGGGTGTCCACATCCCCGGACCGCTCGGCGGCCCGGTGAGCGGTGCGCCACCATCGCCGGGCGGCGTGCGTATCCGTTTGTCCGGCTGCGGTCATCGCCACGATCACCGATAGGTGAGCGGCGACCGTCAGCAACGTCCGAGCCCGCTCTGGGTCGCGGTGGGCACTGACGAGGGTCTGCAGTACTGCTAGATCCGCAGTGAGATCCGCAAGCAACTGGCTCGGCGAACGGGTGTAGTAGGCGTATCCGTAGTCGGCGATGATGGCCAGCCACTCGTCCTCGTCGGCGCGCGCGGCGTGATTCACGCCCTGCCGTATGGCCTCCAGGCCGATATCCCTGTTGGGAGCGGTGGTGGCGAGTGCCCCGAGAGCTCTGAGGAGTGTCCTCCGCTGCATGTCATCCTCTGATGGTCCGTGCTGATGGTACGCCGCAAGGAGCGCGCCGCCGGCGTCCAACGTCCGATCACAGGTCTCGGCCAGGGCGGCCGTCGGCGCCCGTACACCTCGTTCGATCTGGCTCAGGTAGCTGTGGTCGTAGGCGGCGACTCGGGCCAGATCCCGCAGACTCCAACCCCGCTGTTGCCGTAGCTGCCTCAGTCTCCGCCCGAAGCCGTCCATCACTCTCCAGCAAATGTGTGGGCCAGGTGTGGGCACACTGCTCACGTCTTTCGGTGTCCACAGGCTAGCGCCGATTGTGTAGTCGTGCCGTCACTTACCCGGCCCGTCGTCGCGCTCGTTCCCCTGGGGAGTGGTGCCAAGTACGGCGGCGACGCCATTGGTTCGAGGATGCGAGGCGACCTGATGAAGAAAAACGACAACCAGAGCGTTCGACCCGGTGGTCTGGTTCACGCAGTACGGCGACTTGCCGATCATCATGCGCAGGGCCCGGCGCTGATCGTACGGACACCGGACGGTAGCTACCTGGTGAGTGCGGACGGTTCCGGTGAAGGGCCTCGCAACAGATACGTCATTTCCCGCAGCCAGCTCGGAAGCCTGATGCGGGAGAACGATTTGCGGCGAGAGCACCTCGCCGATCCCCACACCGCCGGCAAGGTCGCCGCGCTCGTCGCCGGCTTCCGTCCGCCGGGAGCCCGGGAGGGTTAACCATCGCGTTGGTCAGGCGGGCGGTGGGGTGGGGACCGATCGGCGGCCGCCGTGCGAGGCGACCAGGGCGTCGGCCACGATCGCGGCGTCCGCGTCGGCCACGTCGGCGGGATACTCCGGCAGCAGGTCGTCCCAGACGGGCAGCCAGGATCCGTAGAGCTGCGCCTGGCCCTCCGGCCGGGCGAAGAACCAGACGTGCAGGTGCGCGCCGCCGTCGCCGACGCGGTAGACGTGGGCCCGGGAGATGTGCGGCAGCGCCTGCACGTGCCGGACGATCCGGGTGCTCAGCAGCCCCAGCTCGGCGGCGAGTTCGTCGGGCAGGTCCGCCATGTCGTAGTGGTCGCGCGGATGCAGCATCAACACCAGCGGTACGCCCACTCCGGGGATCCGGGTCAGCCGCCAGTCGTCGTTGAGCCAGATCCCCTCGTCGCGCTGCTCGCAGCTGCGACACCGCGCCGGGTCCTCGCCGTGCCGGGCCGGCTCGGGCAGCACCGGTGGACGCAGCGGCGAGACGCGCAACCCGTCCGACTCGAACGGGCTGATGTCCCAGCCCGTCATGCGGGCCAGCGGAAGCCGTCCCTCGGCGTCCGCGGCAGCCAACGCGTGGTCGTAGAACTGGTCCGGGGACAAGGCCATGGCGCGAAGACTAGTACAACCAAGATCAGAGCGGGGACCGGAGCAGCCCGCGGTCGGACATGAAGGCGCGCAGCGTCTCGGCGTCCCCGGCCGACATCAGGTGGCGGGGGATCACGGTCGCCGGCATCCGGCCGACGTACACGATCCAGAACTCGGGGGTGTCCCTGACCTCGGTGACCCCGTCCCAGGCGATGCCGCCGGACTCCGTGCCGCTGCGCATCATGATGTTGTCGTCGGTGATGTCGTAGCCGCCCTCGACGGCGTAGCGGCCGGACCGGCGCCGGGCGCGCCACCGCACCCACGGCGCGTACAGCATCGACAGCAGGCCGGCCAGGAGCAGCGCCACGCACAGCGACGTGACCCGGTCGCCCCACGGGTACCCGCGCGACACGACGAGGCCGATCGCCCCGGCCGCCGCGAGCGCCGCGCCGATGTAGCCGTACTTCCGCAGCCGGACGTCGCTGAGCACGGCGGCCACCCGGCCCGGGTAGGCCGGATCGGCCGGGACGTCGAAACGGATGTGCACGCCAGAACGATAGTGCCCGGCAATCCGCTGGATCATCCCGGCCGGTCCTGCGACCATGCCCGGATGACCTCCTTCATCTCCCACACGAGTGTCGACTGCGCCGACGCCTACCCGTTGAGCCGCTGGTGGCAGGGCGTCCTGGACTACGTCGAGGACCCCGACGACCCGAACGAGCCGGGGCACGAGGAATGCCTGATCATGTCCCGGGACCGGACCCATCGCCTGCTCTTCATCGAGGTGCCGGAGCCGAAGCAGGTCAAGAACAGGATTCACTTCGACCTGCGTCCGGTCGAGGGCGCCCGCGACGACGAACTGACCCGCCTGGTGGAGCTGGGTGCGACCACCGTCGACGACCGGCGCAACCCGGACGGGACCGGCTGGGTGGTGCTGGCCGATCCCGAGGGGAACGAGTTCTGCATCCTGCGCAGCAACGCCGAGGTGGCCGCCGGGCGCGCCTGAGGCGTCCGTACCCGTCAGGTCGGCGCGGACCGGAGGGCGTCCGCGACCGGGCGCCGGCTGGCGGTCAGGGCGGGCACGGCGGCGAGTACGGCGACCGCGAGCAGGATCCCGGCCGCCACGGCGAGCATCCAGAACACGGACGCGCGTGCCGGACATTGCCAGACTTCGATAAATCTGGCCTCTCGACCTGGTGGGTCCCGGCAGGACTGCCCTACCGTCGGGCCATGGTCTCGCGACGATCGATCCTGCGGGTGGCACCGGTCGCCGCCGCCCTGGCCACCGCCCCCAGCTTCCCCCGCCGGGCCGACGGGTCCGCCACGTCGACGGATCCGGTACGCGTACCGCCGGACCCGGCCACGACGCAGGGCGCCGCGACCGCGGTGTGCGGCTTCACGGCCGACCTCTACCGCCGGCTGGCGTCGGCCCGCGCGGGCGGCAACGTGGTGTGCGCGCCGTACTCGGTCGCGCTCGCGCTCGCGATGACCAGGGCGGGTGCCCGCTCGACCACGGCGGACGAGATGGACACCGTGCTGCATGCGCCGCAGCCGCGACCCGGCGCGCTGGACAGCGGGTTGAACACCGTCGACCAACTGCTCGCCGGCCGGTACCAGGACGGCGACGGAATCAAGCAGGCCCGGCTGACCACCGCCAACGCCCTGTGGACCCGGCTCGATCTGGACCTACGGCCCGGGTTCCGGGACACTCTGGCCGGCTACTACGGCGCCGCGCCGCACCCGGTCGACTTCCGTGGCGCGCCGGAGGCGACCCGTCAGGAGATCAACACCTGGGTGTCCGACCGGACCAACGCGAAGATCCCGGAGTTGTTGCGGCCCGACACCGTGCGGGCCGACACCAGCCTGATGCTGACCAACACGACGTACCTCAGGGCGGCCTGGACGTACCCGTTCACCGCGACGGCCACGGCGGCGGAGCCGTTCACCCGGGACGACGGCACCGTGATCGACGTCCCGACGATGCGCGGGCCGTTCGACCCGATGGGCTACCTGGAGGGGGACGGGTGGCGCGCGGTCGACGTCCCGTACGCGGGTGGCGGGCTGGCCATGGCCGTCGTCCTGCCGACCCGGGGTGATCTCGCCGCGGTCGAGGCACGGCTCGACGCGACGTGGCTGGGCGCGTTGCTGACCGGCTTCCGGTCCGCCACCGTGCAACTGCGCCTGCCCCGGTGGACGTTCCGCCTCCCGGTCGAGCTGCGGGCCGCGCTGAGCGACCTCGGCATGCCGACGGCGTTCACGCCGAGCGCCGACCTCACCGCGATGAGCACCGAACCGGACCTGTGCGTCGACAACGTGGTGCACGAGACCTTCATCGCGGTCGACGAGAAGGGCACCGAGGCCGCGGCCGCGTCGGCCGTCATCGTCCGGCCACCGTCGATCCCCCAGGGGCCGCAGTTCTTCGTGAACCGGCCGTTCCTGTACGTCATCCACGACCGGTCCACCGGCGTACCGCTGTTCGTCGGCCGGGTCCACGACCCGCTGGTCACCGGCTGAGCCCGGCACACCGCCCGGCTCAGGGCCGCTGGAGAAACCGGGTCAGGCGGGTGGTGAGTTCGGTCGGTTGTTCCTCGAAGAGCCAGTGGCCGCAGTCCTCCACGACGTCCCCGGTCACCGTCGTGGCGTACCGCGCGACCTGGGTCGCCACCGCGTCCCCGAGGCTGGCGCGGGCGCCGAGGGCGAGGACCGGCATGGTCAGCACGGTGAAGTAGCCGAGGTTCCAGAGACCCGGGCCCCGCGTGGTCAGCGTCGGCAACTGGTACAGGCTCTGGTCCGGGATGGGTGCCTCGGTGAGCACGAGCTTGCGGACCCGGTCGCGGTGCGCGGCGGCGTACGCGTACGCGACCACGGCGCCGATGTCGTGTCCGACGACGCTCACGTCGTCGTCGAGCCCGAGCTGGGTCAGCAGCCCGTGCACGTCGGCGGCCAGGGTCTTCTTGTCGTAGCCCCCGGTCGGGACGTCGCTGCCGCCGGAGCCGCGCAGGTCCGGTGCGATGACCGTGTGCTGCCCGGCCAGTTCCGGCAGCACCTTGCGCCACATGTACCACGACTGGGGATAGCCGTGCAGCAGGACCAGCGTGCTCCTCCGCCCGCCGCGGACATAGTTGATCGTGACGTCACCGATCCGCGCGGTCTGCTCGGTGAAGGAATCCGGAACCCGCCCGCCGCCCATCGCCCCCCGCTGACCGAAGCGGTTCGCGGCCTACCCGATCCCGGGCCGGCTACACCTGCCCCGGGCGTCCGTCGGCGCCGCCGGGTGCGGTCAGCGCGCGGCCACGGTGACCCGACGGCGGTCCGAGTCGGCCGGTTGCGCCGCCGGGAGGCGGATGGTGAACCTGGCCCCGGCGCCCGGGGTCGAGGCGGCCTCGACCGTGCCGCGATGACCGGTCACCACCTCGCGCAACAGCGCCAGGCCCAGCCCGTACCGCCGTTCGTGGCCGCCCGGTCCCCGGTGGAAGCGGTCGAAGAGCCGGTCGGCCTCGCCGGGGTCGAACCCGACGCCGGTGTCCGTCACGGTCAGCTCGACGAGGCCACCGGCACCCCGCGACACCGTCAGGTCCACCCGACCACCGGGCGGGGTGTGGTTGACCGCGTTGGCCAGCAACTCCCCCACCGCCCGGCGCAACGCGGACTCGATGCCGGGCACGAGCAGCGGCTCGGGCGGACGGTCGACGGTGACCGTCAGTTGGCGCTCGGCCGCCCGGTCGGCGTCGGCGGCCACCGCCGACTCCGCGAGCGCGGCCAGGTCGACGACCCCCGCGTCGCGCCCGTCGGGGGTGGCCGCGAACCGGGCCGAGAGCAGCAGGTCGTCGACGATCGCGCCGAGCCGGGCCACCGAGACGGCCAGCCGGTCCAACCCGGCCCGGTGGTCGGCCGGCAGATCGGCGGTGGCCGCCGCCCGGGCCAGCACCTGCACCCGGGTGTACGCCTGGGTGATGGGGGTCCGCAGCTCGTGGCTCGCGTCGGTGACGAACCGGCGCTGCCGGGCCAGCGCCTCGGTGAGCGGGGCCACCGCCCGGCGTCCCACCAGCAGCGCGGTGGCCCAGGCCACCAGCAGGCCCACGCACTCCGCTACGGCCAGGGCCAGCAGCAGGCTGCGCCGGTCGGCGAGCTGGTAGCGGGTGTCGAAGACGGCCTGCACCCGGCGGCCGTCGGCCCGGGTCTCGGTACGCACCTGGTAGACGGTGCCGTTGCGGGTCACCTCGCGCAGCCGCAACGCGGGCGGGTCGGAGACCTGGGTCAGATCCTCGATCAGCGGAAAGCCGGCCGGGGCCGGTATCGGGCTGTCGGTCACGGCGCCGTTCTCGACGGCGAACAGCCAGACGCAGCCGGGCGGGGTGGCCGTCTTGCCAAACGTCACGCTGAACCACAGCTCCCGCTGGACCTGGCTGTCCTGCGCGCGCGCCATCATGGCGTACGCGATCACCCCGACCAGGGTGACCAGCACGGTGATGACCAACCCGACCACCGCGCCGACCCGGTACCGGGCCCGCTTCACCACCGCCCGGTCGGCCACGGTCAACGGCTGCGCCACTGAACCTTTTTCAACCTGAACCGCGCGGTGCCCACGCGCCGCCTTCGACCGTGACCGACGACGGCCCGCAAGGGGAGGTTGAGAAAGGTTCACTGGCACCTCCTGCGGTCGATCAGAGCGTCCCCAGCCGGTAACCGAGGCCGTGGATCGTCCGTACCACGGCCCGGCCCAGTTTCCGGCGCAGATAGTAGACGTACGTGTCCACAATGGATGGGGCGGTGGTTTCCTCGAAGACCCGGCGGCGCAGCTCCGACCGGGAGTGCACGGCGTTGGGGTGGACCGCCAGCACCCGCAGCAGCTCGAACTCCCGGGCCGACAGTGCCACCCGACGCCCGTCCGGCAGCACCACGTCCCGAAGGTTGAGATCGAGGTGGGCCGCGCCGATCCGCAGCGCCTCGGCCCCGTCGGCGGTACGCCGGCACAGCGCCCGCAACCGCGCGCTCAGCTCGTCCAGGTGGAACGGTTTGACCAGGTAGTCGTCGGCGCCCGCGTCCAGGCCGTGCACCCGGTCGTCCACGGTGCCCAGCGCGGTCAGCAGCAGGGCGCGGGACTGCACCGCCCTGGACCGCAGCCGCCGCAACAGGTCGAGCCCGTCCAGCGCCGGCAGCAGCCGGTCGATGACCACGACGTCGTAGCGCCGGGTGAGGCCCAGGTGCAGGCCGCGCTGGCCGTCGCGGGCCAGGTCGACGACGTACCCCTCGGCGGTCAGCGCGTCCGCCAGCAACTCGGCCAGTTCGCCGTCGTCCTCGACCAGCAGGAGGCGGTAGGTGGCCGTCTCCCGCACTCCGATTCCACTCACGACCCCTAGAATCACACGGAGGGACCGCATTGGGATAGTGATGACTATCGTTGTATTTGGTCAACCGGCTCGGGCCGTTCGGCCACCGGACGCGCGCGGATCCGGTCCCGGCGTTCGAACCAGTCGAGCAACGGCGTGGCCATCAACGTCGTCACCAGCGCCACCAGCACCAGCACGGTGAACAGCGCGGGACTCACGATCCCGGCTTCCAGGCCCACGTTCAGCGCGATGAGTTGCATCAACCCCCGGGCGTTCATCAGCGCGCCCACCCGCAGGGCCACCCGGCTCGGCTCGCCGCGCAGCCGCGCCGCGGCCCAGCAGGCGCCGAACTTCCCGGCGATGGCCGCCACGACGCAACCGAGCGCGAACAGCAGCACGGCCGGGTCGCCGAGCAGTCCGAACTCGGTGCGCAACCCGGAGTACGTGAAGAACAGCGGCAGGAAGACCGTCTGGCACACCGGCGACAGCAGTCCCACCACGTGGTCGGTGCGTTCGCCCACCGGCATGACCACACCGACCGCGAACGCGCCGAAGACCGCGTACAGGCCGATCTCGTCGGTGTACCAGGCGACCGCGAACAGCAGCGCCACCACACCGAGCAGGCGGGCCGGGTCGGCCAACCGGTCGGTCCGCATCAGCACGGTGGCGGCCGGGCGGATCACGTACCAGATCAACACGACGAACAGCAGCGCGCCGGCGACCGTACGCAGCGCCGGTCCGGTGTGGCCGGAGGCCGCCGCGATGACGAAGGCGAGCATGATCCACGCCGCCGCGTCGTCGATCGCGCCGCTGGCCAGCGCGAGCGACC
This sequence comes from Micromonospora zhanjiangensis, assembly GCF_042650605.1. Taxonomy (NCBI): domain Bacteria; kingdom Bacillati; phylum Actinomycetota; class Actinomycetes; order Micromonosporales; family Micromonosporaceae; genus Micromonospora; species Micromonospora zhanjiangensis. The sequence continues at coordinate 109,579 of NZ_JBHSBN010000014.1, read as the reverse complement.
CGTGCCGGGTGCCGGCCTGGCCGCGTTCGGTGATGATCCGCGCGAGCATGGGAAAGGCGGTGATGGCCAGCGCGACCCCGACGAACGCCGCCGACACGCCGAGCGCAGTCCCCTCGGCCAGGATGTGCGCGGGCGCGCCGAAACCGACCACGAGCAGCACGCCGAGCACCAGCGGGGCGGTGACCCCGGCGAGGGAGACCGCCCCGGCGGTGCCGACCAGCCCGGTGACCTCGTGCTGGCGGAAGGCGTAGCCGGCCTGGAACATGAAGATGACCAGTCCGACCTGGCCGACGACGTACAGCATGGGGTAGAGCGGCGGCGGGAAGATCGCGTCCTGCGCCCGCGGCAGCAGCAGGCCCAGCAGCGACGGGCCGAGCAGCACGCCGGCGAGCATCTCGCTCACCACGGGCGGTTGACCCACCCTGCCCAGCAGCCAGGCGACCGCCCGGCAGGCCAGCAGGATGATCACCACGGCGATGAAGAACCGGGGCGCGAGTTCGGTGGGGGTCATGGTCGCGGCACCTCCGCGAAGTAGGTCGCACAGAGTCTCTGGCGACGGGCGTGGATCACCATCAGCGTGCCGAGCACGAGTTGCACGAGGCTGCGCCCCACGTCTGCGACGGCGTCCCGGTGCCGCATCAGGGACAGCCGGACCCGACCGGGTCCGACGGCCCCGGGCGGCGTCAGGTAGCAGGGCCCCCGGCTCGGCAACGACCGGGAATGCGCCACCGTGGAGGCCAGGGTGAACCGGCGCAGCACCTCCCGGGCGGCCGCGCGCAGCATCACCGGTGCCGCGCCGCGGGCCGGGCAGGCCCGGTTGGCGGTCACGCCGAACGGGATGAAGTGCGCCCGCCGCCGGTCCAGGTCCCGCCACCGGTCCGGGTCGAACGCGTCGTCCGCCGCCGGTCCGGTCCGCTGGTAGGCCAGGTAGTTGAACAGCAGCACCGAGCCGGCCGGGAGGGTGACCCGGTCGTCGACCCGGATCGGGGCCGAGGTGACGCGGTGCGCCACCCCGAACAGCGGGTGCACCCGCAGCGTCTCGTCGACGACCCGGTCGACGGCGGCGTCGTCGTCCAGCCCGGCGACCAGGTCACGCTGCACGGCCGGGTGCTGGGCGACCGCGAGCAGCAGGTGCGCCATCGCCTCGGACATCTGCACGACCGCGGTGTTGAAGAACGCGCCCTGCAGGTACCAGGCGTTCTCCAGGGCGGTGAACCCCGGCGGCAGGAGCACCGGAACCGTACCGGCCTCGATCCGGGCCAGCAGGTGGCGGGTGAGCCGGTCCCGGCGGTCCATGTGCCGCAGCGAGCAGCACTTGAGCGCGGTGACCACGTCGTCGGCGTTGGCGACGATCAGGTCGCGCGCGTCGGCCGGGCACGGTTCGCCGAAGACCAGTTCGTGGTAGACCTCGGCCCACACCGGCATCATCAGGTCACGCAACCGCACCAGCGAGGTACGGTCGGCCGGCAGCCGACCCAGCGCCCGCCGGGTGGCCGCGGCGGCCAGGTCGGCCGACCGTTGGTGCGGCACGGCCAGGATCCGGCGGGTGGTCCGGGCGACCGCCTGGTACCGCTCCCCCGGTTCGAGGTGCTCCTGGTGCAGCTGCGGGCCCGGCGCCAGCCAGTACCAGAACAGGTCGGACAGGCCCGCGCCGCGACTGCGCCCGTCCGCGGCGGCGTCGGCGTAGATCCGCTCGAAGTGTTCGACGCCCACCAGCGGTCCGGGCACCGGCACACCCTCGGTGCCGTTGATCCGCCTGAAGATCCATTCCCGGGCGTGGATGAGCAACCCCGGCAGGAACCGCACGGTCACCTCCCCACCGTCTCGACGAGGTCCGGACCGAGCGCGGCGACCCGGTCCGCGCCGCACAGCGCCATCGCCCGGTCCAGCTCGTCGCGCAGCAGTTCCAGGACCTGCCGTACGCCGTCCGCGCCGGCCACGGCCAGCCCCCAGAGCACCGGCCGACCGACGGCGACCGCGCTCGCGCCGAGCGCCAGTGCGGTCAGCACGTCGGTGCCCCGTCGAATCCCGCCGTCGACGAGGACCGGCAGCCGGTCACCGACCGCGTCCACCACGGCCGGTAACGCGTCGATGCCGGTCACCGCGGCGTCGAGCTGCCGACCGCCGTGGTTGGACACGATGATCGCGTCGACGCCACGCTCGGCGGCGCGGACCGCGTCGGCCGGGTGCAGGATGCCCTTGAGCACGATCGGCAGCGAGGTGATCCCGCGCAGCCAGTCGAGCACGTCCCAGTTCAGACCGGGCTCCCACCCGATGGCCCGGGGCGGCCCGGACCCCGCCGGATCCCGCAGGTTCTCGCAGGCCAGGCCGGCGGGCAGGTCGAGGAACCCGTTGCGCAGGTCGCGCCGGCGCCGACCGAACACCGGCGAGTCGACCGTCACCACCAAGGCCCCGCAGCCGGCCGCCGCCACCCGCCGGACCAGCCGCTCGGTGAACGCCCGGTCCGGTTGCACATACAGCTGGAACCAGAACCGGACGCCGGTGGCCGCGACCTGCTCGACCGGCTGGGTGGCCGCCATGCTCAGCACCAGCACCGTCCCGGCCGCCGCGGCGGCCCGCGCGGTGCCGACCTCGCCGTCCGGATGGGCCAGCCGGTGGAAGGCGGTCGGTGCGATCAGGACCGGCATCGACAGCGACTGACCGAGCACCGTGACGGTCAGGTCGCGCTCGCCGACCCCGCGCAGCACCCGGGGCCGCAGCCGGTACCGGTCGAAGGCGTCGGTGTTGGCGCGCAGCGTCCGTTCGTCGTCCGCGCCACCGGCGAAGAAGTCGTAGTGCGCGGCGGCCAGCCGCCCGGCGGCCGCCGCCGCCACGTCCGGCAGGCTGAACACGGCCGGCTCAGGACGCGAGACGATCGGTCAGGAAGGCCACCAGCGGTGTGCGGTGCACGTCCGGCCGGTCCCACCGGTTGTCCAGGTTCTCCGCCAGGTGGTGCACCGCCCGGACCGCGCCGCCGCGGTGGTGCCGCACGACCGGGTGCAGGTACGCCGCGGCGTGCGCCTGCCCGGGCACGTCCTGCGCGATCCGGCGCACCGACACGTCGAAGGGATCGACCTTGTCGTGGTCGGGTCCGTACTCCAGGGTCACCGCGAACACGTCGGTCGCCCGGTGGTCGTCGGTGGACAGTCCGACCCGGGCGAGGTAGTCGACCGGCACCTCGTCGTGGTAGCGGGCGGCCCGGCCGGCGACGGTGACCGCGTCGGCGAGCACGCCGAACTGCTGCCAGAGTCCGGACGAGCGGTTGATCCGGGCGATGATCGCGTCGGCGATCGCCTCCGGGGTGGCGTCGATCTTTTCGGCCGGCCACGGCGTGTCGTGGTACCGGCGCTCCAGCATCTTGTGCAGCGCCCGGACGCCGTACCGGAAGCCGTGGATGAAACCGTTCGTGGACCGTTTGAAGTCGCGGGCCTGCGACAGGGTTCCGGCGAAGAACAGGTCCGGTACGTTCACCGACTCCCACTCGTCGGTCTGCGCCGGGAACCGGTCGTCGATGGTCAGCGCCGGCCGGCAGTCGTCGGCGAAGATGTCCGGGTCGAAGCGGAACCCGGTGCAGACCAGGACCCGGTCGTAGTGCAGTTCCCGGACGACCTCGTCGGCCCGGGTGAAGCTGAAGGTGACCCGGTAGCCGTCCGGGTCGCGCCGGATGTGCCGCACGTGCCCGTCCAGGATCGCGTTCGCCGCCTTCAACTGGTACGTGTCGAGGAAGTTGTTGTTGACCGCGCGCAGGTGCCCGACGTAGTGCGACCGCCAGGCCATCCGCACCGAACCGGGTCCGGCCACGTGGATGACGGCGGTGGTCTCCATCAGGTTGTCGGCGGTCTCGAACGCCGAGTTGCCCTTGCCGATCACCAGCACCCGCTGGTCGAGGAAGTCCCGTGGGTCGACGGACATCGTGTCGTACCGCTCCGCCGTCTCGATGCCCGGGACGGCGGGCAGGTACGCCCGGCTGACCCCGGTGGCCACCACGAGCCGGCGGGCCCGGTACGCCCGCCCCGCCGCGTCGGCCACCGTGAAGCAGTCGTCGTCCCGGCCCACCCGGACCACCCGGGCGCCGTACCGTACCTGCACCCCGGTCTCGGCGGCGAAGTCGGCCAGGTAGCGCACCATCAGGTCGGCGGGCGGGAAGTACCGCTCGGTGTAGGTGGTGAATCGCGGCGTCCGGTCGTCCCCGAGCAGCGAGTTCCAGTCCAGCCGCAGGTTGAACTCCGGATCGTCGGAGCCGGTGTGCGGCTTGTTGATGGAGATGAGCGTCCGGTGCCTCGGGAATCTGGTGAAGAACGCACCCGGCCCGTCGGCACCCTCCAGCACCAGGTAGTCACGCCGGCCGTCCCGTTCCAGCAACGCGGCGAGCTGCAGCCCGGCCGGTCCGGCACCGACGATGAGGTAGTCCAGCGGGTTCCCAGTCACCGGCCGAACGTACGACGCTCAACTCAGAGAAATATCAGGACGACCCATGGTGACCGCGGCCCGGAAGTATCGCGTTCGTAAATATTGACCACTGACGTTAACACCGACACAATCACGGCACCCCTCACCCCCGGGAGCCCCCATGACCCGTCCCCGCCTGCCGCTGCTGCGGACGGCCACCCGGTTGGCCGCGGTCACCACCGCCGTCGCCGGGGTGCTGCTCGCCCTCACCCCACCCGCCAGCGCCGCCGTACCCACCGGGCGCTACGTCGCGCTGGGCGACTCGTACACCGCCGGGCCGCTCATCCCGGCGCAGGTCGACCTGAACTGCCTGCGCTCCAACCGCAACTATCCGACCCTGGTCGCCGGATCGGCCGGCTCCTCGCCGTTGGTCGACGTGAGCTGCTCGGGTGCCACCACCGACGACATCCTCCACGCCGGCAGCGGGCAGCTCGGCATCACGGTGCCACCGCAACTGAACGCGGTCACCTCGAACACGGCTCTGGTCACCGTGCAGATCGGGGGCAACGACATCGGCTTCTCCGACATCATCAGCAGTTGCGCCCAGGCCAGCCTGAGCAGCCCGCTCGGGTCGCCGTGCAAGGACCGGTACACCGCCGGGGGCACCGACCAGTTGCGCGCCCGGATCGACGCCACCGTCCCGAAGGTGACCGCCGTGCTGCGGGCGGTGCGCGCCGCCGCCCCGAACGCGCGGGTCGCGGTGCTCGGCTACCCGGCGATCCTGCCGGACAGCGGTTACGGCTGCTGGCCGGTGGTCCCGATCGCCTACCAGGACGTGCCGTACCTGCGCGGGGTCGAGAAGGCACTGAACGCGATGCTGGCCGGTACGGCGGCGGCGAACAACGCCAGCTACGTCGACGTCTACACCCCGTCGATCGGCCGGGACACCTGCAAGGGCAGCGGCACCCGGTGGGTCGAGGGGCTGGTCCCGCAGAACTCGGCCGCCCCGTTCCACCCCAACGCCCGGGGTGAGCAGGGCATGGCCGACGCCCTGCTGGCCAGACTGACCGGCTGACACCGGCGACCGGTCCGGACGGGTCCCGTCGCGACGCGACGGGACCCGCGCCATGTTTCCGGATCGTTTCCCACCGTGCTTGACATGCCTGAAAGGCCGCGCGCATGCTCTTGCTAAATCAGTTTAGCGGCTGAAAGGAAGAGCCGGATGCGGTTAGGCAGACGGGTCGTGGCGATCGCCTCGACCCTGGCATTGGCGATATCGGGTCTGACGTACGACGCGCAGGCGGGCGGCGGTGGCGGTGGCTCGGACGAGGGAATCCGCGGCATCACCCCGATCACGACCGTCTACACGTACGGTCAGAAGGTCTCCGCGGTGGCGGTCGAGTACGGCGCGCCCGTCAACCCGCGGGAGCTGGACAACTCCACGTTCTCCGTGCAGGACACCAGCTACAACTTCCGGTTCAACCCCATCGAGGACCTGCCCAAGCTGACCGATCGCACGGTCACCCGCACGTACGTCAACGACACCGCCGCCACCCGGGCGGACCACCGCTCGGTCCGGGGCCGGTACGTCATCGTCGAACTCGACCCCGACCAGAACGCCGGCTGGACCGTCATCGTCTCCAAGTGCCCGACCTTCATGTGCACGGTGAAGGTGAACCCGGACCTGCCGACCAGGGTGACGCAGCGCAAGGCCGTGCACGGCCAGCCGGCCCTCGGTCTCGGCAAGGGACCGGTGCTGGCGAAGGCGACGCCGAACACGTCCCGGAAGGTGACCGCGCAGGCGGTCAACCAGCTGGTCGACGAGTTCCGGTACGGCTCGTACCTCAGCGGCGGCATGGTCCTGCCGTACCACTACCACCTGCCGAAGAACTACGACCCGGCGAAGAAGTACCCGCTGATGGTGGTCCTGCCCGGGCACGGCATGGGCTGGGACGGTGACAATTCGCTGGTCCAGGTGGCCGCCGACATCCCCGCCACCGCATGGTTGCAACCGGAGTGGACCGGCAGCACCGAGGACGTCATCGTGCTGGCCCCGCAACACCAGCGGGTGGGCGGCCCGGCCGAGGCGGACCTGCTGGTGAAGCTGCTGGACCAGTTCGCCAAGGACTTCGCCGTGGACCAGCGGCGGGTCTACGCGACCACCGTCTCGTACGGCTCGCAACTGCTCTGGAACGCCTACGCCAAGCGGCCGGACCTGTTCGCCGGCGGCCTGGTGACCGGCGGTTTCGCCGTCAACGCCGACCAGGCCAAGGCGATCGCGGCCGCCGAGATCCCGCTCTGGGTCACCCACGGCGTGCACGACCACCTACTGAACATCAGCCTGGCCCGGACCACCCGGACGCTGCTGCAGGACGCGTACGCGGCCCGTGGCAAGACCCCGGAGCAGACGGCCGCGCTGCTGCACTACGTCGAGTACGACGACGCCGCCTTCTCCCTCCCGGACTACCACGCCGCGTACGGACCGACCTACGAGGACGGCTCGGCCCTGCGCTGGCTGCTGAAGCAGCGCAAGCCCTGACCCGGCGAACCGGCCGCGCGGGCCCTGATCGGCCGATCAGGGCTCGCGCTCGGTCGAGGCGGTCAGTACCGCACGACCCGGCGCGTGGGCGACCAGGCCCGCCGCCGGGTGGTAGGCCACCGGCAGCGGGTCGGTGATCTCTCCGACGAACGCGCCGTCGACGTAGTTGAGAAAACCGATGAGGCCCCACCCCGTGTCGTCCAGCGGGACGAGGCGGGGTGCGTAGAGGTGCGGGTGGGCGAACGGCCGCGCGGCCGACACGTCCCAGGGCCCGGTGACGCTCGACCCGGGCACGACCCAGACGCGGTCGGTGAGCGTGTCGGAGTTGGTGCAGAACAGCAGCAGCGGCTGGCCGTCGACGACCGCGACCTGGGGAACCTCCAGGTGACCGAAGCCGGCCGGGGCGGACAACGGCGGGCGGACCGTCCAGTGGAGCAGGTCGGGGGACGTGGCGTGGCCGATGACGCCACGGCCCGCGGCCGGCCCGGTGTTCGTCCGCGCGGTGACGAGCATGTGCCAGCCGTCGCCGTCCGGGTCGGCGAAGACCCACGGATCGCGCCAGGCCTGCTCGTACCACGCGGTCGGGTCGAGCAGCTCGTACCACGTCGGATCGGCCTCGACCAGCGGATCGGTGCCGTGCCGGTGCCAGCTGACCAGGTCGTCCGAGACCGCCAGCCCGATCCGCTGGACCAGACCCCGCTCGGCGCGGCCCACCCCGGTGTAGAAGAGGTACCACCGCCCGTCCGGGCCACGGACCGTGCAGCCGGTCCAGGTGGCCAGGTCGTCCCAGGCCGGGGCGTCGGCGGCGACCAGCGCGTCGGGCAGTAGGCGCCAGGAGCGCAGGTCGGTGGAGACGGCGTGGCCGATCGTGGCCCGGTGGTGCCGTCGCTCGGGGTCGAGCAGGGCGCGGGAGGCGCGCAGGAAGAACGCGTGCCAGGCGCCGTCGTCGTCGCGTGCGTACCAGCTGTCCCACACCCAGTGGTCCGGCAGTCGAAGCATGCGGCGAAACGTACCAGGTGAATCGGTTTAGCGCGGGCCCAGGTCGGCGCGGGCCCGGATTCAGCGCGGGCCCGGTCCGGCGGCGTCCGGCGGGCCGGGATCGGCGGGTGGCGCGACGGAACCGCGGCGGCGCAACGACATCGGCACGACCGTGGACCCGATGGCCCGGTCGTCCAGGAGCAGCTCCACCGCGCGGCGGCCCATCGTCTCGTGCGGCAGCGCGACGGTGGACAGGCCCGGTCGCAGCCAGGCGGCGATCGGGTCGTCGTCGAACGAGACGACCGAGACGTCCCGCGGCACCTCCAGCCCGGCCTCGGCCAGCGCCTGGTAGGCGCCGAACGCGAGCCGGTCGTTCATGCAGACGACCGCGGTGGGCCGGTCCGGCCTGCGCAGCAGGGTACGCATCGCGGCGTAGCCGTGCTCCGGCAGCCAGTCCTGGCAGAAGACCTCACGCGGAACGCCGGCCCCGACGTCGGCGAGCGCGGCCCGGATCCCCCGCAGCCGGGCGGCGGCGGCCAGCGACACCTCGGGGTCGGTCTCCTTGAGCCGGTTGCGGCCGATCACCGCGATCCGGTCCCGGTGGCCCCTGTCCAGCAGCGTGGTCGTCGCGGTCCGGCCGGCCCCCTCGTCGTCGGGGAGCACGCACGGCAGGTCGTCCGGACTGGTCGCGTTGAGCAGCACCACCGGGCCGGCGCGCAGCGCCTGCGGGACGGTGAGGCGGCGGGTGGCCATCGCCGCGTAGATGACCCCGTCCACCTGGCGGTCGAGCATGGCGTCGATGGCATGTCGCTCGAAGGCCGGGTCACCCTGGGTCTCCGCGATGAGCAGAACATGATCACGCTCGCGGGCGGCGTCCAGCGCGCCGCGGATGAGGTCGCCGGCGAACCGGGTGGTCGCGACGATGTCGGAGACGAACGCGATGGTGGCGGTCTTTCGGGTACGTAGACTGCGGGCGGCCACGTTGGGCCGGTAGCCGAGTTCCTCGGCCGCCGCGAAGACCCGCTGGTGCGCCTCGGCGGACAGTCGGGTGCCCTCCCGCCCGTTGAGCACCATCGACGCCGCGGTCTTGGACAGCCCGGCGCGACGCGCCACATCCGCCAGGGTCGCCCGGTTGTGCCCCATCAGTCCTCCGAATCAGGCGGCTGGACGCCGCTTCGCCTCATCATGGTGCGACGCGTCCCGCCGGGGAAGCCGCGCCGGGTGGTGTGTCGCCGGCCGCACCGCTGGTCCGGGACGACCGGCCATGAATCGGTCGTTTCCAGCTTGTGGCCGAAGTGTTTCTTGACACCGTCGACGGCCCCGGCCATGCTCGTGCTAAATCAGTTTAGCTATGTGAACCGCCCCGTCCAGGGGCAACCGTGACCGGGAGTCGATCGGCGCCCGGTCGACATACGGCCACCCGCGCCGGCCAGGATCGCGGCGCACCCGAGGTGGCACTGGAAGGCACCCCGCCGTGGCGAGACCGGCGGGGCGCCGAGCGAGCAAGGAGTCAAGGATGCCTCGATACGCAGCAAGGCGGTTCTCCCGGCGTGGCGTGGTGGTGACCGCGCCGCTGCTGGCGATGCTGGTGGCCGCGGGATGCAGCGCGCCCGGCGCCAAGGAGCCGGCGTCCGGCGGGGCCGGCGGCCCGGTCAGCACCGAGCTGGGCAGCGAGCAGATCACCCTGGAAATGTACGCCGAGACCGGCTTCCCGCTGGCCAAGGCGCTGGCCGACGAGTTCACCCGACAGCACCCCCACGTGAAGTTCAACATCCGCGAGGACCAATTCACGGTCATCGTGGAGAACGCGCCGCGGGTGCTCGCCTCGGACAAGGCGCCCGACATCATCCGGCTGCCCACGATGGTCGACCTGGTCAAGGACGGCCTGCTGAAGAACCTCGACCCGTACGCCACCGCGTACAAGTGGGACCGGTTCCCCGCCTCCCAGCTCACCCAGCTACGGGTGGCAGAAGGCGGCCGGCCGCGCGGCTCCGGCTCCCTCTACGCGATGGGGCTGGGCTACAGCGTCACCGGCGTGTTCTACAACAAGCAGTTGGCCCAGAAGGTCGGCATGACCGCGCCGCCCGCCACGGTGGCCGAGTTCGAGCAGCTGCTGGCCAAGGCCAAGGCGGCGGACGTACAGCCGATCATGCAGTTCAACAAGAACACCGCCGGGATCAACTTCCCGCACCAGGCCCTGCAGAACCAGTACGGTGACCCGGCCAAGATCGCCGACTGGGTTTTCCAGAAGCCCGGCGCCACCTTCGACACCCCGGCCGCGTTGAAGGCCACCCAGACGATCCAGAGCTGGGCGCGGGCCGGCTACTTCCCCAAGGACGCCAACGCGCTCGACTACACCGCCATGATGGGCCAGTTCCAGAAGGGCGGCGGCCTGTTCATGTTCAACGGTGACTGGGAGTCGGCCAACCTCGACAAGGCGATGCCGGGCAACGTCGGCTTCTTCCTCTTCCCGGGCGAGAGCGCGGGGGCCAAGCACGTGGCGATGTCGTCGCCGAACACCTTCGGCGTCGGCGCGAAGGCGAAGCACCCGGACGCCGCGGTGTACTTCCTCAACTGGGTGCACACCGACGCCAAGGCCCGGGACATCGTCGTGAAGCAGGGCGGATCGAGCCCGGGCGGCCCCGCCGACCTGGCCGTGCCGGCCGCCGAGGCGGGCACGGTGCTGGCCGAGACGCTCAAGGCGTCGCAGCAGCTCGGCGCGGAGAACGGCGCGATCGACTTCACCGCCAACGCCACCGGCGCGATCTTCGCCTCCGCGATCACCCCGGAGATGCAGAAGCTCGTCGTCGGACAGCAGACCCCCGAGGGGTACGTGAAGGCCGTCCAGGCCGAGTACGAGAAGGAACTGTCACGGTGACGTCTGCCCCCGGCGGCGCCACCGGGTGGGCCGGCCGCTCCGGGCCGGCCCACCCCCGGCCGTCGACACCGGTCCGGGCCGGGCGACTGCGGGCGGTCCGGGCCACCCGGTGGAGCGGCTGGCTCTACGTGCTGCCCGCCCTGCTCTTCTACGCCGTCTTCGTGCTCCGCCCGCTCGCCCTGACGGTCCAGTACTCGCTCTACCACTGGAACGGCATCGGCGTGGCGCGCTGGGCGGGGCTGGACAACTACGTCGCGGTCTTCACCGACCGGGACCTGCTGAAGATCATCGGTAACGCGTTCGTCCTGATCGTCTTCTTCAGCTTCATCCCGGTCGGCCTCGGTCTGCTGGTCGCCACGGTGGTCCGGCGGATCACCACCGGCCCGTTCGGCACCGCCGTACGGATCATCCTGTTCCTGCCGCAGGTGATCCCGCTGGTCGCCGCCGGCATCGCGTGGAGCTGGCTGTTCTCCTCGACCGGCCTGGTCAACCAGGTGCTGCGCGGGGTCGGCCTGGACGGGCTGGCCCGGGCCTGGCTGGGCGACTTCGACACCGCCTTGCCGTCGGTGGGCGTGATCGGCGCCTGGGTGATGCTCGGCCTGTGCACCATCCTGCTGGTCACCGGCATGAGCAAGATCGATCCCACGTTGTACGAGGCGGCCCGGCTCGACGGCGCCGGACCGGTCCGCGAGTTCCTCGCCGTGACCCTGCCCAGCCTGCGCCAGGAGATCGGTGTCTGCCTCACCGTCACCGTCATCGCCGCGCTGGCCAGCTTCGACATCGTCTACATCGCCACCGCCGGCGGTCCCGGACGGCAGACCACCGTGCCCGGCCTGGAGATCTACCGGCTGGCCTTCGCCCAACGTCAGGTCGGCCTGGCCTCCGCCCTCGGCGTGGTACTGACCGCGCTCGTGTTGATCTGCGTACTACCGATCCAGCGACTCACCAGGAGGACCGACGGATGAGGTTGAGCCGCGGGGAACAGCTCACGGGTCGACTCTTCCTCGTCCTGCTGGCCCTGGTCACCCTGCTGCCGTTCGTCAGCATGCTGTCGGCCGCGCTGCAACCACGCGGCAGCGTACCCACCGGCCTGACCTGGCCCACCGACCCGCAGTGGGGCAACTTCGCCAGTGCGTTCACCGTCGCCAACATGGGTGCGTTGCTGCGGTCCAGCCTGCTCATCGTCGCCGGTGTCGTACCGGTCTCGGTGCTGATCGCGACCATGGCCGGCTTCGGTCTCGGGCAGCTGCGGGTCGCCGGCGGGCGGGTCGCGTTCGGCCTGCTGCTGCTCGGCCTCACCCTGCCGTTCGAGGCCGTGATCACGCCGATCTACTACCAGGTACGCGACTTCGGCCTGCTCAACACCCGGTGGGCGATCATCCTGCCGCTGATCGGCCTCTACATGCCGTTCGCCGTCTTCTGGATGCGTGCCCACTTCGTCAACGTGCCGCCGGAACTCGCCGACGCCGCCCGGGTCGACGGGAGCACCACCTGGCAGCTCTTCTGGCGGGTCCAGGTGCCGCTGGCCCGGCCGGCGATCGCGTCGCTGACGATCCTGCTGTTCCTGTGGACCTGGAACCAGTTCCTGCTCGCCATCGTGCTCATCGACGACCCGGCGAAACGGACCATGGCCGGCGCCCTGGGCGCCTTCCAGGGCCAGTGGGGCACCGACCAGGTGCTGCTCTGCGCCGGGTCGCTGCTCATCCTCACCCCCACCCTCGTCGTCTTCCTCATCTTCCAACGCCAGTTCATCAAGGCCCTCCTGCAGGGCTCGCTGAAGGGATAGCGCGACGGTCCGGCGTAGAAGTCACGGCCACCCGCCCCGATGTCGATCGCGGTCGGTCAGAGCCACGGTCGCAGGGCCGGCGGTTCGACGACCCGCCCGGTCAGCCAGCCGGCCAGGGCCGCTGCCTCGCCACCCGCCGAGCGTTTGCGCACCACGTCGAGGGCGAGCGCCAGGTTCAGGTCGTCGGGCAGATCGGCGAAGCCGACGCCGGTGCCGAGATCGACCGCGTGCACGGTCACCTCGCGGACCCGCAGCCACGGGATCTCGGTGGCCGGTACGGTGCGCCCCTGCGCCGTGACGACCTCGTTGTGCCAGGCGGTTGCCGGTAACGAGGCGAAGTCGGCGGCGAGCGCGGCGGCCGAGGCGCGGACGAGTTCGCGCAACCGGGGCACCGGCAGCCGGGCGCCGCGCTCGATCTCGGCGTCGCGTTGGGCCCGGTCGGCGTACATCCGGGTCTCCTCGCCGGTGCGCGCCCAGCGGACCAGTCGGCTCAGCGCCTCGGCGTTGTGGTGCACGTGCGCCACGAGATGCCGCCGGGTCCAGCCGGGCAGTCCGGTGGGCGCGTCGAACCCGGCGTCGTCCAGCGCGTCCAGCCCGGACAGGAACAGCCGGGTCCCGTCGGCCAGCCAGCCGCGTACGTCGTCCCTCATCGCACCACCCGGTTGTCGAGCCGGCCGATGCCGGCGATCTCGGTCACCAGTCGCGCCCCGTCGGTGAGGTAGCGGGGAGGTGTGCGGGCGTGCCCGACCCCGCCGGGGGTGCCGGTGGCGATCACGTCGCCGGGCCGCAGGGTGAGCACCGTCGAGACGTACCGGACCAGGTCGACCGGCGAAAACACCAGGTCCGCGGTGTCCGCGCGCTGCACCACCTCACCGTCCACCGAGGCGGTCATGGTCAGCGCCGGTCGTACACCGCCGGGCAGCTCGTCGGGGGTGACCAGGACCGGCCCGAACGGGGTGGTCGCCTCGAAGGTCTTGCCCTGCAACCACTGCGCGCTCCGGTACTGCCAGTCCCGCGCGGTCACGTCGTTGAGCACGCCGAAGCCCGCGATCGCGGCCGCCGCCTGTTCCTCGGTGGCCCGCCGCACCGGGGCGCCGATGACGACGGCCAGTTCGGCCTCCCAGTCGACCGCCGCCGACTCGGCCGGCAGGACGATCGGGTCGCCGGCACCCACCAGCGCCTCGGGGTACTTGGCGAACAGGGTCGGAAAGGTCGGCAGTTCGCGCCCCATCTCCAGGATGTGGTTGCGGTAGTTGAGCCCGACACAGATGATCTTGCTCGGCCGCGGCACCAGCGGCGCGAACTCCGCGCCGTCCAACGGGTACGTCGGGCCGGTCGCCGCCGCGGCGATTCGGGCCCAGCCGTCCCGGCCGAGCAGGTCGCCGACGTCGGCCGCGCCGGTGTCCACGTAACCGTCCCGGTCGACCCGCACGGCCCGGGTGCCGGCGGGGGTACGCAGGGTGGCAAGCCTCACCGGCCGGCTCCTTCCGGGTCGTCGCCGACGTGTTGCCGGTGTTGGTGCAGCGATTCGAAGATCGGGGTGTCGCTGAACCGGAACAGGTCGACGCCGGTCTCCGACGCGACGGTCAGCGGCTGCCAGGACGGCACCACGAACAGGTCGCCGCGCTCGACCGTCCACTCGCGGTCACCGACCCGGACCGACCCGGCGCCGGAGAAGACCTGGTAGACCGAGGAGCCCACCTCCCGGCGGGTCCGGGTGCGGGTGCCGGGGCGCAGCCGGTGCACCTCCGCGCGGATCGTCGGCATCACGTCGCCGCCGGTGGTCGGGTTGGTGAACCGCACCGCGGCGTGACCGGGCCCGAGCACCCCGGGATGCCCGTCGTCCGCCAGCTCCAACTGGTCGCGCAGCGCCCGGTCGGTGAACTCCCACCGGTACGCCGCGATCGGCGAACTCGACGTCGGCCGGCCGGCCAGGGAGACCGGGGCGATGCCCGGGTGCGCCCACAGCCGCTCGGACCGCGACCGCGCGGGCGTGCCGCGGTCGGCCACCGCGTCCGGCCCGAACTCGAAGAACGCCGACTCGGTCAGGTGCACGAACGGGATGTCGAGCCCGTCGAGCCAGGCCATCGGCGCGTCGCTGCGGTTGTGGTGCCCGTGGAACCGCCAGCCCGGGGTGAGCAGGAAGTCACCGCGACGCATCGCCACCGGATCGCCGTCGACCACCGTCCACACGCCCTCGCCCTCCACCACGAACCGGAAGGCGTTCTGGGTGTGCCGGTGCACCGGCGCGTCCTCCCGCGGCCCGAGATACTGGATCGCTGCCCACAGCGTCGGGGTGGCGTACGGCGCACCGCCCAGGCCCGGGTTCGCCAGCGCGATCGCCCGGCGCTCGCCGCCGCGCCCCACCGGAACGAGGTCGCCCGCGCGGCGCGCCAGCGGCAGCAGGTCGCGCCACCGCCACGCGTGCGGCAACGCCCTCGACCGCGGCTGTGGCGGCATCAGGTCACCGATCTCGGTCCACAGCGGGATCAGCGACTCGGCCTCGAATCCCCGGTAGAGGTCGTCCAGCGCCGGCGTACGGTCCGGCTGGCCGGGGCCATCCGTCGCGACGATCCGCACCGGGCGGTGGCTGGTCGTGGTCAATGACTCGTCCTTCCTGACGGGTTTCCGGTGGCCTCGGCGTAGCGGCGCGAGATGGTCGTCAGCTCGTCCGGGCCGATGACGTCCTCGACGCGGCCGAACGGCCGGTCGCCGGTGCGCGCCCAGACCTCGCGGAGGATGATGTCCGGCGGGGTGCTGCGGTTGGTACGCACGACCCGCGCGGTGGCCGGCAGCCGCTCGTCCTGGTACGCCCGCAGGGCCCGTTCCGGATCGTCGTCGGCGCACAGGCACCGGCGCAACGCCGCGGCGTCGAGGATCGCCTGGCCGGCACCGTTGGAGCCGCGCGGCACCATCGGGTGGGCCGCGTCGCCGAGCAGGGTCACCCGGCCGACCGTCCACCGGTCCAGCGGGTCCTGGTCGACCATCGGGTATTCGAGCACCCGCTCGGTGCCGCGCAGCAGCGCGGCGACGTCCAGCCAGTCGAAGTGCCAGTCGGCGAAGGCACCGATGAAGTCCTCGATCCGGCCGGGGCGCCCCCAGTCGCGTCGGCCGTGCCGCGGCGTCTCCAGTTCGGCGACCCAGTTGACCAGTTGGTTGCCGTGCCCGTCGACGTCCCGACGGATGGGGTAGACGACCAGCTTGCCGTGGCTGAGCCAGCCGGCCCGGACCATGCTGGCGCCGGTCAGGATCGGCGGCGCCACCGTCGTCCCCCGCCACATGTTCACCCCGCTGTAGCGCGGCTCCCCCTCCCCCGGGTGCAGCTGGGCCCGGACGGCCGAGTGGATGCCGTCGCAGCCGACCAGCAGGGCCGCCGGCACGTCCGGCAGCGACGCGCCGTCGCCGGAGCGGCGGAACCGCAGCCGTACGCCGTCCCGGTCCTGGTCGAACCCGACGCAGCGGTGGTCGAGCCGGACCGCGTCCGGGCCGAGCCGCGCGCGCACCGCGTCGAGCAGGACCCGTTGCAGGTCGCCGCGGTGCACGGAGAACTGCGGGTGCTCGTGCCCCGCGTACCGGCCGGCCGGCTCCCGGTGGATGAGCTGGCCGAACCGGTTGAAGAAGGCCGACTCCCGGGTGGTCACCGCGACCCGGGCCAGGTCGTCGGTCAGGCCGAGCCGGGCCAGGATCCCGGTGGCGTGCGGCAGAATGTTGATGCCGACCCCGAGTGGGCGGATCTCCGGCACCGCCTCGTAGATCCGGCACGGGATCCCGGCGTCGTGCAGTTCCAGCGCGAGCACCAGCCCGCCGATCCCTGCGCCGACGACGGCGACCTCGCCGGCCATGCGATTGGACATGTCACTCCCCGGTCGAACGGACGGCTCCGGTCAGAACTCGTCGGTGGCGGTCATCACCTCGATGAGGGTGGGATGCTCGACCGCGCGCGCCGCGTCCAGGCGCTCGCGGAGGTCGCGCAGCGAGTCGACCCGCTGGCCGGGGACCCCGAAGCCGCTGCTGATGTCGGCGATGTTCGGGCCGGCGATGTCGGTGCCCGGCCACCGGTCGCGGCGTACGGCCTGCCCGCCGAACCGGCGCAGCGCGGCACCGACGGCGGCGTACCGCTCGTTGTTGAGCACCACGTAGGTGACCGGGATGCGCCGCTGGGCCGCCGTCCAGAGCGCCGGCATCCCGAACTGGAACACGCCGTCGCCGAGGACCGCCGCCACCCGCCGGTGCGGCAGTCCGAGCTTGACGCCGAGCGCCGCGCCCATCCCCCAGCCGAGCGAGCCGGAGGTGGAGACGAAGTAGTCGTCGCCGCCGCGTTGCTCGGCCCGCTGCTGCAGCACGCCGCCGGCGGTGGTGGCGTCGCCGACCAGGGCGGCACCGCGCAGCGCGTCGGTCACCACGTCCACCACCTCCGCGGCCCGCAGCCGGCCACCGGCGGCGGCGCGGGCGGGAGCGGGCTGCGGATCCGGCGCGTACGGCGGGACGGGCCGCGGCCCGGTCGGCGGCGGGACGGCGTCCAGCAACGCCTCGACGAGCAGTCGCTGGTCGCCGACCAGCCCGACGTCGACGCCGTGGATCGCGGCGACGTGCTGCGGGTCGGTGTGCCCGTGCACCACCCGTACGCCCGGCGGGAGCTGCGGCGTCCGGGGCGTCTCGAACTCGTTGAACAGCCGCGCGCCGAGGAAGACCAGCAGGTCGGCCTCGGCGACCAGCGGGTGCTGCGGGGTGTACTGCCCGTGGAAGTGCGGATGGTCGGTGGGGAAACCCGGCCGTTCCAGGCCGCGCCGGTCCTCGTGCAGCACCGGTACGCCCAGCTTCTCGCTCAGCCGCACCAGGGCGTCGATCGCGCCGACCCGGGCCAGTTCGCTGCCGGCGACCAGCACCGGTCGGCGTGCCTCGGCCAGCAGCCTGGCGGCCTCGGCGAGCCCCGCCGGTGACGGCGCGGTCCGCGAGTCGAACCGGAACCCGGCGACCGGGGGCACGGTCGCGGTGGTCTCCTGCTCGGTCAGGTCCTGGCTCAGGCCCACCCAGACCGGCCCGGCCGGCTCGGTCACCGCGGTCCGGAACGCCCGGTTGACGTCCTCTCCGATGGCGTCCGCGGTCAGCGACTGCCAGTCCGACTTGACGTACTGGTGGACCAGGTCGCGCATCCGCCGGCCGGTGGTGAAGCCGCCGTGCGCCTGGATCGAGCTGGCCTTCAGGCCGTTGAGCACCACCACCGGCGAGTAGGCGAGCTGCGCGGCGTACAGGTTGCTCAGCCCGTTGGTCAGGCCGACGTTGGCGTGCAGGTAGGCCACGCTGGGGCCCCGGGTGGCCCGGGACAGCCCGTCGGCGATGGAGACCGTGACCCCCTCGTGGGTGGTCAGGACCAGGTCGAGGTCGTCCCGGACCACCAGCGCGTCCAGGACGGCGGCCTCGGTGCTGCCGGGGCAGGTGAAGATGTGCCGCACGTCCCAGGCCCGGAGTACGTCCAGCAGCGCGTCGGCGACCGGCCGGGACACCGCCGGTTTCTCGTCCGTCGTCATCCGGTGACCAGTTCGAGCAGGTGCCGACGGAGTCGGCCGAAGACCTCGCTGGAGCGGGTGGTGAGCTGGTTGCGGGGCCGGTCCAGCGGGATGTCGACGATCTCCTTGACCACGCTCGGCGGGCTGGACAGCACGACCACCCGGTCGGCCAGGTAGACCGCCTCGTCGATGTCGTGGGTGACCAGCACGACGGTGACGTTGTACTCGCTGCGTACCCGCAGGATCAGGTCCTCCAGGTCGAAGCGGGTCTGCGCGTCGACGGACGCGAACGGTTCGTCCATCAGGATCAGGTCGGGTTGCTGCACCAGCGCCCGGGCGATCGCCACCCGCTGCTGCATGCCGCCGGAGAGCTGCCACGGGTAGCGCCGGCCGACGTCGCCGAGCCCGACCGCGTGCAGCACCTCGTCCACCCGCTGCCGGCGCCGCTGCCGGTCGTAGCCGGCGACCTTGAGCGGTACGGCGACGTTGCCAGGCACGGTGAGCCAGGGGAACAGCGACCGGCTGTAGTCCTGGAAGACCACGCTGAGCCGGTCCGGGACGCGGCGCAGCGGCGTACCCTCGAACAGCACCTCGCCGGTGGTGGCCGGCAGCAGACCGCTGAGGCAGCGCAGCAGGGTGGTCTTGCCGGCGCCGCTGGGTCCCACGACGCAGACGAAGTCACCCCGGTTGACCTCGAACGACACGTCCGCGACCGCCTCGCGCTCGTCGGGCCGGCCGGCGTTGTAGACCTTCCGCAGATCGCGGATCGCCAGTACGGGTTGGTCGGCCACGGTGCCGCCCCCCGTGCTCGTCTGTGGTTGCGACATGTCCTCAACCCTTCTCTTCGACGGCGCGGGCGCCGATGTACCAGGCGAGCACGACCCGCTCGACCGCGATGAACAGGAACGTCAGGGCACTGCCGATCAGGGCCAGCACGACCACGCCGGTCCACATGTCGGTGAACGCGAACCGCTGCTGGGCGTCGAGGATGAAGAAGCCGATGCCCGAGGTGGAGGCGACCAGTTCGCTGACCACCATCATGATCACGGCGATCTGCAGGCTGTGCCGCAGGCCCGCCATGATCTGCGGCAGGGCGCCGGGCAGCACCACCGACCGGACGGTGTGCAGCGGCGACATGTGCAGCACCTTGGCGGTATCCAGTTTGATCGGGTCGATGCCGCGCATGCCGTCGATCGTGTTCAGCAGGGTGGGCCAGATCGCGGCCAGCACGATGATGGTGATCTTCATTCCGGACTCGATGCCCATCACCGCGATGACCGCCGGCAGGATCGCCGGCGCCGGGATGACGTAGACGAAGTACAGCAGCGGCGACACGGCGTCGTTGGTCCGCCGGAACCGCCACAGCAGGGCACCCAGCAGCACACCGAGCACGCCTGCGGTGCCGTACCCGATGGCGAAGTGGGCCAGGCTCGGCCACAGCATCCGCTTGGTGTCGCCGACGATCCACAGCTCGTACAGCCGGGTCACGATGTCCCGCAACGGTGGGAAGAACGTCGACGTGCTGTCGGCCGACAGCACCCACCACAGGACGAGGGCGGCGGCGAAGAACCACACCCGGGAGATGACGTTCCAGGCCCGGCTCGCCACCGACGCGCCCGGGGACCGCCGGGCCACCGGCTCGGTCCCGGGGACCGGGCCGGTGGTGCGTACCTGGGCCGCGCTGCCGGCCGGGGCCGTGCTGCCGGCCGGGGCCGTGCTGCCGGCCGGGGCCGTGCTGCCGGCCGGGGCCGCGCTGCCGGCCGGGGCCGCGCTGCCGGCCGGGGCCGCGCTGCCGGCCGGGGCCGTGCTGCCGGCCGGGGCCGTGCTGCCGGCCGGGGCCGCGTCGGGGGCCCGGTCCGGACCGCCGGCGGGCTCCGGGCCGGAATCGGGATCGGGATCGGGTACGACGGTCGGAGGTCGCCGCGGCGGGTCGGTCCGTGCCGGCGTCGCCAGGTCCGGTCGTTGGCCGGTGGTCATGTCAGGCCGCCTTCCCGGCGGCGTTGCGCTGGCTCTCGTGCCAGTGCAGCAGCCGCCGCTCGATCGCGGTGAACAGCGCGGTCACCACGACACCGGTGATCCCGGTGACGAGGATGAACGCGTACATCGCGGGGAGTTGACTCGGGCCGGCGTTCTCGGCGGTCAGGATGCTCAGGCCCAGCCCGGTCGAGCCGCCGATCAGCTCGGCGATCACCGCCAGGATGAGGCCCACCGCCGCGGCCACCCGGATCCCGGTGGCCAGGAACGGCGCGGCGCTGGGCAGGGTGACCGTCGCGAACCGGCGCGCGCCGCGAAGCTGCATGGCCGTGGCGGTGTCCCGGACCACCGGGTCGACCGCCCGGGCGCCGTAGATGGCCTGGATCGTCAACGGCCAGAAGACGCCGAACGCGACGATGAACACCTTCATCTCCGGCGTCGGGCCGAACACGACGACCGCCAGCGGCAGGATCGCGATCGCCGGTACGGTCTTGAGGAACTCGATCACCGGGATCACGCTGCGGTACGCGAACCGGTTCAAGCCCAGCAGCGTGCCGGTGGCGATCGCCAGCGACCCGCCGATCAGCAGGCCCAGGCCCCAGCCCCGCAGGGTCTGCCCGACCGCGAGCCACAGCTCCGCCGAGCCGAGCTGGCGGCCCAGCTCGGTCACCGTGTCGGCCATCGTCGGGAACGAGTCGGTGGAGAGCACTCCGGTGGTGGTCAGCAGCTGCCACGCGCCGAGCGCGACGGCGAAGACCGCGACCTTCGCGGCCAGCCGGAACCACCTGGCGTCCAGTACGTGCATCCCGGGGACCTCCCCTTCTCAGCTCGGCGGCGGGCCGGGGAACCCCGACACGTCCACGTAGTCGGCGATGACCTGCAACTCGGTGCACGCGTCCAGCGAGTACATCCCGTGCCCGCGGCCGATCCCGCTGCCCTTGAAACCACCGAACGGCATCGTCATGTCGGACGCGCCCAGCCGGTGCACGTTGAGGAACACGCTGCCGCACTCCAGCCGCCGGGCCACGCTGAGCGCGTGCTCCCGGTCCTCGCCCCAGACCGAGGCGCTCAGGCCGAACTCGGTGTCGTTGGCGTACGCCACCACCTGCTCGTCGGTGTCGTACGGCAGCACCGGGACGACCGGGCCGAACTGTTCGCAGCCGACGATCTCGGCACCCGGTTCGACGTCGGTGACCACCGAGGGCAGCAGGAACAGGCCCCGGTCCCAGCCCTCCGGGTCGAGCTTGCGGCCGACGGTACGCACCGTCGCGCCCGCCGCCCGGGTCCGCTCGATCAGGTCCCGGACCCGCTCGAACTGCGGCCGGTTGTTGACCGGGCCGATCGTGCTGGCCGGGTCGAGTCCGTCCCCGACGACGATGCGGTCGACCGCGTCGAGGTACCGCTCGACGAAGTCGGCGTAGCGCGACCGGTGCACGTAGATCCGCTTGACGTCGAAGCAGATCTGGCCGCTGAGGGTGAACACGGCGCGGACCAGTTCGTCGACGAGCCGGTCGTCGACCCGGGCGCTGGGCAGCACGATCGCCGGGTCGTTGCCGCCGAGTTCGAGGCTGAGATTCTTCAGGTTGCCGGCGGCGCCCCGCATCACCTGCTGCCCGGTCGCCGTGCTGCCGGTGAAGAACACCTTGCGGACCCGGGGGTGCGCCACGAGGGCCGAGCCCGCCTCGGCCCCGCCCGGCACGGTGTTGACCACGCCGGGCGGCAGGTGCGCCGCGAGCACGTCCAGGACCCGCCCGAGGGCGAGCGGGGCGTACTCCGAGGGTTTGACGACCACCGTGTTGCCGGCCAGCAGGGCCGGCGCGAGGCCGAGGAAGGCCAGGTAGACGGGGCTGTTCCAGGGAACGATGATGCCGGTGACGCCGACCGGCCGGCGGCCGAGGTGGACCGTGCCACGGTCGTCCCGGCGGAACACCTCGTCGGCGGCGAGCCGGTCGGCCAGGCCGGTGTAGTACCGCAGGATCTTCGCCGCGCCGCCGACGTCGATCATCGACTCCCAGCGCACCTTGCCCTGCTCCCGGGTGAGCAGGGTGGCCAGCTCGTCGACGTGGTCGGCGAGGTCGTCCGCCGCCGCCAGCAGCAGCTCGGCGCGGCGCGTTGCCGGGGTCGCCGACCAGCCGGGGAAGGCGTCCGCCGCTGCGGCGACGGCCCGCTCGACGTGCGCCGCGGTGCCGACGGCGACCTCACCGACGACCTCGTCGGTACGGGCCGGGTTGTGCACCGGCTGGAACTGCGAGGCCACCGGTTTGCCGGCGACGACGACGGCCGCGCGGTCCGTGCTGACCAGTTGACTCATGGCGTGCCCTCCACTTTCCGAGGCGCGGGACGGGGACGGGTTCAGCCCTGGGGGGTCCAGACGAGGTCCTTGGGGTCGACCTTCTTCTTGACCGAGCCCTGCTGGGCCATCACGTCCTGGATGCTGGCGATGGACGGCACGTTGATCTCGGGTACGTAGTTGGTGGGCAGGATCTGCTTCTGCGCCTCCTCCGGCGACAGCTTCAGGTACGTCTCCAGCGTCTTCTTGATCTCGGCCTCGTGGTCCTTGCCGTACTGGATCGCCTCGGTCATCGCGTCGTGGAACTTCTTCGCCACGTCCGGGTGCTCCTGCAGGTACTTGTCGGTGGCGCCGTAGCAGTAGATGGTGCCCTCCGGCCACAGCTGGGAGCTGGGGTAGGCGAGCTTCTTCGCCCCCGCCGCCACCGCCGTGTCCAGGTACGGCGAGGTGACGACCGCGCCGTCCACCCGGCCGTCGGCGAGGGCCTGGGGCATCTGCGGGAACGGGATGGCGACCCACTCGATGTTCGTCACGCCGGCCTGCTCGGCGAGCTTCTTGGCGCCGATCAGGTTGATGCTGGACAGCTGGACGACCGCGACCTTCTTGCCGGCGAGGCCCTTGATGTCGGTGATGCCGCTCTTGGCGGAGGCGACCAGGGCGCTGGCGTCGCGGTCCTTGCTGATCTGGCCGTCGACCGGCGACACGCACTTGACGGCGGTGCCCTCGGCGTTGACGTTCAGCAGCACCGGGGTGGTGACGAAGCCGAACTGCTGCTGGCCGCTGACCATCGCGGCGACGATCGGGGTGGGCGCGGCGGCCGAGACGGTGGTGACCTTCAGGCCGTGCTTGGCGAAGATGCCGCCGTCCATCGCGTGGAACAGGACGGCGTTGGGCGAGAACGGCACGATGCCGACCTTGACGGTGGTGAGGCCACCGCTGGTCTCACCGCTACCGCCGCCGCAGCCGGCGGCGAACACGGCTGTCATCGCCGCGGCGACGACAGCGGAAACGATCTTTCGCATGGGGGTCCTCCGGTGGAGTGTGACGTACGGTAAGCAGGGCTTATCGGGACTGTCCAGTGTGTGGAACTCTTTGGGATAACGATTCCTTCACACGGAATTAATATTGTGGAAACGTGGGCTGTTTGACCTGTATGCGCATCTCGCCGAGCCGGCTGATCGAGGTGTCGAGCACGTCACCGGCCACGATCGGACCGACGCCGGGCGGCGCCCCGGTGAAGATGACGTCCCCCGGGACCAGCGTCATCACCGACGACGCGTACGCGATGATGGCGGGAACCGGGGTGATCAGGGCGGCCGTGTTCACCTTCTGGCGCGGCTGCCCGGAACAGGTCAGCTCGATGTCGAAGTCGGCCGGGTCACCCGCCTCGTCGGCGGTGGTGACCCACGGGCCGATCGGACTGAAGGTGTCGTAGCTCTTCCGGCGGGATCGGTCGCCGTCACTACGTACCGTGATGTCCAGTCCGATCGCGTAGCCGAAGACGTGCTCCAGCGCGGCCGACTCCGGGATGTCCCGACCGCCCCGACCGATCACGACGACCAGTTCCGACTCGTGGTGCACCTCGTGCCCGGCCGCGAGCACGGCGGGCGGCAGCACGATGTCGTCGGCCGGGCCGATCACCGACGACGGCGCCTTGAGGAACACGTCGAAGTCCATCATCCAGTGCTCGACCCGGCCGAGCGTCCGCTCCTGCACGCCGTGCATCTCCGCGACGTGGTCGGCGTAGTTCGACGCCGCCGCGAGCAGCTTGGACGGGTTGAGCACCGGCGCCCGCAGCCGTACCCGGTCCAACGGCACCGGCTCACCGTCCCGGGCCGCGGCCGCCAGCCGGTCCCGGACCTCGTCGAATTCGCCGCACAGTCGCCGCCACCACCCGGCGGTCGCCGGATCCGGGTCGTACGCCCAGGGCAGGGCGGCGGTGACGTCGACGACGCCGCCGGCCACCACCGCTCCCAGGCGGGTCTCGTCAAATATCGCCAGTCTCATCCGCTGTTCCTCCGGTACGGGTCACGGCACGCGGTCGGGCTCGAACACCCGACGCACGTCCTGGGGACCGTCGAGCGCCTGCTCGCGGTAGAGGTTCAGCGCCCGCAGCACGGGCGCGTCGCCGAGGCTGAACAGGTCGGCGGGCTCGGCCGCCAGGTGCTCGACGGCGGACCATGACGGTGCGACGAACACGTCGCCGGGCGACCAGTCGAACCGGACGCCGTCGATGACCGAGCTGCCGCTGCCCCGGTACGCCACGAAGATCGTGTTCCCGGTACGCCGTACCGCCTCGGTCCGCCGGTCCGGGCGCAGCCGGTGCATGCCGCAGCTCAGCGTCGGCAGCACGCTCGCGCCGGTGTTCGGGTTCACGAACTCCAGGCTGACCATCGCGGTGTCCCGCGCCGCGGCGAGCCGGGTCAGCTCCGCGTCGGTGTCCGTCCAGCGGTAGACCAGCAACGGCGAGTGCCGCGGGTCGAGCGCGCCGGTGACCGATCCCTCGACGTGCCGCCGGCCGGCGCCGGCGAACCGGGCCTCGGAGAGGTTGTGCTCGGCGCGCGCCGGCTGCCGGTCCTGCGGGTAGGGCTCGAAGAAGACCGCGTCCAGCGCCTCCACCATCGGCAGGTCGAGTCCGTCGAACCAGAGCATCCGGGAGCTGCCGTCGCTGGTGTGCTCGTGCCAGTTCCAGCCCGGGGTGAGGACGAGGTCGCCCGGGGCCATGTCGCACGGGTCGCCGTCGACCGTGGTCCAGACCCCGCTGCCCTCCAGCACGAACCGGACGGCGCCGGGCGAGTGCCGGTGCGCGGGCGCGGTCTCCCCCGGGCCGAGGCACTGGACGGCTCCCCACAGCGTGCCCGCCGCGTACGGCAGGCCACCCAGCCCGGGATTGCCGAAGCTCAGCACCCGGCGCTCACCGCCCCGCTCCACCGGCACCAGGCGCAGTGCCCGGTCGGCGAGCGGGGCCAGGACACCGGCCGACCAGAGCCACGGCACCGACCGGGGTTGTGGCGTCGGGGTCAACAGTTGCTTGGTGATCGTCCACAGCGGGTGCAGGTGCACCGCCGACAGGTCGGCGTAGAGGGCGGCCAGCTCCGGCTCGACGGTCGGGGCCTCGGGTACGGACTGCTCAACGGTCATGCTCTCGTCTCCTCTGCTGTTCGGTCCCCGGCGGCGGCCGGCGACCCGCCCGGCCCGGCCGGCGGTTCGCCGATGCCGAAGCGGTGCACGGACTCCAGCAGGGACGCCCGCCGGCACCAGGCGCGCGAGCGGTCCGGATCCGCGGCGACGGCCCGCAGCTCGTCGTGGTGCGCCCGCCGCTTGGCCTCGTCCCGCTCGTTGAGCCGTTCGGTGTTGCGCCGGGTGTCGGCCTGCACGTACTCGACGGCGACCCGGCGGCGCAGCTCGGCGAAGGCGTCCAGTTCCGGTCCCGGGTCGGCGCCGTGCCGCAGGATCCGCACCAGCCGGCGGGACAGGTCCATCGCGTCGTGGATGCCGCTGTTGAGTCCGACGCCGCCGAGCGGGCTGTTGATGTGCGCCGCGTCGCCGATCAGCAGGCAGTCGCCGAGCCGGAAGGTGGCCGCCACCCGCTGGTGCACGTTGTAGAGCTGGTGGTCCTCGATCGGGTAGCCCGGCGGGTGGGCGGCGATGCCCTGCAGGTGCGCCTGCATCTCGTCGCGGTCGGTGGCCTGCTCCCGGCTCTGCCGCGCCGGCACGGGATAGACGGCCCGCCAGGACTCGGGCGTCCGGAGCAGGAACAGCCACTCCTCGGGATCGGCGATGTAGTTGACGTCGGCGATGTCGGGCAGCAGCTCGCGGAAGTTCACCGAGGTGCTCACGATCAGGAACCGCTCGGGATAGGTGAAGCCGTCGAACGGGATGTCCAGCAGCCCGCGGACCGTGCTGCCGGCCCCGTCCGCGCCGACCAGGTACGCGCAACGCAACCGCTCGGTGCCGCCGCCGGTCTCGACGGTCAGCGTCACCCCGTCGCGCTCCGGCTCGACCGCGACGGCCCGGCAACCGAACCGCAGGTCCGCGGCGGGCAGCTCGGCCAACCGCTCGGCCAGCATCCGCACCAGGTGCTGCTGGTTGAGCTGCAACCGGTACGGATAGGCCGTCTCGTCCCGCAGCACCCCGAAGTCGAACTCGGCGACCAGGCCGGCGCGGCGGTCGCGGAACTGGTAGCGCGGGACGGGCAGCCCTTCGGCGCGCATCCGGTCGACGACCCCGAGTTCCCGCAGCAGCTCCAGGGTCGGTGGGTGGAACGTCGAGGCGCGCCAGTCCGTCTTCGGGACCGGCTCGGCCTCCACGAGCACCACCGGGACGTTCTGCTGCGCGAGGGCCACCGCCGCCGTCATTCCGACCGGGCCACCGCCCACGACGGCCACGGGGAGCTGGGCTTCTCCAGGCGAGACGTTCATGCCGCCACCATAGAGACAGCTTCCGCAGAGCAGAAGAGTCTGATCTACTCTTCCTCCATGTCGAATTCCTTTCCGCCCCGACGAGGCGAGACCGGCCGCCAGCCGGGTACGGGCACCCCGCCACCACCGCGCACCCCCGGCGACAGCGGACTGTCATCGGTCGACAACGCCCTGCATCTGTTGCAGCTCATCGGGGAGCGTCGCGTGCTGCGCGTCGCCGAGGCGGCCGAGGAACTGGACGTCGCCCGGTCCACGGCGCACCGGCTGCTGACCGCCCTGCGCGCCCGCGGCTTCGTCATGCAGGACAAGCCGAACGGCGTCTACCGGCCCGGCTCCGCGCTGAACGAGATCGGACTGGCCGCCATCGGTCGCATCGACATCCGCCGGGTGGCCCGGCCGATCCTCGAACAGCTGCGCGAACAGACCCAGGAGACCGTCTCGCTGCTCCTGCTCGAAGGGCAGAACGTCCGGTTCATGGACTGCGTCGAGAGTCCCCGGTCGGTCCGGGTCGGCAGCCGGACCGGGCTGATGCTGCCCGCGCACTGCACCGCCGGGGGCAAGGCGATCCTCGCCGCGCTGCCGCGTACCGAACTGTCCCGCCGCTACCCCGACCGCCTGTTGGAGAGTCGTACCCAGTCGTCGATCCAGACCTGGGAGCAGTTGGAGACGGAACTGGCCGACATCCGGACGGCCGGCTACGCCGTCAACATCGAGGAGGGCGAGAAGGGTATCAGCGCGGTCGGCACCGCCGTCCGCGACCTCATCGGGGCACCGCTGGCCGCGCTGGCCGTCGCCGTGCCGACCAGCCGGATGGGCAACGCGGACGCGGCCCGGCAACTCGCCCCGGCGCTGGAGCAGGCCCAGGCCGCGATCACCGAGCTGCTGCGCGCCGAGCTGTGAGGACCCCCGCGGCCGTCGGCCCGCAGGGCGACCCGGAGCGGTTGTCCCGCCGGCACCTCGCCGTGCTGCCGGCCGCCCTGATCGCCATCGGTCTGGTCACCGCCGTCATCAGCAGCCTGGGCGCGCAGTTGGTCCCCACCGTCGCGGACGTCTTCGGCGTACCGGTCGGGACCGCCCAGTGGTCGCTGACCGTGGCGCTGCTGGCCGGCGCGGTCGCCACCCCCACGATGGGTCGGCTCGGCGACGGGCCGCGCCGGCGGCAGGTCATCCTCGGCTGCCTCGGGCTCACCCTCGCCGGCGGCCTGCTCACCGCCACCGCCGGCGGCCTGGGCCAGCTCCTGGCCGGGCGGACCCTGCAGGGCGTCGGCCTCGGCCTGGTCCCGCTGGTCATCGCGGTCGCCCGGGAACACCTGCCGGCCGACCGCGCCGGCGGCACGATCGCCGCGTTGTCGGTGGTCACGGTCACCGGGGTCGGTCTCGGTTACCCGGTCACCGGCCTGATCACCGACCACCTCGGGCTGCGCGCCGGGTTCTGGTTCGGCGCGGGCATCAGCGCCGCCGCCCTCGTCCTCGCCTGGCTGGTCGTCCCGTCCCCCGGGGCGACCGCGCGCCGCCGGTTCGACGTGCTGGGCACCGTAGCGCTCGGTTGCGCGCTGGTCATGGCGCTGATCGGACTGGGTCAGGGCGAACGGTGGGGCTGGTCGTCGCCGCCGGTGCTCGGGCTGCTGGCCGGTGCCGCGATCCTGTTCCCGCTCTGGGTGCGGCGCGAGCTGCGGTGCCCGTACCCGCTGGTCGACCTGCGGCTGCTGCGCGACCGGACGGTGCTGACCGCCGACCTGGCCACGCTGCTGGCCGGGGTCGGCGTCTACCTGCTGATGTCCCTGGTCATCAGGTTCGTCCAGACGCCACCGGCCACCGGGTACGGCTTCGGCGCGTCGGTGGTGCTCGCCGGACTGGTCCTGACGCCGTTCTCGGTCGGCAGCGTGCTGGGCAACCGGGTCACCCCGGCGCTGCGCCGACGGATCGGCGCGCTCCGCAGCATCACCGTCGGGGCCCTGGTGTTCCTCGCGGCGACGGCCCTGCTGCTGGTGCGCCGGGACGAGCTGTGGCAGCCGTTCGCCGGCATGGGCCTGGCCGGCGTCAGCGTCGGCATCACCTTCGCCGCCGTCGTCGGGCTGCTGGTCGGCGCCGTCCCGGCCGCGGAGACCGGCAGTGCGACGAGCTTCAACCAGGTGCTGCGCAGCGTCGGTTACTCGGCCGGCAGCGCGGTGAGCGCGGTGATCCTCGACGCGTACACCGGTCCGGGGCGGGCGTTGCCGACCGGGACCGGGTACACCGTCGGATTCGCCGTGGGTGTGGGGGTGTGCGCCCTGTCCGCCGTGCTCAGCCTGGCCCTGCCCGGGAAACGGGCCGGCGGGCGGCCGACCCGTCCCGGTGCCGCGGCGGCGGTCAGCCGAGCCGGACGGTGACCCGGGACCGCTTGGCGTCGATGACCGGGGCGCCGTCCGGCAGTTCGGCGCCGACCGCCAGCACCGCGCTGCCGGCCCGCTCGTCGACCTCGGCCACCCGGGCGTGGAACGACACCAGCGCGCCGACCGGACACGGTGCGCGCAGGCTCACCGAGGTCGAGACGATCCGGTCGTCGCCGCCCACCCAGTCGCCGACCACCCGCAGCAGCAGCGCGATGTTCAACATCCCGTGCACGATCACGCCGGCGGTCGGGCTGGCCGTCGCGGCGTACTCGCCGTCCCAGTGCAACCGGTTGAAGTCGCCGCTCGCGCCGGCGTACCGGATCAGGTCGAGCTGTTCGATCCGCTGCTCGTGACGCGGCATGGTGGCGCCCGGGGTCAACGTACGGTCGGTGGTCACTTGGCCTCCTCCGCCGCGGCGGGGGCCGCGTTCAGGTAGACGATCGTCTGGCGGCTGGTCACCACGGGGTCGCCCGAGGTCGCGTCGACGCAGTCGATCGCCAGGGTGAGATAGGTGTGCCGACCCCGGTCGAGGATCTCCCGCACCTGCGGGCGGCACTCGACGACGTCGCCGCCGGCGACCCGTCGGTGGAAGTCGTAGTCCTGGCCGGCGTGCACGACCGGACCCGAGCCACCCAGCTCGGCGTCCTCGCGGAGCAGGCGCGCGCCGTACATCACCGTGAAGCAGGCGGCGAACATGTTCGGGGCGATCAGTGCCCCCTCGGAGTCCCGCGGCAGCCGGTAGCCGGTGGCCGCGGCGTACTCCTCGATCTTCGCGCGGCTCACCTCGTACCGGTAGCTCGGATAGCGGTGCCCGGCCCTGGCTTTGTTGATCACGCTGTTCCTTCCTCGGGGGGTTGCGGTTGTCCTCGCTGGTGCCGTCAGATGTGCGGGCGCGGTGGCCGGCCGGGTGGCCGGCCCGCGACCTCGGCGAGCAACAGTTCGCCGAGGTCGGTCTCCAGCTCGCGGCGCAGTCCGTAGCGCGCAGCGAAGGTCGCGCCGCGCTTGAGCCAGCCGTGCAACGGGTGTTCCCAGGTGAACCCGATGCCGCCGTGCACCTGGAGGCAGTGCCGGTCGACCTCGGCGAAGGCCCGCTTCGCGGCCACGCTGGCACAGCGGATCGCCACCCGGGCCGCCGGATCGCCCGCCGCCACGTCGCAGCCGGCACTCCACACCGCGCTCCGGGCGAACTCCAGCTCGACGTACGCGTCGACCAGCCGGTGCCGGACCGCCTGGAACGCGCCGATCGGCCGGCCGAACTGCTCGCGCAGCCGCGCGTACCCGATGCCCTGGGCGAGCAGGCCGTCGGCGACGCCGAGCAGGTAGGCGGCCGCGCCGAGCCGGCCCCGGTCGAGCCCGCCCAGCCCGTCCGTCGGCGGCGCCGTGGGAACTACCGGCACGTCGCCGCCGGTCGGGTCGCCGCCGACGTCGGGCAGCCCGGTCAGCCGGAAGGACCGTTCCGCGCGGTCCTGGGTGGGCACCCGGGCGATCGGGCCGAGCTCGGCGGCGTCGTACAACCGGTCGGCCCCGCCGGTCGGCACCACGACGTATCCGGCGACGTCGAGGTCCGGGCCGCGCAGCGTGCCGTCGACCGCGGAACCGACCAGATCGCCGCGCAGCAGCGCGGCGAGCGCCGGCGCCCAAGGCGGGCCGAGCGCGGCCAAGGCGGGAGCGACGACCCAGATCGACTCGACGACCGGGCCGGGCAGCAACGCCCGGCCGGCCTGCTCGGTCAGCACCACGAGATCGGGTACGGACAGTCCGAGCCCGCCGGACTCCTCGGGCACCGCCGCGCCGAGCAGGTCCGTTCCGGCCAGCTCCGCCCACCGGGCCCGGTCGAAGCCGCCGTCCGGATCGGCGCCCGGCGCGTCACCGGTGTCCGGCGCGTCACCGGTGTCCGGCATGGCGCCGGTGTCCGGCGTGGCGCCGGTGTCCGCGGCGGACGGCCCGGCCGGGCCGGGGTTCGACCGGGCGAACGCGTCCGCCGCGGCGGCGGCGAGGTGGCGCTGCTCTTCGGTCGGCACCAGCAGCCGGGCCGCCTGTTCGGTCAACTCCCGCATCGGAACCACC
Organism: Micromonospora zhanjiangensis; assembly: GCF_042650605.1. Taxonomy (NCBI): domain Bacteria; kingdom Bacillati; phylum Actinomycetota; class Actinomycetes; order Micromonosporales; family Micromonosporaceae; genus Micromonospora; species Micromonospora zhanjiangensis. The sequence continues at coordinate 78,378 of NZ_JBHSBN010000014.1, read as the reverse complement.
CCCGGTACCGGTTACCCGGGCGTGGCCGACCGCCCGGCGGCCGCACCGCCCCGGCGTCGTCGGTCGGCCGCGTCATCGGGGCAGCCCGAGGATCCGGTCGGCGACGACGGTGCGCTGGATCTCGGCCGTTCCGCCATAGATGGACCCGGCCCGGGAGTGCCAGTAGTCGAGGAACTCGGGCGTCCCCTCGGCGAGCCGCTCGTCACCGAACACCTCGACGCCGAGCCGCACGATGTCCGCGTCGAGCCGGGCCGAGAAGAGCTTCACCAGGCTCGACTGGGCGCCGACCGGTTCGCCGCACAGGCGCGAGCCGACCCGCCGGTGGACGTACGCCCGCAGGGCCGCCAGCCGGGCGTACCGGTCGCCGAGTTCGCGGACCGTGCCGGGCGCGGCGTCCGCCGCCAGAACGTCGCCGGCGAGCGCGGCGAGCCGTCGCGCGGTGCGTTCCGGGGCGCCGGCGTCCGGACCGCGTTCGAACGACAGCAGCGTCAACGCCACCCGCCATCCCTCGTCCCGCGGTCCGACCAGGTTCTCGGCCGGCACCGCCACCGAGTCGAGGAAGACCTCCGCGAAGCCGGTCTGCCCGTGCAGTTGCCGCACCGGACGCACCCGCACCCCGGGGCTGCGCAGGTCGATCACCAGGGCGCTCAGGCCCCGGTGCCGCCCGCCCGGCTCGCCGGTACGGACCAGCGTGAACATCCGGTCGGCGAACCGCCCGTACGTGGTCCAGGTCTTCTGGCCGTCGACGACGAACCCGGTGCCGTCCCACCGGGCCCGGGTGCGCAGGCCGGCGAGGTCACTGCCGGCGTCCGGCTCGGAGAAGCCCTGACACCAGATGTCGTCGGCCCGCAGCATCGCCGGCAGCCACCTGCGGCGCTGTTCGGCCGAGCCGTAGTGGATCAGGGTGGGGCCGAGGAAGCGCTGCGCCGGTCGGGTGATCCGCACCGGGGCGGCGGCGCGCTCGTACTCCTCGGCGAAGATCGCCTCGTGCAGGACGTCGCCGCCGCGCCCGCCGTACTCGACCGGCCAGCTGAGGCCGCTGTAGCCGGCGTCGAACAGGCGTCGCTCCCACTCCCGGTGCGCCCGGAATCCGTGGTCGGTGTCCGGGTCCGGCAGGCCGTCGGCCGGTACGTTCCCGGCCAGCCAGGCCCGCGCCCGCCGGCGGAACTCCGCGTGCCCGGTCACGACGCGGTCCCGTCGCCCCGCAACTGCCACTTGGCCACCTTGCCGGTGGCGGTGCGGGGCAGTTCGGACACGAAGCGGACCACCCGTGGCTTCTTGAACGACGCGACCCGGCTGGCGGTGAAGTCGCGCAGTTCGTCCCCGCTGACCCGGTGCCCGTACGCCGGGTCGGTGACGATCCAGGCCACGACCTGCTCGCCGAACCGCTCGTCCGGTTCCCCGGTGACGGCGGCGTCGCGCACCGCGGGATGCTGGCGCAGCACGCCCTCCACCTCCTGGGCGGCGATGTTGAACCCGCCGGAGAGGATCATGTCCTTGCTCCGGCCGGTCACCGCCAACCAGCCGTCCTCGTCGAGCCGGCCGATGTCGCCGGTGTGGAACCACCCGTCCGCGTCGACGAACGCGGTGTCGGCGGCGTGCCCGACGTACCCGCCGGAGACGGCGAAGCTGCCGGGCGGCCCGGAGCGGACCAGGATCTCCCCCTCCCCGACCGGTACGGCGGTGCCGGTCGGCCCGAGCACCGCGACCTCGACGCCGGGCAGCGGCCGGCCCGACGAGGTGGGCCGGCGGGTGAACTCGCTCGGCGGCAGGGCCGTGGCCAGCCCGGTCTCGGTCGAGGCGAAGAACGTCCACAGCTCGGTGTCCGGCAGCATCCGGGCGACGCTCTCGCGCAGCTCGGCGGTCATCGCCTCGCCGGTGACGCTGAACACGCGCAGCGAGGCGAGCCGGTCGCCGGCCCGGCCGGAGACGGCGATGTCCCGCGCGATGGTCGGCACCATGCCGGTGACGGTGGCCCGGTGCCGCGCCACCGTGTCCACGAACGTGCCCGGCCGGGCGTCGGCGGACAGCACCGTGCGGCAGCCGGTGAGGAGCCCGCCGAGCAGCCGGACCTGGCCGACCCGGTGCGCCAGCGGGGTGGTGATCAGGACGGTGTCGGCGGCGGTCAGGCCGAGCAGCACCGACGGGCCGAGCCAGGTGCCCAGCGCCTGGTTCGCCTGGCTCAGCCAGACGCCCTTGGGCAGCGCGGTGGTGCCGGAGGTGTAGAGCACCGACGACTCCGGGTTGTCCCGTCCCGCCGGGGCGCCCGGCGCCCGGGTCAGCGCCCGTTCGTAGTCCGGGCCGACCGCGAGGACGTCCACGTCGCCGCGCAGGCCGGCCAGCACGTCACCGCGATGCCCGGCAAGGTCCGACACCAGCAGCTCGATGCCCGCGTCCTCGACGATGTGCCGTAGCTCCTGGCCCTGGTACCGCTCGTTGACCGGCACCACGCCGACCCCGGCGAGCTGCCCGGCGAGGAACGTCTCCGCCCACTCCCGCCGGTTCGACACGTAGATGCCGACCCGGCCGCCGCCGACCGCGGTGCCGAGGTGGCCGGCGAGCGCCCCGACCCGGCGGGCCAGTTCCCGGTACGACTGCTCACCCGCGTCGTCGACCAGCGCGGTCGAGCCGGGGTGCCGGCCCGCCACCCAGTCGAACTGCCGGGCGACGGTCCAGGTGAACGGCGCGGCGGACACGGCTAGATCGTCCGTCCGCCGTCGACCGACAGGATGCTGCCGGTCATGTAGTCCGAGTCGGACGAGGCGAGGTAGACCACGCTCGGCGCGATGTCCTCGGGGGACGCCCAACGGCGCAGCGGGATCATGCTGAGGAACCGTTCCTCCAGCTTGGGGTCCTCCCGCACCTTGGCCGACATCGCCGTCGCCGCGATCGGCAGCAGGGCGTTGGCGGTGATCCCGTACCGGGCCAGCTCGGCCGCGGCCGTCTTGACCAGCGCGATGACGCCGCCCTTGGCCGCCGCGTAGTTGCCGCCGCCGACCTGGCCGCGGACGCCGGCCGGCGAGGTCACCCCGATGAACTTGCCCCGCTTGGCCTCGATCCAATGCGGCAGCACCGCCTTGAGGCAGACGAACGCGCCGGTCAGGTTCACCGAGACGACCCGTTCGAAGGACTCCACGGTCATGTCCTTGAGCATGGCCGGCGCGACGATGCCGGCGGAGTGGAACAGCACGTCCACGCCGCCGGCCCAGTCCCGGGCCCCGTCGACGGCCGCCGTCATCTCGTCGGGCGAGGTGATGTCGGCCCGCCAGGCCCGGGCCGCGCCACCGGCGCCGGTGATCTCGTCGGCGACCCGGGTCGCGAGCGCGTCGTCGATGTCGAGTACGGCGACCCGGGCGCCCTCGGCGGCCATGGCGATCGCGCCGGCCCGGCCGATGCCGCTGCCGCCGCCGGTCACCATCACGGTCACGTTGTCCAAACGACCCATCTTTTCCTCACCTGTCTCCGGTCGCGTCACTGCTGGTCGGGGTTGGCCGTTGCGAGGCCGAGCACCCGCAACGCGTTGTCCTTGACCACCTTGCGGGTGGCGTCCTCGTCGATGCCGAGCCCCGCGAAGTCGGTCAGCCACCGCTGCGGGGTGATCAGGGGGTAGTCGCTGCCGAACATCACCTTGTCGGTCAGCATCCGCTTCACGTACGTGACGAGCTTGGGCTCGAAGTACTTGGGCGACCAGCCGGACAGGTCCATGTACACGTTCTGCTTGTGCAGGGCGACGGCGAGCCCCTCGTCCTGCCACGGCACCGACGGGTGCGCCATGATGATGGTCAGGTCCGGAAAGTCGGCGGCCACGTCGTCCAGCAGCATCGGGTTGGAGTACTTCAGCCGGATGCCGCCACCGCCGCGCATCTTCGCCCCGATGCCGGTCTGTCCGGTGTGGAACACCACCGGCAGCCCGGCCGACTGGATCACCTCGTACAGCGGGTAGAACCGGGTGTCGTTCGGCTCGAAACCCTGGGTCGAGGGGTGGAACTTGAAGCCCTTGACGCCGTACCGCTCGATCAGCCGCCGGGCCGAACGCAGGGCGACCGCGCCCCGCCACGGGTCGACGCTGCCGAACGGGATCATCACGTCGGCGTGTTCGGCCGCGAGTTCGGCGATCTCCTCGCTCGGCACCGGGGTGCGGCCGGTCGCGCTCTCGCTGTCGACCGCGAACACCACGCAGGAGATGTCGATGCCGCGGTAGTAGTCGGCGATGGCGCCGACGGTGGTCTGCGCGTCGCTGCCGAAGTACGACGCCGCGGCCTGCTGGAACGAGCGGCTGGCCGGGTCCCGCCCGGCCGCGCCGGTGCCCTCCGTGACGTGCACATGCATGTCGATGGCGGATCGCGCCGCGAATCGACGGATACCGTCTTCGAGGACCACCGGCCACTCCCTCCAGAATTCTTGCCTGCAGAACTGAGTTCTGCTATACACAACATGCGATCACACGGTCGGCGGGCCCGTCAAGCCTGGGCGAGAACGTTTCACCACCTCACCGGGGTTCGCCGCACCGCCGTGGACGAGCCGCGGACACCGAACGGAGAGCTGCGTGACGCAGGACGAGAAGCCGCGCGAGGGTCCCGCCTACCCGATCGAATCGGTGAGCAACGCGCTGCGGCTGCTGCTGCTCCTGCGGGACCGGGACGAGTTGCGGGTGATGGACTGCGCGGCGGAGTTGGGCGTGGCCCGGTCGACCGCGCACCGGTTGCTCACCATGCTCGACCACCACGGATTCCTCCGCCGCGACCCGGTGACCCGCACCTACCGCACGGGCGAGGCACTGCTGAGCATCGGCCTGAACGCCATCCGCAGCCTCGACATCCGGGCCCGGGCCCGCCCGCACATGCAGGCCCTGTGCGACGAGGTCGGCGAGACCGTCAACCTCGTCCTGCTCGAAGGCGACAGCGTCCGGTTCATCGACGCGATCGAGACCCCGCGGGCGCTGCGGGTCGGCGGCCGGATCGGGCTGCGCCGGCCGGCGCACTGCACCTCCGCGGGCAAGGCCATCCTCGCCGCGCTGTCCGCCCGGGAGCTGCGCGCGCTCTATCCCGAGGAGCGGCTGACCGTGATGACCGACGACTCGCTGTCCACCCGGACGGAGTTGGAACGGGCGCTGGTCGAGGTCCGCGAGACCGGCTTCGCCCTGGCCCGGACCGAGAGCGATCCCGACATCGTGGCGGTCGGCGCGCGCATCCCGCAGGACCCGGGCCAGGTGCAGGCCGGCATCGCGGTCTCCGCGCCGGCCAGCCGGATGACCGCCGAGGAGATCGAGCGCTGCGGTCGGGCCGCCGCCCGTACCGCCGCGCTGATCGCCGGCCGGTAGCCAGACAGCTGACGTCTCCTGGAGGTAGTAATGCGAATCGCAGTCGTCGGGGCGACCGGTCGCGTCGGGGCGCTCACCGTGCGGGCGCTGGAGCGGGCCGGCCACGAGACGGTACGGATCAGTCGGTCGCTGGGCGTGGACGTGCACACCGGCAGTGGGCTGGCCGACGCGCTGGCCGGGGTCGACGCGGTCGTCGACTCGTCCAACACCGGCGCCACCAACCCCGCCCAGGTGCTCGACTTCTTCGCCACGGGCACCCGCAACCTGCTCGACGCCGAACGGTCCGCGGGCGTACGTCACCACGTCCTGCTGTCGATCGTCGGGATCGACCGCGGGCAGCGCAACTCCCACTACGACGCCAAGCGCGAGCAGGAACGGCTGGTCAGCGAGGGCGACGTACCCTGGACGATCCTGCGGGCCACCCAGTTCCACGACTTCGCCGCCATGGTCGCCGGCCGGACCGAACGGGACGGCACCGCGACCATCGCCCCGTTGCTCGTGCAGCCGGTCGCACCCGCGGACGTGGCCGACACGCTCGCCGAGATCGCGGCCGGCGAACCGCAGCGCCGACGGCTCGACCTCGCCGGGCCGCAGACCGAGGACCTGGTCGACATGGCCCGCCGCACGTTCGCCGCGCGCGGCCGGCAGATCAGGCTCGTCCCCACCTGGCGGGGGACGTTCGACGTCTCGATGGCCGGCGAGGTGCAACTGCCCGGTGCGGATGCCCGGATCGGGCCGACCAGCTTCGACGACTGGCTCGCCGCCGGGGCGGTGTGACGGCGGCCGACCTCGCCGTCCCGCCGATTCGACCCAGATGAACACGCCCGGCCGGGTCGGGGCGCAGCCCCCGGGCCGGTAGCCGGGCCCGGGTGGTCGGCCTCCCGGGAGGCCGACCACCCGGGAGGCCGGAAAGGCCGGCCGGTCAGGCGGTCAGCATGCCGGGGGCCGGGTGCGGCTCGCGCAGGGTGAACGCCTGCGGCGACGGGCCGCCGCGGCGCAGCAGGTCCAGCCGGTCGGCGGCGTCGGCGAGGGTCGGCAGGGTGCCGGCCGGGATCCACCACAGCACGAGGTGCGGCCCGTCCAACGGCACGAACCACTCCCGGCGCCGACGCATCGGCTCCAGGTGCGCGGTCCGGAACACGAAGCCGTGCAGCGCCTCGACCGAGTGCCACACGGTCAGGTTCACGATGACGTCCGGCTCGAAGGGCCGCAGCGCGGTCGCGTCGCCGGACTCGTCCTGCAGCCGCCAGACGTAGCCGGGCGAGCGCTCGGCCAGGCCGTTGATCTCGGGCAGCCGGGCGACGAAGTCGGCGAGTACTGGGCTGTCGATGGGCGCGCGCAGCCGGGCGATGTTCAGCTGGGCGAGGTGGTGGTCGGTCATGCGGTCAGGATATCTTCTATGTCAATTCTTATTGTTTTTAGAGCCGATCACCACGCAGCACCCGGTCGGGCCCGGGTCCAGCCGTGCGCCCCGGTCGCTCTCGCCCAGCAGGCCCTCGATCAGCGCGAGGTTCAACCCGCAGACCAGACCGCCGTGCGACTCGGCCAGGACGTGGAACGGACAGTTACGCAACCGGACCGTACGGTCAGCGTCCTCGACCGGCTCGTAGCCCAGCGTCGCCAGACGCGCGATCACCTCTCCCCCGGCGAGCCTCGTCCCCACCTCCCGGGCCACCGCGTAGGCCGCCGGCTCGACGCCGGCCCGCTCGACCGCACCCGCCAGCACCTCGGCCAGCAGCCGGTAGTCGCGCGGCGGCAACGTCACCGCGTGTTCGACGGCCGACCGGCGGTACACCTTGGCCGGCCGGCCCGCTCCCGGCCCGCCGGTGCGCGGCGCGTTGGCCGCCTCCAGCAGCCCCGCCCCGGCCAACTTGTCCAGGTGGAACGCCGCCAGGGTACGGCCGAGGCCCAGCGCCTCGGCCACCTCGTTGCGGCTCACCGGCTCGGCCCGCCCGACGACGTACTCGTAGACCGCCCGGCGCACCGGCTCCCGCAACGCCCCGATGGCCTCCATCGACATGTCGCCGACGCTACCGGAACGCGGGCCGGCGCCCGGACCTCAGGGGCGGGGGCGAAGGTCCGGGCCGGACGGTCCGATCGGTCTCACCGGACGCCCGACCACCCGGCACCTACGCCGACCGTGGCCTGTCCCATGCCTACCCCTGACGCCCTCGGGTCCCTTCCGGCCCGCGTACCCCATCGACGGACGGCAAACCTGGACGCTCCGGCGGGAAAGTCGCGGCGCCGAGGTGTGAAGGCCGCCGCGATGGGCACGGCCCGCCCATGTCGGACCACGGTCGACGGTTCACCTACCAGCCCGCGTTGGACGGCCTCCGGGCACTGGCGGTCGCCGCCGTGCTCGCCTTCCACGGCGGGGTGGCGGCCCTGCCCGGCGGATTCCTCGGGGTGGACGCCTTCTTCGTGCTGTCCGGTTTTCTGATCACCTCGTTGCTGCTGGCCGAGCACCGGGCCACCGGTCGACTCGACCTGGTGGCCTTCTGGGGCCGACGGGTCCGGCGGCTGCTGCCGGCGCTGTTGGTCGTCCTCGTCGTGGCGCTGTTGGTCTCCCGGCGGCTGCTGCCGGCGACCGAGATCGGGGCGCTGCGCTGGGACGCGCTCGCGGCGCTCGGGTACGTCGCCAACTGGCGGATGGCCGACCGCGACGGGGACTACTTCGCCGCCACCGGCAGCCCGTCCCCGTTGCAGCACACCTGGTCGTTGGGGATCGAGGAACAGTTCTACCTGCTCTGGCCGGTGCTGGTGGCGGTCCTGCTGGGCTGGGCGGCCGGGCGCGGGGACCGGCACCGGCCGGACGGCGCCGGGCCACGCCGGCTCCTGCTGGTCACCGCGGTGGGCGCGGTCGTCTCGGCGGTGACCGCGGCGGTGCTGTTCTCCCCCGGATCGGTGGACCGGGTCTACTACGGCACCGACACCCGGGCCGTGGCGCTGCTGGTCGGCGCCGCCCTGGCCGCGCTGGTCGCGACCCGGACCCCGGTGGCCGACCCGTCGCCGGCGACCCGACCCCGGGTACCTCACCCGGTGCTCGGTGCTCTCGCGGCGCTCGGTGCCGTCGCGACGGCGTTGTTGTGGACGACCGCCGACGGCGGGAGCCGTTGGCTGTACCGGGGCGGGCTGACCGTCGCCGCGCTGGCCACGGCGGCGGTCGTGGGACACGTCGTGCTGAGCCCCCGCTCGCCCACCGCACGAGTGCTCGCCCTGCCACCGCTGGTCGCGCTGGGCCGCATCTCCTACGGCATCTACCTGTGGCACTGGCCGCTGTTCCAGTGGCTCACCGCCGAACGGGTCGGCCTCACCGGCGGCGCCCTGCTCGGGGCGCGGTGCGCGGCCACCATGATCGCCGCGACCGCGTCGTACCTGCTGGTGGAGCGGCCGATCCGGCGGGCCCGGCGGCTGCCGGTCCGCGCCGGCGCGGCGGTCACCGCCACCGCGGCCGTCACGGCGGCGGCGGTGGCGGTGTTCGCCACCGTGCCGCCCGCGCTCGCGCCGGCACCACCCGTCGCCCTGGACGCCACGGCTGCCGGCGCGGCGGGACCGGCCGCGTCCGGCTCCACCGGGCCCGGCTCCGCCGCCCCGGTGCCACCGGTACGCCGCCCGGGGCGCCCACCGGGCAAGCCACGGGTCGTCTTCCTCGGCGACTCGGTCTCCTGGTCGCTCGGCACCTACCTGCCCGCGCAGGACGAGTTGGCGGTGACCGTACGGGCGGTGCAGGGCTGCGGGATCGCCCGGCTGCCCGAGCTGCGCTACGTCGGCGACCCGCATCCCAACTACCCTGGCTGCGACCGGTGGGACGAGCGCTGGCGACGGGGGGTGCGTTCGGACGCACCGGACGTCGCGGTGATCCTGCTCGACCGTTGGGAGCTGATGGATCGCAAACTCGACGGGCGCTGGCAGCATGTCGGCGACCCGGCGTTCGACCGGTACCTCACCGGTGAACTCGACCGGGCCGTCGCGGTCGCCGGCGAGCGCGGCGCCCACGTCACCCTGCTCACCGCGCCATACACGCACCGAGCGGAACGCCCCGACGGCGGGCTGTGGCCCGAGGACGAACCCGGCCGGGTCGACGCCTGGAACCGGCTGCTGCGGTCGACCGCCGACCGGCACGGCGCCACGGTGCTCGACCTCAACCGGCGCGCCTGCCCCGACGGCCGCTTCGCCTGGGACGCCGGTGGGGTACGGCTGCGCAGCGACGGCCTGCACTTCACCCCCGAGGGCGTCGGCCGGTGGATCGCGCCCTGGTTGCTGCCCCAGCTCTACCGGATCGCCGTGAAAGGAGGGTGACCCCACCGGTGCGGACGTCGCCGCCGCCGGATTCGAGGCGGCCGACCGGGTCCACGACGCGGTGCGCAAACCCTCGGCGGGCAACCACTGGGCGCGGGCTGACGTCGATGGCCGCCCAGACCACCTTGCCACCCTCGATCGGCAGGTTCCGTTGAGCACGGCGACCAGGTCACGGGCGCGGTCGGTCGGCGCGTCCGAAAGCACATCGATCATTTGCCATGTGTCGATCAATTGGCATGATGGGAGCGCCGCCACGCGGACGACCACGTGGCGGACTCCGCCCCGCCTTCCTGAAGGAGGATCATGCGCAAGCTCTTCGCCGTGTTCACCGCCGCCCTGCTGCTCGGCGCCACGGCCGGCAGCGGCCCGGCCGGCGCCGCCGGTGCCACCCCGTCCGGCTCCTGCACCCGCGGCCTGCTCTTCTGCGAGGACTTCGAACGGCTGCCGACCGGTGGTCCCAGCACCTTGAACTGGGGCGTCGACACCCGCAACGGCACGCTCACCGTCGAGCGGGCCCGCCGTGGCAACCAGGTCCTGCACGTGCACACCCGCGACAACGGACGCGCCTTTCTGCGCGTCGACGACTTCGCCGCGCCCGGCAACCGCTTCTACGGCCGGATGCGGTTGCGCGTCGCGGCCTTCCCGACCGCCCCCGACTGGGCGCACTTCACCCTCGTGGAGGCGACCGGCACCGGCAGCTCGGAGGTCGTCCGGCCGATCGGCGGCCAGTACGCACCCACCGTCCCCGGTACGTTCTGGGGCGTCGGCGCCGACGGCGGTCCGACCGGCGACTGGACCAACTGGCGCGAGGCCGCCCCGGTCACCGCGGGCACCTGGCAGTGCGTCGAGTGGACGCTCGACCCGGCCGACAACCGCGTCGCCGTGTGGATCGACGGGGTGGCGAGGCCGGAACTGACCGCCTCCACCACCGAACACGGCGGCAACGACGTACCGTTCGTCCTACCCGCGGTGAACACCGTGAAGATCGGTTGGCAGCTCTACCAGAGCGGTACCACACCGGCCGCGTTCGACCTCTGGATCGACGACATCGCCCTGTCCGGCCGGCGGATCGGTTGCTGACCCGGACCGCGCTCCGGCCGCTGGGCGAGCGGCCCTCGACGCCACGCCCCGGTCGAAACCCGGCGGTCATCGGTGGGTGAACACCCGGACACCCCGGGCTGCAATATTTTCATAGAAGAAAGTCGATGCTCAGAGCCTGTCGCAGGGCGACCGAAGGCCGGTTGAGCAGGATCCGGAAGCGACGACGGGCATCTCCACCCTTGGCAGCGAGGCGGTCCTTCGCTACCGTCTCATGGAAGCGCTCCCATACATTTGAATACATCACTGCAACCCGGAGGAAACATGACTCTGTCCCTGTCGCCCCACCGCCGGAGATCGACGGTCGCCATCGCGGCGGCCGTCGCCGGCGTAGCCGCCGCAGCCGGCGCCTGGTCGGTCGCCGGCACCGCGTCCGCCGGGACGGTCTCCGGCACGCTGTACCGGGACCCCAACTCCGCCGTCGTCAAGTGGGTCGCGGCCAACCCCGGCGACTCCCGGGCCACCACCATCCGTGAGAAGATCGCCAGCCAGCCACAGGCGCGCTGGCTGGCGAACTTCAATCCCTCGACGGTCCGGTCGGAGGTCTCCTCGTTCGTCGGGGCCGCCAACTCCATGATGCAGATACCGGTGCTGTCGGTGTACGAGATCACCAACCGCGACTGCGGCGGCGCCAGCGCCGGCGGTGCGCCGGATCTGGGCCAGTACCAGAACTGGGTGTCCAACTTCGCCGGCGGCCTGGGCGGCCAGACGGTCATCATCATCCTGGAGACCGACTCGCTCGCCCTCACCACCTGCCTGAGTCAGAACGAGCTCAACGCACGCAACCAGGCGTTGTCGACCGCCACCCAGACCATCAAGGCGGGCAACCCGAACGCCAAGGTCTACCTCGACGGCGGCCACTCCACCTGGAACAGCGCGAACGAGCAGGCCAACCGGCTCAAGGCGGCCGGCGTGCAGTACGCCGACGGCTTCTTCACCAACGTGTCGAACTTCAACCCCACCTCCAGCGAGGCGAACTACGGCCGGGCGATCATCTCCGCCCTCGCCGGCATGGGCATTCCCAACAAGCGCCAGATCATCGACACCAGCCGCAACGGCGGCGCCAGCGGTGACTGGTGCGCCGACGACAACACCGACCGGCGCATCGGGCTGTACCCGACGACGAACACCAACGACGGCAACATCGACGCGTACCTGTGGGTGAAGCCGCCGGGCGAGGCCGACGGCTGCCGGTACACCGCCGGTTCGTTCCAGCCCGACCTGGCTTACAGTCTCGCCAACGGCGTGGCGAACCCGCCGTCCACGGCGCCACCGTCGATTACCCCGCCGCCGACAACCGCCGCGCCCACCACGCCGCCGACAAGCGCCGCGCCCACCACGCCGCCGCCCGGCGGCAACGGCTGCTCCGCGTCGGTGTCGGTCAACCAGTGGACCGGCGGCTTCACGGCGACCGTGACCGTCACCGCCGGCTCCGCGGGCGTCAACGGCTGGACCGCGACCCTGACGCTGCCCGGCGGCGCCTCGGTCACCAACACCTGGAACGCCCAGGCCAGCGGCAGCTCGGGCACCGTCCGGTTCACCAACGTGAGCTACAACGGACGGCTCGGCGCCGGACAGTCGACCCAGTTCGGTTTCCAGGGCAACGGCAGCCTCTCCGGCGTGACCCCCACCTGCGCCGGTAGCTGACCTGCCGCACGATCCCGGGCCCGGCGCCCAGGAGGTACCCGAGACACCTCCTGTCCGCCGGGTCCGGCCGCGCGCCCAGCAGCGGGCCCTACGGTTCGACCAGGCCGGCCCGGATCGCGTACCGGGTCAGGTCGATCCGGTCCCGCATGCCGAGCTTCTGCAGAATGTTGGCCCGGTGCCGGTCGACCGTCTTCACGCTGATCACCAGCGCCTCGGCGATCTCCTTGGCGGTGTTTCCCTCCGCGATCAGCTTTATGATCTCCTCTTCCCGGGGCGTCAGGATGCTCTCCGGCAGCTTCTCGCCCAGCCGGGCCCGGTGCAGGTAGTCCCGGATCAACGCGGTGAGGGCGCCGGGATAGAGGAACGGTTCGCCGCGCATCGCCGCCCGGCACGCCTCCAGCAGGTCCCGGTCGGCGACCGACTTGAGCACGTACCCGGAGGCTCCGGCCCGCAGCGCCTCGAAGAAGTACTGCTCGTTGTCGTGCATCGAGAGCATCAGGATGCGGACCCCGGGCGCCCGCCGGGAGATCTCCCGGGCCGCCTGCAGACCGGTCATCCTCGGCATCGCGATGTCCAGGACGACCAGGTCGATCTCCGCGCCGCGGACCGCCTCCACCGCCTCGGCGCCGTCGGCCGCCTCGGCGACCACCGTCAGGTCCGGCTCGGCGTCCAGGATCAGCCGCAGACCCCGGCGGACCAGCGCGTGGTCGTCCGCCAGCAGGATCCGGGTCTTGGTCACCGTCATAATCGTTCCCGCCTCTCCCCGGTCGGCGACGTCCGCTCCGCCGACGCACCGACGATCGACGTCTCCCCCACCGGACCATGATCATCGACCGGCACGCTCAGTCGGATCTCGGTTCCGGTGCCCGGGGTCGCGGTGACGGTCAGCCGGGCACCGATCAGCAGCGCCCGCTCCCGCATCCCCCGGATGCCGGCCCCTTCCAGCCCGATCCGGCCGAGTCCGTCGTCGACGACCCGCAGCACCACCGCGCCGGCCTCGGCCCGCAGCGACAGCTCGACCTGGCCGGCCCGCGCGTGCCGGGCCACGTTGGTCAGGCTCTCCTGTGCGATCCGGTAGATCACCAGTTCCTTCTCCGCGCTCAGGGCCGGCAGGTCCGGCTGCGCCCTGCGCACCACCGGAACCCCACTGGCCTGTGAGAACTCCGTGGCCAGCGCGCTCAGCGCGCTGAGCAGACCAAGATCTTCCAGTACGTCCGGCCGGAGCCGCCGGGCCACCCGTCCCACGTCGTCGAGGCTGGCCCGCAGCGTCTCCTGCACGACGTGCAGCTCCGCACGCAACTCGGCCGGGGCCCGGTCGGCCGCCCGCTTGAGCCCGAGCAGCACCACCGTGAGGCTCTGCCCGATCTCGTCGTGCAGTTCCCGGGCGATCCGCTGCCGCTCCCCCTCCTGGGCGGCGAGCGCGTGCGCGCTGCTGGCGCTGCGCTCGCGCTCCAGCCGGTCCAGCATCGCGTTGAAGGTCTCGATCAGGTTCGTCAGGTCCCCGTTGCCGGAGTCGACCAGCCGGTCTCCGGTCCGCAGCAGGTCCACCCGGCGCATCAGCGTGGTCAGCGCGTCCAGCGGCGCCAGGCTGGTCCGCAGCAGCAGGGCGTTCGCCGCCAGGATGACCGCCAGCCCGATGATCAGCACCGGGATCTCGGTCAGCAGCACCGGTGACGACACGGTGGCCGGCGACAGCGCGAGCACCAGCGTGCCCACGGTGAAGACCAGGCCGTTCAGCAGGAACAGCCGGCGGAACAACGCCCGCACGGGCGCCCGGCGACCGGAACGCCCCTCGGCGTCCGGTTCGGGGGCGGTTGTCCGGTCGGCAGTGTCGGTCACCCCGCCAGCCTCGCCCGGGAGGTGCGGTTTTGTCCACCTGTCGGACACCCAACCGTGACCGGCGACGACCGGTCGGCAACCCGGTCACCTGCATGTTCCGCCCCGGTGGAGATGGGTGTCGGACCCGATGGTCGCGCGCACCGGAATCGCGAAGGGTTGACACCAGCAGCCGCTCCCCACCCGAGGAGGACCCAGTGGACAGCACCCGGACCACCGTTCCCGGGATCGGCGTCGTGCACCACTTCCTGACCCGGGGCGGGCAACGTTTTGGCGTACTGCTGGACCGGACCGGTCAGCGGTCGCTGCTGCTGTACGGTAAGGAAGACCCGGACCTGCCGGTGGACCGGATCGCGTTGGAGCACGACGAGGCCGACCACGTGGCCGAGGTGCTGCACAGCGCCCCGATCGCCGACCGGCTCGCCACCCTGGAACGTCGCCTCGTCGAGCTGCACGGCGGGACCGCGTGACCGGGACACCCCGGAGCTGCCGGGACACCGGCCGAATCCCCGGCCGGCGGGCCGGCTGTTTGTCATCGGGAGGTCACCTTGTGGACAACGTCCTCCGATCCAACCGTTGCGGCGCGCCGGCCGACGCCGACCCGCGCCCGGAGAGCTGGTGGCATGCAGGCGCGGCAGATCGCTGTGGCAGTACCGACGGTGACCGTCCGGGACTCCGTCGCCCGGGCGGTCCGGTTGATGGCCCTGCGCCGGCTGCCGGGGATGATCGTCGTGGACGACCTCGGCCGGCCCCGGACCGTGCTGCCCGGCACGCAGGTGCTCCGGATGGCGGTGCCCGGCAGCTACCGAGAGGACCCGGTGCTGGCCCGGGCCATCGACGAGGCGCACGCCGACCTCTTCTGGGAGGAGGTGGGCAACCTGACCGTGGGCGACTGCCTGCTGCGGGAACCGCCGCGGGTGACCACGGTCGGCCTGGACGGCACGCTGCTGGAGGTGGCCGCCCTGATGGCCCGGCACCGCAGCCCGCTGGTGGCGGTGGTCGACCACGCCAACGTACTGGTCGGGGCGATCACCCTGGACCGGGTCCTCGCCGAGTACGCGGTGGCCGACCCGGAGGTCTGATCCCGGCCCGCGCGACCCCGGCGCGCCGGGCTGAGCCCGGCACCTCGGGTCGACCTGACGGTGCCGCCGATCGTACCCCGAAGACCGCCCTCCGCGGCGGGTCCGGCCGCCGGTCGGCTGCCGGGCCCGTCGCGGTCCCGCCGCCACCGGGGTACGACCGGTGAGCGCGATCGCGGCGCTCGTCGTCTTCGTAGTCGCGTTCTTCTTCATCGCCACCGAGAAGGTCGACAAGGTCAAGGTGGTGCTGGTCGCCGCTGCGGTGATGCTGGTGTTCGGCTTCGCACCCGGTGCCGAGGTCTACTTCTCCGAGCACGCGGGCATCGACTGGCGGGTCATCTTCCTGCTGCTCGGGATGATGATCATCGTCGGGGTGCTCAAGCAGACCGGCCTGTTCGACTACATCGCGATCTGGGCCGCGAAGAAGTCGTCCGGCCGGCCGTACCGGTTGATGGTGATGCTGATGCTGATCACCGCCGTCGCCTCGCCGTTCCTGGACAACGTCACCACGATCATGCTGGTCGCCCCGGTCACCGTGGTCGTCTGCAACCGGCTGCACATCCCGGCCCAGCCGTACCTGATCGCCGAGATCCTGGCCTCCAACATCGGCGGCGCCGCGACCCTGATCGGCGACCCGCCGAACATCATCATCGGCGCCCGCGCCGGGCTGACCTTCACCGACTTCCTGGTGCACATGGCCCCGATCGTCGTGGTGATCTTCGTGGCCTTCGTGCTGCTGACCCGGGTGCTGTTCCGCAAGTCCTTCCGCTACAACCCCGAGCACGTCGACGCCGTACTCGCGTTGCAGGAACGGCGGGCCGTCACCGACGGTCGGTTGCTCGCCCGCTGCCTGGTCGTGCTCGGCCTGGTGATCGTCGGCTTCTCGCTGCACTCCGTGCTGCACGTCGACCCGTCGGTGGTGGCGATGGTCGGTGCCGGGGTGATGCTGCTGGTGTCCAGGATGGACGTCTCGGAGGTGCTCCAGGAGGTGGAGTGGCCCACCCTGGTGTTCTTCGTGGGTCTGTTCGTGATGGTCGCCGGCCTGGTGCACACCGGTGTGATCAACACGTTCGGCGAGTGGGTCATCGGGCAGGTGGACGGCAACTTCTTCGGCGCGGCGACGGCGCTGCTGTTCGGCTCGGCGGTGCTGGGGGCGTTCTTCGACAACATCCCGTACGTCGCCACCATGACCCCGGTGGTCGAAGGGCTGGTGGCCCAGGCACCGGACCCGGGCACCGGGCAGGCGCTCTGGTGGGCCTTCGCCCTCGGTGCCGACTTCGGCGGCAACGGTACGGCGGTCGCCGCCAGCGCCAACGTGGTGGCCATCGGCATCGCCGCCCGGACCGGGCATCGAATCTCGTTCTGGCAGTTCACCCGCTACGGAATCATCGTCACGATCATGAGCTGCCTGATCGCCTGGCTGTACGTCTGGCTCCGGTACTTCGTCTGACCGGCTGACCGATTGTCCCCGTCGATTCCCTGTCGTTACGGTCTTTGCGTGTTCGGGGAGGTGGTACGGGGGCATCGACGGCGGGGTGGGCTGACCCAGGAGGAACTGGCCGCGAGGACGGGACTGTCGGTCCGGCACATCCGGGACCTGGAGTCGGGCCGCGTCGCGCGGCCGCGACCGGCGACCATGCGGCTGCTGGCCGACGCCTTCGCCCTGGTCGGGCCGGAGCGCGACCGGTTCCTCGCCGGCCCGCCGGGCAGCACCGGCGCCGACGGTGCGCCCGCGCAGCTACCCGCGGCCGCCTTCGGCTTCGTCGGCCGGGCCGACGCGTTGGCCCGGCTCGACGAGATCCTGACCCTGGCCGCGGACCAGCCCACCGCGATGACCCTGGTCACCGTGTCCGGCACGGCCGGGGTGGGCAAGACCGCGCTCGCCGTGCACTGGGCGCACCGGGTCGCCCGACGCTTCCCCGACGGCCAGCTCTACGTCAACCTGCGTGGCTTCGATCCCGGCGGTACGCCGGTCAGCCCGAGCACGGCGCTCGCCGGGTTCGTCAACGCGATGGCCGGGCCGGGCGACCGTCCCCCGACCACACTGGACGAGCAGGTGGCCCGGTTCCGGAGCCTGCTGGGCCGGCGACGGATGCTGATCGTCCTGGACAACGCCGCCAACGCCGGTCAGGTCCGCCCGCTGATGCCGGGCGCGCCGGGCTGCCTCGTCCTCGTCACCAGCCGCGACCAACTAGCCGGGCTGGTCAGTGTGGACGGTGCGCACCCGATCACCCTGGACGTGCTGTCACCGGCCGAGTCCCACGAGTTGCTGGCCCGACGCCTCGGCGTCCACCGGGTGGCGGCCGAGCCGGCGGCCGCCGACACCATCGTCGGCGCGTCGGCCGGGCTGCCGCTGGCGCTGTCCGTGGTGGCCGCCCGGGCCGCCATCCAGAACCGGTTCCCGCTGGCCGACCTGGCCGCAGACCTAAGTCCGGCGATCGGCCGGCTGGACGCCTTCGACGGCGGCGAAGCCGTCACCGACCTGCGACGGGTCATGTCGTGGTCGTACCGCCTCCTCGACGCGTCCACCGCCCGGCTGTTCCGGCTGCTGAGCGTGCACCCGGGACCGGACCTCGCCGTCCCGGCGGCAGCCAGCCTCGCCGGTGGCACACCCGCCCAGGCGCGCCGTCAGCTGGCCGGGCTGGCCCGGGCGCACCTGCTCACCGAGCACCGCCCCGGCCGGTACACCTGCCACGACCTGCTGCGGGCGTACGCGACCGAACTGGCGTCGGCGCGGGACAGCGAGGCGGACCGGCAGGCGGCCCGCTCCCGGTTGCTCGACCACTACCTGTCCGTCGCGTACGCCGCGGACGAACTGCTCTACCCGCAGCGGGACCGGCTGCCGGTGGACCCGCCGGGGCCCGGGGTCGCGCCGATCGCCCTGGCCGACCGGGGTCGGGCCGTGGGCTGGTTCACCGACGAGTATCCGGTGCTGTTGTCGGCCCTGCGGCTGGCCGTCGACCACGGCTTCGACCGGCACGCCTGCCACCTGGCCTGGACGATCACCACGTACCTCAACCGGTGCGGTTACTGGCAGGACTGGACCGACAGCCTGCGGACGGCGCTGGCGGCGGCCGGTCGGCTGGCCGACCCCCGGGCCGAGGCGTACGCCCACGGGACGCTCGCCTTCGCCGACATCTCGCTCGACCGGTACGCCGACGCGCGGCACCATCTGGAGGCGGCCGCCGACCGGTACCGCCACCTCGGCGACCTCGCCGGGCAGGCCCGGGTCGAACTCAACCTCGGCTGGCTCTGCGACCGGAACAGCCAGCACCGGCAGGCGCTCCGGCACGCCCGGGAGGCGCTGCGCCTGCACGCCGCGGCCGGGCACGTGAACGGCCGGGCCTTCGCGCTCAACGCGGTCGGCTGGTCGTGCGCGCAACTCGGCGACCAGCAGGCCGCGATCGGGGCCTGCGAACAGGCCCTGGAGTTGTTCACGTCGGCCGACAACCTGCTGGGCCAGGCGGTCACCTGGGGCAGCCTCGGGCACGCCCACCTCCGGCTCGGCGCGTCGTCGCGGGCCGTCGCCTGCTACGAGAACGCGGTACGGCTCCGCCACGAGATCGGTGACCGACGGTTGGAGGCCGACGCGTTGGCCAGCCTCGGCGACGCCCACCTCGCCTCCGGCGATCCCGCCTCGGCCCGGCTGACCTGGCAACGAGCGCTGGACATTCTCGGCTCGCTGCGCGAGGCCGACCCGAACCCGGTCGAGGCCAGACTCGCCACCCTCCGCTGAGCGGTCGAAACTGCCGGTCAACCTCCGGTCCGGCTCCTGTTTCCCGCGATCGGCGGACGAAACGATGGTCCGGCAAGCCGCGCGCCGCAGTGTCGCGCGTACGACCGGTCCTTCGACCAGGAGGTTGCCTTGCTCCGACGTCTTCTCCGCCTCGGCCTCGCGGTCGCGCTCGCCGTCCCGACCGCGGGTGCCGCACTGACGGTCGGCACACCCGCCCACGCCGCCCTGCCGCACTGCAACGGCGCGGGCGTCTACACCTCGACGTGGTCCGGCGCCCCGGGCGCGACGGCCTGGATCCCGGCGTACGTCACCGGCTCCATCAACTTCAACTGTCTGCTGACCCGCGGCGACCACAACTCCGGGGTCGGCGAGCTGCAGCGCACGCTGCAGGGCATCTACGGCCAGAATCTCGGCCCGAACGGTGTCGACAACGACTTCGGCGGTTACACCCGGACGGCGCTGCGCAACGTCCAGGCGGCCCTCGGGATCTCCGTCGACGGCGAGTACGGGCCGCAGTCCCGCGACCACATCTGCTGGCGGTGGACGGGCAGCGACAATTCCTGCATCTGGCTCAACAACAACCACTGAGTAGGCGCGAAGCGGGACATGACGGGGGCTTCGCGATCCACCGCCTCGGCTCCGGCCGGGGCGGTGGCCCGCTCGTCGCGACACACCCGGTGCCCGGCCGATGGCGACACCGCCAATCGGGCCCTCAGGGCGCCTTTTCGTCACCGCCCGTCGCGGCTGACGGTGGTGCCGCGGACCTTCCCGTGGGCATCCGGAAGCGCATTCCCCGCCGCCACCGGGATCCAGACCCGCATGGGCCCCGGTTCCCGGTTGGCCCACAGGAAATACGGGATCGCGGGAACGGTCAGGCTCGGCGTGCCGCCGCGCTCCGCCGGCACGTACGCCGAGTACAGCGCGTCGGCCGACGCGGTACGGACCCGCAGGGGGACGTCGATCGTGACGGGCGCGAGATCGTCGCCGGTCGCGACGGCGAGCGGCGACGCCGGATCCAGTTCCAGTTCCTCGAAGGACGTCCCGTCGAGGGTAACCGGCAGGTCGGCGTGTTCGAGGCAGTAGACGACCGGGCCACGGGCGATCGCCACGCTGCCGCGGACCGCGTCCACCCGGGGGTGCGCGGCGATCAGCCGGGGCGGCATGGCCAGGACGAGTTCGACCTGGTCGCCACCGCGCCAGGAGCGGGTCAGCCGCAGGTAACCCTCCCGGACGTCGACCCGGGCCGGTGACCCGTTCACGGCGAGCCGGACGTCCCGGCACCAGGCCGGCACCCGCAGCGCCAGGGTCCACGGACCGTCCGCCACCTCGGTCACCGTGATGCTGATCCGCTCGTCCCACGGGTAGTCGGTACGGACCTGGACGGTGCGTCCGGCCGCGGTGATCGTGCCGGCCGCGTACAGGTGGATCTGCATGCCCCGGGCGTCGCCCGTCGCGGCGTACGCGTGCAGCGAGGCCATCAGCCGGGCCAGGTTGGGCGGGCAGCACGCGCAGGAGTACCAGCCGAGCCGCTGGGACGGCGTGTCCTCGTGCGAACCGTCGTGCCCGGTGCGCAGCTGCAGCGGGTTGGAGTAGAAGAACGCCCTGCCGTCGACCGCGGTGCTGGCCGCGATGCCGTTGTACAGCAGGCGCTCCATCTCCTCGGCGTACCCGGACCCGCCGGTGGCCAGCAGCAGCCGCCACGCGGTCTGGAAACTGCCGATGGCCGCGCACGTCTCGGCGTACGCCCGGTCCGGCGGCAGCTCGTACGGGTCACCGAAGG
Source organism: Micromonospora zhanjiangensis (assembly GCF_042650605.1). Lineage (NCBI taxonomy): Bacteria > Bacillati > Actinomycetota > Actinomycetes > Micromonosporales > Micromonosporaceae > Micromonospora > Micromonospora zhanjiangensis. The sequence goes on along the minus strand of NZ_JBHSBN010000014.1, from coordinate 57,583 downwards.
ACTCGTCCTTGTGCCGTGACCCCTGGCCGCCGGTCAGGTACGTCTTGCTGGTCAGCGCCGCCCGCCACACCCGCTCGGCGGCGGCGAGCAGTCCGGCGTCCCCGGTCTCGACCGCCACGTCCACGGCGCCGGCCAGCAGGTACTGCTGCCGCACCGCGTGTCCGACCGCCTCGTCCTGTTCCCGGATCGGTGTGTCGTCCTGCCAGTAGCGCGGCCCGAACCGGCCCTCGCCGAGCCGGCCGTGGCCGCGCAGGTCGAGGAAGCGTCGGGCCTGGTCGAGGTAGGGCCGGTGGCCGGTGAGCCGGTACAGCTCGACGAGCGCGGTCTCCACCTCCGGATGGCCGTCGATCGTCTCCGCCCCGGCCGGGCCGAAACGGCGTACCAGCAGGTCCGCGAAGCGCCGCGCCACCGCCACCAACTGCCCGGCGGCCAGGTCGTCGGCGGCGCCGCGCGCCGCGGCGACGGCCGCCTGGACGAGGTGGCCCGCCGAGTACATCTCGTGGCTGAACCCCAGGTCGGTCCACCGCTGGTCGCGGCGATCGACCTGGTAGTACGAGTTCAGGTAGCCGTCCGGCTCCTGCGCCTTCTCCAGCAGCGCCGCGACGTCGGTGAGGAACTCGGACGATCCGCCGGTGCGACCGGTCTCCCAGGCCACGGCCTCCAGCGTCTTGTACACGTCGGTGTCGGCGAACCACATGCCGGCGAACTCGGTGTCCACGTCACCGGTGACCCGGCGCAGGTTGGCGAGGTTGCCGTGGGCGCCGATCCGGTCGACGCAGTGCGGCAGAGTGGCCGTCGCGTTGCGTTCCTGCCAGCCGCCAAGCAGTCCGTCCGGATGCAGCCGGACGGCCGACAGCGGCAGCGGATGCAGGGTGGCGAGGGCCGACGGGGTGGGCGCGGCGGGACCGGTCATGTGGTTCCTCAATCCTTCACGGCACCGGCGGTGACGCCGGCTGCCACGTAGCGCTGCGCCAGAACGAGCAACAGCGTCGCGGGAATCGACGCGACGACCGCGGTGGCCATGATCGCGTTCCACTGCTGGTTGTTGTTGCCGATGTAGCGGTAGATGCCGAGGGTGATCGGCTGGGCGCTGCCGCCGCCGTCCAACGTGGTGGCGAAGACGAAGTCGGACCATGCCCAGAGGAAGGCGAAGAGCGACACCGTGACGATGACGTTCCGGCTGATCGGCACGATGATCGACCAGAAGATCCGGAACGGTCCGGCGCCGTCGACGACCGCGGCCGCGGTGAGTTCGGCCGGGATCCCGGACATGAAGGCCGTGAAGATCAAAACGCCGAACGGCACCGCGATGGTGGAGTCCGCCAGGATCAGGCCGGCCGCGTTGTTCAGGACGCCGAGGCGCAGGTAGATGGCGTAGAACCCCATCGCCATGATGATCGCCGGGATCATCTGGGCCATGAGCAGGACGAAGGAGAGCACGCCCCCGCCGCGCGGTCGCAGCCTGGCCAGCGAGTAACCGGCCGGCGCGGACAGCGTCACGGTGAGCGCCACCGTGCCGAGACCGATGAGCAGGCTGGTGCCCAGGTAGGGCAGTTGCTGGTCGAGCACGGCGCGGTAGCCCTCGGTGGTGCCGTGCACCGGGAACAGCGGGGGCGGGTCGCGCCGCATGTCGGTGTCCCTGGTGAAGGAGACGTTGACCATCCAGTAGACCGGGAACAGCATGATCGCGGTCAGCACGAGACCGAGCAGGGTCTTCAGCGACTTCCTCACGACAGTTGTCTCCGCTGGAGCCGGACGTAGAGCAGGCCGAAGATCATCGCCATGATGATCAGCAGGTTGCCGACCGCCGCCCCCGGGCCGAACTGCGGCAGCAGGTTGCCGAAACTGAAGCGGTAGGACCAGGTGGCGAACGTGGTCGACGAGTCGGTCGGCCCGCCCTTCGTCATGATCCAGATGAGGTCGAAGACCTTGAGCGTGTAGACCAGTCCGAGCAGCAGGACGACCGCCGAGACGGGCCGCAGCAACGGGAACGTGACCCGCCAGAACCGCTGCCAACCGGACGCGCCGTCCAGCGCCGCGGCCTCGTGGATCTCGTCCGGGATGGCCTGCAGACCGCTGTAGAGCACGACCAGGTTGAACGGTATGCCGATCCAGATGTTCGCGATGATCACGCTGGTCAGCGCCCAGGTCGGCGAGGTCAGCCAGTTCACCCCGTCGAATCCCGCCGCCCGCAACACCGCGTTGACCAGCCCCGAATCGCTGTTCAGCAGCCACGACCAGGTCGAGGCGCTGACGATCAGTGGCAGCAGCCACGGTACGAGGAACAGCGCGCGCAGCGTCGCCGCCAGCCGGAAGTGCTGGGTGAAGAAGACCGCCAGCGTCAACCCGATGGTGAACTGGAAGACCAACGAGACGCCGGTGAAGGTGACCGTGTGCAGCAGCGCCGGCCAGAAGGTCGGATCCGACACCACGGTCCGGTAGTTGTCCAGGCCGCTGAACGGGGCGTCGCCCCGCACGAACGAACGGACCGTGTAGTGCCGCAGGCTCAGGTCGAGGTTGCGGTAGAGCGGGTAGGCGTAGAAGGCCAGCAGATAGATCACGACCGGGGCGAGGAACGCCCAGGCCACCCACTGCTCCGACCGGCGTCGCCGGCTCCGGACGGCGGCGGCCCGGACGGGGGCCGGGGTCGCCGTCCGGGCCGGCAGCTCCCGCGCCGTGGTCACCTGGTGGCCGCCGCGGCCGCGGTCTGCGCCGTGGACAACGCGTCCCGCGGGGACTTCCCGCCGGACAGGGCACCCTGGAACGCGGTCCACATCGGCTCGGAGATCTTCGGGTACTTGGTGCCGAGGTTGTCGCTGGTGCGGCCCTTCGCCGCCTGGACCGCGGCGACCCACACGGTCAGGTCCCGGTTCGCCTCGACCTGCTTGCGCTGCACCGTCTCGGTCGCTGCCACGTAGGACAGCGTGGTGTCGGTGGCGTAGGCGTTGTCGGAACTGGTCAGGCAGCCGATCAGCTTCTCCGCGGTGGCGTACCGGCCGGCGTCGGACTGAACGGGGGCGGTGACGAACTCACCGCCGGTCGGCGCCGGGGCGGTGCCGCCACCCCGACCGGGGATCGGGATGATGCCGTACTCGAAGCCGGCCTTCTTGGCGTTCGCCAGTTGCCAGGTGCCGTTCTCGGCGAAGGCGAAGTCACCGGTGGCGAACTCCTGCCAGCTCGTGGTCTGGGTGTTGTTCAGCACCGAGTTGGGCGCGTAACCCTTCGTGAGCCAGTCGGTCCACAGGGTCAGCGCGGCGACGCCCTGGTCGGAGTCGAGTTGGGTCAGGTTGGCGCCGGCGCCCCAGAACCAGGGCAGGAACTGGAACGAGCCCTCCTCCGTACCGATCGCGGAGAAGGTGATGCCCTTCTTGCCGGCTGCCTTCACCTTTGCCAGGGCGGCGGTGAGGGACGGCCAGTCCTTGACCGTGGCGGGGTCGACCTTCGCGGCGTCCAGCACCTTCTTGTTGTAGTAGAGCGCGAGCGTGTTGGCGCCGATCGGAATGCCGTAGGTCTTGCCGTCCAGTTGGCCGGCGGCGAGCAGGTTGGGCTCCACGGCGGAGGTGTCGACCTTGGTGTCCGCGGTGGTGGTGAGCACGCCCGCCTCGGCCAGCGTGGAGACCACCGGATTGTCCACGATCAGCACGTCCGGGGAGTTGTTCTGCTGGGCGGCGAGCAACGCCTTGTTGGTCAGGTCGGTGGTGTCGAAGCCGGTGCGCTTGACCGTGACACCGGCGTCGGTGCCGCATTTCTGCAGCAGCTTCGCCCAGTCGGACGAGCCGTCGAACTGCGGGTACGGATCCCAGATCTGGTATGTCCCGCCGGCGGCACCGGACGAGGCGGGCCCGCCGCCGTCGTGCGAGCAGGCGGTGATCAGGAAGGCGGCGGCCGAGATGGCGGCCATCGCGCTCAGCGCTCGGCGGGAGACTGTCATATCGATACCCCTTGACTCGCGGACGAGGTGGTGACGGCGCTAGGGAAAACGATTGCCGAGAACGCTATGGATGCCTTGCAGGCATGTCAAGCAAAAGTTAGAGTCTGGTTACCGATCTCGGAAACGGGGAGGAAACGCTGGGCACATTCGGGAGAACCGCCTCGACCGGCCGGGCCGCCACCATCGTCGAGGTCGCGGCTCTCGCCGGAGTCTCCCCGGGGACCGCGTCCAAGGCGCTCAACGGCCGCGGCACGTTGCGACCGGAGACGCGGCAACGCGTCCAGGAGGCGGCCGAGCAGCTCGGCTTCGTGGCCAACGCCACCGCCCGCAGCCTGCAGTCGGGCCGCACCTACACGGTCGGCATGATCACCACCGACAGCATCGGCCGGTTCAGCATCCCGCTGCTGATCGGCGCCGAGGACGCCCTGGGCGCCGGGCAGGTGTCGGTGTTCCTCTGCGACGCCCGCGACGACCCGATCCGCGAGCAGTACTACCTGCGTACGCTGCTGAGCCGGCAGGTGGACGGCATCATCGTGACCGGTCGCCGCACGCAGGCCCGGGCACCGATCGGCGCCGGCCTGCCGGTGCCGGTGGTCTACGCGTTCATCAGCTCGACCGACCCGCGGGACTGCTCCGTGGTCCCGGACGAGGCCGACGGCGCCCGTCGGGCGGTGGAGCACCTGCTGACCGTGGGCCGACGACGCATCGCACACGTCACCGGACCCGAGCACCACCACTCGGCCACCGTCCGGGCGGCGGCCACCGTACGGACGCTGGCCGCCGCCGGCCTGGAACTGGTCGCGCCGGTGCAGTTCGGCGAGTGGAGCGAGGCGTGGGGCCGGCAGGCGGCCGGCATCCTGCTGTCCACCGGCGTCGACGTGGACGCGGTGTTCTGCGGCAGCGACCAGATCGCCCGCGGCCTCGCCGAGGCCGTGCAGGGTGCCGGTCGCCGCGTCCCCGACGACGTCGCCCTGGTCGGGTTCGACAACTGGGACGTCATGGTGGACGGCTGCCGGCCGGCCCTCACCAGCGTCGACATGGATCTCGAAGGGATCGGCCGGGCGGCCGCCGAGCTGCTGCTGGGTGCCATCAACGGCGCACCCGCCCCCGGCCGGCACACCCTGCCCAGCCGCCTGATCCCGCGCGCCTCCACGGCGGTCTGAGGCGGTCCGGGCCACCCGCCACGCACCCGGTCGAGTACCCGGCGTCGGCTCCGACGGTCACCGTCGGGGGCCGGGTCCGGCCGACGAGCCGGAGCAGACATCGACATCGACCACTTGACATGCCGGAAATAGGCTCACTACATTCAGGCAAACGATTTCCGGCCCGTTCCCGTCGATCATGGCCGGTGCGACCCGGCGGGCCGCCCGGTCCGACCCGCCGTCACGGTTCCTGCCGCCACCGCACGGGCCGACCGTTCCGGAACGAGTAGCCCGCGTCCCGCCGGGACACGGGACGCACAGCTACGGAAGGACAAGCAGCATGACGCGTACCGTCCAGGCGGACCGACACCGAACAGCCCGGCGTACGGCGATCGCGGCCTCGGTCGCGGCGCTCGCGCTCGGGCTGGGGTCCACCGGTTTCGTCCTCGCCCCGGCCTCGGCCGCGGCCGCGACCAACACGCTCGTGGTGAACGCCAACCAGACCTTGCGCCCGGTGACGCACGTCGCGACCGGCAGCCTGTACGGCCTCGCGAACGCCACCCAGCCGTCGGTGTCCCTCGCTCAGGCCATCAAGCCGAACACCTTCGTCCAGATGCCGGCGGGTGGCCGCCAGCAGCCCACCGGTGACATCTCGGTGGTGGCACCGACGGCGGTCAGCGTCGGCGCGAAGCTCGTCAACCGGCTCTCCGACTACTACGCCGGTTGGCCCTACCAGTTCAGCTGGAATACCTGGACGCCCTTCGTCAACTCGCAGATCACCGCGATGAAGCAGTCGTCCTACTACAACAGCATCTCCGCCTACGAGTTGTGGAACGAGTCGGACAACACGTGGCAGTCGGCCAACGGCAGCTACGAGAACTTCTGGACGACGACCTTCCGTCAGGTCCGCTCGATCGACGCCACGAAGCCGATCCAGGGCCCGAGCTTCTCGGACAACATCAGCGGCATGCGCACGTTCCTGCAGAACGCCGTCGCGACGAACACCGTGCCCGACATCCTCGCCTGGCACGAGTTGTCCTCCTCCTCGAAGATCGCCGGTGACGTGGCCGCCGTACAGGCCATCGAGGACCAGCTCGGCATCGCCCGCCGGCCGATCGCGATCGAGGAGTACGCCTCGCCCAGCGAGGTCGGCCTCCCCGGTCCGCTCGTCGGTTACATCGCCAAGTTCGAGCGGCTCGGCATCCGCGACGCCGAACTGGCCTTCTGGAACCAGTCCGGCACCCTCGGCGACCTGCTGACCGCCCGGGGCGGCAGTCCCAACGCCGCGTACTGGCTCTACACCTGGTACGGCGCCATGAGCGGTGACATGGTCGTCACGACGCCACCCGGGCAGACCGGCATCGACGGCTTCGCCGCCGTCCCCCCGAGCCGCAACCAGGTCAGCATCGTCGCCGGCCACTGCTCGGGATCCTGCGCGGTGACGGTCAACGGGCTCAACGCGCTGAGCCTCGGCAACACGGTGAGCGTGAAGGTCGAGCAGACCGTGTCGCTGGGCCGCACGGTTGCCTCGTCCGGTCCGAGCACGGTCTCGACCGCGACGTACACGCCGGCCAACGGCTCGATCTCCGTACCGATCACGATGGCCACCAACGACGCGTACCGCATCACGATCACGCCGGGTTCCGGGGGTGGCACGCCCGACCCGACCCCGACGGGCTCCTACCGGATCGGGAACGTCAACAGCGGTTTGCTTCTCGACACGCAGAACTCCGGCACCGCGCAGGGCACCGCCGTCGTCCAGGCCACCGCCAGCGGCAGCCCGACCCAGGTCTGGTCGCTCGTCCCGGCCGGCAACGACCAGTACAAGCTCGTCAACCAGGCGAGCGGTCTGGTGCTCGGCATCCAGAACGCCTCGACCAGTCAGGGCGCGACGGCCCTCGTCTGGGGCGACACCGGAACCGCCGACCACCTCTGGACCACGGTCCCGGACGGCGCTGGCCGCTACAAGATCCGGAGCGTCAACAGCGGCCTGGTGCTGGGCGTCACGAACATGAGCACCAGCTCCGGCGCCCGGGTGCTGCAGTGGGGCGACAACGGCACCGCCGACCATCTCTGGGCCCTGACCCGGGTCTGACGACGCGCCGACGGGAGCGTCCCACTCTCCCCCGGCCGGCCGGGCGTTCCCCGGGACGGACAACCGTCGTACGGAACCCGTCCCACGGAACGCCCGGCCGGTATCCGCACACACCCGGGCGCGCAGGCGCAGCGCGCGCAGGACGCCGTGGTGATCTCCCCCGGACTACGAGCAGCACCCGCCGGTCGAATCGACCACGGCGGGCCGCTGCTCGGCGGGACCGGTGGTGTCGCCGCACGCGCAGTCGTCGTCGGCGCCCGGCCGGGACCGTGCGGACGCGCCGTACCGGTCCGCGTCGCCCTTGACCACGTACACCTCCCACGGCTCGTCGCCCGGGCCGCGGACCCAGACCTTGTCCTGGAGGGCGTAGCAGCAGGTGGTGTCGTTCTCGGTCAGGGTGATCAGACCGGCCTCGGCGAGCCGGTCGGTGGCGGCGGTGACCTCCGCACCGTCGAACACCTCGATCCCGAGGTGGTCCAGCGCGGTGGGCTGGTCGGGTACGCCTTCGAGCAGGACCAGCTTCAGCGGCGGCTCGTCGATGGCGAAGTTGGCGTAGCCGGGCCGCCGCTTGGCCGGCTCGGTGCCGAACAGCTTGGCGTAGAAGGCGATCGACCCTTCCAGGTCGGCCACCCGCAGGGCGAGTTGGACGCGGGACATCGCGCACCTCCGGTTGATTAGATGACCGTCTAGGCAGAGAGTTGCACTCTGCCTAGACGGTTGTCAAACTAGACGAGTGTCAAGACAAGAACTGCCGATCGTTCCGGACGCGCCGGCGTGCTGCGCCCCACTGGTCGACGAGGCGCTCACCGACGGGGAGGCGACGGGTCTGGCCCGAGGTTTCAAGGCCCTCGGCGACCCGGTACGACTGCGGCTGCTGTCCCTGATCGCCTCCCGGGCCGGCGGGGAGGTGTGCGTGTGCGAGCTGACCGACGCGTTCACCCTGACCGGGCCGACCATCTCCCATCACCTGCGGGTGCTGCGGGAGGCCGGGCTGATCGACTGCCAACGCCGAGGCACCTGGGTCTACTACTGGATCATCCCGGCCCGTCTCGCCGCCCTGTCCCAGCTCCTGGACGTCTCGACCGCCACCGTCGCGCCGGGGACGACCCGGTGACGTCCGTCGTGGCCGGGACGGTGCTGCGCCGGGCCTCGGCGGAGCTGGTGGGCACCGGCCTGCTCGTCACCGCCGTGGTCGGCTCCGGAATCGCCGCGAGCCGCCTCTCGCCCGACGACGTGGGACTGCAACTGTTGGAGAACAGCATCGCCACGGCGTTGGCCCTGGGCGCGTTGATCCTCGTGTTCGGGCCGGTCTCCGGCGCCCATCTCAACCCGGTGGTGTCGATCGCCGACTGGTGGCTCGGTCGCCGCACCGGCACCGGCCTCCCGGCCCGGGAACTCTCCGCCTACCTGGGCGGGCAGTTCCTCGGCGCGATCGGCGGCACGGTGCTGGCGCACCTGATGTTCGGCCTGCCCGCGGTCGCCGTCTCCACCGACCATCGGGACGGCGCCGGGCTGTGGCTGGCCGAGGTCGTCGCGACCGGTGGGCTGCTCCTGCTGATCGCCGCGCTCACCCACACCCGCCGTCAGTCGGTCGCGCCGGCGGCGGTCGGGGCATGGATCGGGGCCGCGTACTGGTTCACCGCCTCCACCGCCTTCGCCAACCCCGCGGTCACCATCGGCCGGATGTTCACCGCCACCTTCGCCGGCATCGCTCCCGCCTCGGCGGTCGGGTTCATCGCCGCCCAACTCGCCGCCACCGCGCTGGCGGTCACCGCGATCAGGTGGTGGTATCCGGCCGGCACGCGCACCGCCGCCCCGGTCGACCTGGCGCCGGCCCGTGCCGAACAGGTGCCCGCGTGAGCACCCCGGCAGCGCCCCGGCCGGTGGTGCTCGCGCCGATGACCGACGGGCACGCGACCGCGGTACTGGACATCTACCGGCTCGGCATCGCCACCGGCGACGCCACCTTCGAGACCGCGCCACCCACCTGGGACCGCTTCACCGCCGGCCGCCTGCCCGCGCACCGCTGGGTCGCGCTCGACCCCGGCAACCCCGGTACGGTGCTCGGCTGGATCGCGTGCGGGCCCGTGTCGGACCGGTGCGTCTACGCCGGGGTGGTGGAACACTCCGTCTACGTCCACCCCGACGCGCGGGGCCGCGGCGTCGGCCGGCGGCTGCTCCACCAACTCATCGACTCGACCGAACGGGCCGGGATCTGGACCATCCAGTCCGGAGTCTTCCCGGAGAACACCGCCAGCCTCGCCCTGCATCGGAGCTGCGGCTTCCGCGCCATCGGCACCCGGGAACGCATCGGCCGCCACCACGACCGGTGGCGCGACGTCGTCCTCATCGAACGCCGCAGTCCGGCCATCACCTGACCAGCCAGCCGGTCGCCGCGACCAGCGCCGCGCGGCCGCCACCAGCCCCCGAACGAGGACCGACCATGAACCGTCCCGTACCCCGGACCAGACCCTCGGTCCTGTTCGTCTGCGTCCACAACGCCGGCCGCTCGCAGATGGCCGCCGGTTGGCTCCGGCACCTCGCCGGTGACGCCGTCGAGGTCCGCTCCGCCGGCTCCGAGCCGGCGGACCGCGTCAACCCCGTCGCCGTCGCGGCCATGCGCGAGGTCGGCATCGACATCAGCGCCGGGCAACCCACGCTCCTCGACCGGCAGACCGCGCGGACCAGCGACGTCATCATCACCATGGGCTGCGGCGACGCCTGCCCGGTCTTCCCCGGAAAGCGGTACGAGGACTGGAAACTCGCCGATCCGGCCGGTCAGCCCCTCTCCGTCGTCCGCGCCGTGCGCGACCAGATCCGCGAACGCGTCACTCAGCTCCTCGAGGAGTTGACGGTCCGGGACGACACCGGAGCGACCTGACCGGCCCGATCAGGACAGGAGCTCGACGTACCCCTCGGTGCCGTGCACCCGGATGCGTTGCCCGTCACCGATGCGTCGGACGGCGTCGATCACCCCGACGACGGCCGGCAGGCCGTACTCCCGGGCGATCACGGCGCCGTGGGTCATCAGCCCGCCGACCTCCGTCACCAGGCCCGCGATGGAGACGAACAGCGGTGTCCAGCTGGGGTCGGTGTGGGCCGTGACGAGGATGTCGCCCGGTTCCAGATCGGCCCGGGCGAGGTCCAGGACGACGCGGGCCCGCCCCTCGATGGTCCCGGCCGAGACCGGCAGACCGACCAGGGCGCCGGCCGGGACGTCGTCACGGCGGTAGGTCCCGGCGACGGCCTCGCCGTCGGAGGTGATCACCCGGGGCGGGGTGAGCGCCTGGTACGACCTGAACGCCTCCTCACGCCGACGAATCAGCTGCCCGTCGACCCGGTGGGTACGCACGACGTCGTGGAGTTCGGCGAACGTGAGGTGGAAGATGTCCTCGCGGGTGCGCAGCACTCCCGCCCGCACCAGCCGGTCGGCCTCGGCCAGCAGCGCCCGTTTGTACGTGAAGTAGCGGTTGACGATGCCGTACTTCGGATACTCCCGGTACCCGACGAAGGTGCGCGCCCGGTCGATCATCCGTTTGGTCTGCTCGGCCTTGCGTTCGCCGTCCGGCAGCACCCGCAGGCGCTCGAGCACCTCCTGCTTCTTCCTCGCCGCCTCCCGCCGACCCTGCTCGAAGCGCCGGTGACCCTCGCCCGGCTCGAAGTTCCTGATGTTGGCGAGAATCAGTGGTACGAGCGTCTCGGGTCGTTCGCTCCACCGGGTTCGGGTGATGTCGATCTCGCCGACGCAGCGCATCCCGTACCGGTCGAGCCAGGACTCGACGGCGGACCGCGCCTCGGGACCGCCCGCGAGCCGGTCCAGCTCGGTCAGGAAGTTTGTCAGGTCCACCCGGTGCAGGAATTCCACCACCTCCGGATGCGGGCGGATCGCGTCCGCGACATCCAGCAGCGCCAATCCCATCTCGGACGTGACGTTGTGCGGTACGGACTGGGTGAGCGTGTCGGCGGCGCCCTTCTCCCCCAGCCATTCCCGCAACTGGTCGTTGAGCCACCAGACGGCTTCCATCCCCGCCATGATGACCTGATGACTCTGCGGGTCGAAGAGCAACCGCTTCAACTCGCCGATGTCGGCCAGGATGAAGTCGAGCAGCGCCGGTCCGGTGAGTTCCCGGATCTCGCGTTTCAGGACGGCGACGGATTCCTCGGTGCGTTCGACCAGCCGGGCGACCAGGGCCGGGTCGGCCTCGATCGGAGTGGACGGGTCACCGGCCGGCGGTCGCGCACCCGGACCCCCGTCCGCCACTGGGGGCAGGAAGTCGTCGCGCTCGATGACGGTCCGCAACGCGTCGCCGATCAACGGGTCGCCCCTGTCCATGATCTCCACCAGGCCCGCCCGGGTCGCCGGGTCGGCCAACCGATCGGTGACGTCGACGAACAGCCGGCCGGCCGCCTCGTGCATCGGCGGACCCGCCGTCAGCTGGAACACCGACAGTCCCAACGGCTTCATGGCGTCGGTCATCATCTGGCCGTGCCCGACGGAGACGTAGACGCGGTTGCCCACGCCGCCGCTCGCGGGCACGGGAAACAGGGTGGTGATCGGCCGGCTCTGCACGATCTGGAACTCGTCGTCGACCAGGCACCATTCGATGTCCTGCGGGCAGCCGAAATGCGCCTCGATCCGCCGGCCCAGGCGTACCAGCCGGACGACCTGCGCGTCGGTCAGCGCCGGCTCTTCCCGCCGCCGTGGGTCGACCGCCAGCACCCGCGTCCCGCCCGCCGGGGCGGCCTCCACGGCGCGCTGCTTGGCGGCGATCGTCCGGCCGACGACGGTGTCGTCGCGCACCGTGAACACGTCCGGGTTCACCAGGCCGGAGACCAGGGCCTCGCCCAGGCCGAAACTGGCGTCCACCGAGGCGACCTTCCGGTTCCCGGTGACCGGGTCGGCCGTGAACAGGATGCCGGCCGCCTGCGGCAGGACCATCCGCTGTACGACCACGGCCATCCGGACGTCGCGGTGGTCGATCCCGTGGCGCCGGCGGTAGGTCACGGCCCGCTCGGTGAACAGCGAAGCCCAGCACCGGCTGACCTGCTCCAGGACCGCGGCCGGTCCCTGGACGTTCAGGTAGGTGTCCTGCTGACCGGCGAACGAGGCCGTCGGCAGGTCCTCGGCCGTCGCGCTGGACCGGACGGCGTAGGCGGCGTCCGCGCCGAGTTGGTCGAGCGCGCCGGTGACGGCCACCGCGAGGTCGCCGGGGACGGCGACCTCCTCGATGACCCGGCGGACGTCCGCGCTCAGGGCACGGATCGACTCCCGGTCGGCCGGGTCCACCTGCTGGAGCCGGTCGAGCAGCCCGTCGACCGACGGCAGCTCCGCGATGATCCGTCGGAAGGCGTCCGTCGTCACGCAGAAGCCCGCCGGTACGCGCACCCCGTCCATCCGGCACAGCTCGCCCAGGTGCGCGCCCTTGCCGCCGACGACCGCCACCTGGGACCGGTCGACGTCGGACAGGGCCACCACGTACCGCCCGGTCATGCCGACACCTTCGCGGCTGTCGCGTTCCGGTGTACCGCGTCGGCCGCTGGCCGGGCGTCACCGCAAGTTCCGTATGCCGTCATCAAGACACGCACGTGCTGTCCCCCATTTTCCGCGGGCTGTGGCTCCGGCCGACGATTTTGCGGTACGACCCGGGTCTTGCCGCAAGACCCCTGGTCCGGTATACGTTGAAGATGGAGGGAGGCGAGCGCCCATCCGCGGGCCAGGTCCGCGGCGCGCCGCCGAATCGCCGTTCGCCCCGTCGGGCAGCCACGAGGTGTCAGTCACGACCAGGGCGGTTCCTGCGCCGATCGGCCGTGCCCGCGCAGATCTGGGGCACCCCGGCGCAACCACCACCACCGACGATGCTGACCAACCGCAACCCACGAACCCGCGCCGGCGCGGCCAGGTCCGGCGCCTACCGCCAGCCAGGCCGGTAGCACGCCGAACCAATAGTGGCCGCCCGACGATCGGCATCGGCATCGGCATCGGCATCGGTCGGAGCCCAACTGGAGGAAGCGAACCGGCGGGTGGTGACGCGTACCGACCGTAAGACCGATTCCGGCGGACAGCTCACCGTGAAAGCGTCACGTTGTCGCCACCCCATGGGCGAGACCGGCGGTGTCCCGCAAAGCGGGAGATCCGCCCAGACGCTTGCCAATGAACAAACGAATGGAAATGGCATGTCCGATCGTAGACAGCGGTGAAGTCGTTTCAATAATTACCATTCCAGGGTCGAGGTGACGGCTGCCAACCCTCACCTGCGACGGGGCCTCGGGGGAGGTGTGCGGCGATGCCGACGGAAGACACCCACCAACCGTCGTTGGGTCTCGTACGGTCGAGGCTGCTCGCCGCGCTGAACGGCCGGCCTCGATCACTCGGCCTGGTGGTGGCGCCCGCCGGTTCCGGCAAGACCACCCTGCTGGCCCAGTACGCGGAGAGCCGGGCCCGACCGGCGAGCTGGTTGCGCACCCTGCCCGCGGACGCGGACCCGGCACTGGTGCTGTCCAGAGTGGATCTCGCACTGCCGGAGGTCGACACCGGACTGCTGGTGGTCGACGACCTGCACCTGATCGAGGGCACCCCGGGCGAGACCGCGTTGCTGGACCGCGCCCTGGCCCTGACCGGACAGGGCGTCCGGGTGCTGATCGGCACCCGTCGCGTCCCGGCGGCCATCCTGGCCCGGCACGAGTTCTCCGACAGCGTCATCATCGATGCCGAGCAGTTGCGCTTCCGTACCTGGGAGGTGGAGCGGCTGCTGCGGGACGTCTACCGGGAGCCGTTGCCGGCCGACGACGTGGCCGCGCTCGCCCGCCGCCTGGGCGGATGGGCGGCCGGTCTGAAGCTCTACCACCTGTCCACCAACGGTCAACCCCTGCCCGACCGGCGCCGGGCGGTGGCGGCCCTGTCCACCCGCTCGGCGCTGTCCCGGGACTATCTCACCCGGACGGTGCTGGCGGAGCTGGCCCCGGCCCTGCGCCGGTTCCTGATCCGCACCTGCGTGTTCGAGGTGCTCACCGCCCGGCGGTGCGACCGGCTGCTGGGCGGGCACGACGGGCAGGCCGCGCTGGAGGAGCTGGAGCGCCGGCAGGCGTTCACCGTGTCCCACGACGGCGGGCGCTCGTTCGCGTACCACGAGGTGTTGCGGGCGCACCTGATCGCGGCCCTGGCCGAGGAGCTGGGCGAGCCCGCCGCCCGGTCCTGGCACGCCCGCGCGGGCCGGTTGCTCGCCGAGGAAGGCGCGGCGCTGGAGGCGGCCCGGTGCTTCGCGCGGGCCCAGCAGTGGCCCGAGGTGCAGCGCCTGCTCGGCACCGCCGGCAGCGCGGTGGCCGTGCACGGCCTGGACCCGTGGTCCGACCTGCTGCCGGCCTGGTTCATCGCGGAGGATCCGTGGTTGGTGCTCGCCGACGCCCAGCACCGGATCAACCAGGGCCAACTGGCGGCCGCGGTGCCGCTGCTGCGCCGGGCCGCGGAGATGTTCGGCGCCGGGCCCGACGCCGCGCGCTGCCGGTCGCTGCGCGCCGATGTGACGACCTGGCTCCCGGACGGCCCGCACTGGCGGGGCCACTGGTCCGGCTGGCTGCGCACCGCCACCCGCCGGCATCCCATGATCGTCGTCGCCGAGGCGGACCGGCTGACCGGCACCGAGTCCGTGCTCGTCCGGGCGGGCGCGCTGCTGTTGTCCGGGCACGCCAGCGAGGCGGTGCGGGTCCTTGCCCGGCCGGTCCAGGCCGAGAACGGCCTGCTCGGGCTCGGCTGCCGATTGTTGCGGGCCGCCGTCGGGCTGGCCGGCGGCGATCCGGACGCGCCCGCGGCGGTCGGCGCCGTCGGCCTGGACGCCGACCGCGACGGCCTGCCGTGGCTGGCCCGGCTCGCCCGGGCCGTGCCGGCCCTCGGCGGAGCGGAGGCCGACCTCAAGGAGGCCGACGCCGTCGTGGAGGAGTGCGACCGACTCGGCGACCGCTGGGGTGCGCTGCTCGCGGCCGGATGCGCCGCGCTGGCCCGCTCGCTGCGCGGCGGGCCGACGCCCGAGGAGGCGGGCGGGCTGCTCGACCGGGCCCGCGAGCTGGACGCCGGTGTCCTCGCCGCGTGGGCACAGTCGCTGCTCGCGCTGGCCGCCACCCGCGCCCGGCTGCCCGACGCCGAGGTGGAGGTACGCCGGGCCGCGGCGACCGCCCGCGCCGCCGGGGTCCCGGGCGCCCGGGTGCTCGCCCTCGCCGCCGGCGTCCCGGCCGACACCGGTCCCGGCCGGCGGACCGCGTTGACTGCCCTGCACACCACCGCCGAGCAGGTCGGGTTGCCGCGGCCGGCGGTCACCGCCTGGCTCACCGTGCCGGCCCAGCCGTCCGGGTCCGCCGCCGACGGCGCGCCGCTGACCGTACGATGCTTCGGCGGTTTCCTGGTGTGCCTGCACGGCGAGCCGTTGAACTGGTCGCCGCTGCGGCCCAGGGCCCGGGCGGTGGCCCGGATCCTCGCCCTGCACGCCGGCCGGGCGGTGCACCGGGACCGGCTCCTCGACGCGCTCTGGCCGGACACCGATCCGGCGACCGCCACCCGTACGCTGCACGTCGCCCTGTCCAGCCTGCGCCGTTTCCTCGACACCCGGTTGCCCGTCGGGGACGGGGGGACGCTGCTGCACCGGGACGGGGACGCCTACCTGCTGGCCCTGCCACCGGACGCCTGGTGCGACGTCACCGAGTTCCGCCGGGCGGTGCAACGCGCGGCACGGCGCGGGGACGACCGGGACCCCCGGACGCAGGCGGACCTGCGCCTGGCGGTCGCCGCGTACGGCGGGGAACTGCTGCCCGAGGACGGCTCGGCCGAGTGGGTGCTGGCCGAGCGGGACATCCTGCGCCGGCAGGCGGCCGACGCGGCGGCCCGGCTCGCCTCGGCTAGCCTGGCCGGTGGCGGTGCCCGGGCCGAACCGGCGGGAACGATGGCGGCCCGCTGCGTCGAGATCGACCCCTGGCACGACGCCGGTTGGCGCCTGCTGATCGCCGCGCACGAGCGGGCCGGCAACGTCGCCGCCGCCGAGCACGCCCGTCGCCGCTACGCCGACGTGCTCGCCTCGCTCGGGCTCGACCCGTCCCTCGCGGCGGGTGTCGCGCCGTCCCCGACGGTCACCGTCGACCGAAGAATTCCGCTTCCCCGATCGCCACGGACGGGACCAGTCCGGGCCCGTACGCGGAGCGCACCACCAGTCTGATCCGGACCACCCGGAACGCCTTCACCTCGAACTCCTGCGGTCCCGGCTCGTCCTTGAGTTCGATGTCGGTCTTCTCCTGCTTCCCGGCGGCGTCGATGGTGACGACGGTCAGGCCGCGCGGACGCCCGGCCGCCAGGAACGCCTGCCGGCGCGGGCTGACCCCGGGAGTGATGATCACGGTGAGCAGCCGGACCGGCTCGGTGAACCGGCTCTCCACCCAGGCGTCGACGGCCGCCCCGGCCGGCGCCCAGTACTGGTTGTTCGCCCCGTCGGTCAGCCGGGACGCGGCACCGTCGGGCGCCTGGGACGAGGCGGTCACGCCGGCCGGCACGAGCGACACCGGGTCCTGGGTGCGGTCCCGGACCGCCTCCACGGCCCGTCGTACCAGGGGTGGTCCGGCAACCGCCAGCACCGCGGCGACGCAGAGCACCACCACGATGAGCAGGGTCCGTCGGGCGGCACCGAGGGCGCGGCGGTCCCGGCGGCGCGCACGGCGAGGTGTCCGCCCACGCAGACGGTCCCACCATCGCTGCCACCAGGTCCGCTCCGGCTCGGGTGCCGCCGGGGTGGTCAGGTCCCGGCCGCAGGAGCGGCAGAACCGCCGGCCCGGCGTGTTCTCGACGCCGCACCCGGAGCAGGTCACGGTCGACGGGGGCGGCCCGGGCGCGGGCTCGACCGGATCCGACGGTGGCGGAACCTCGTCCGCCCGCGAGCCGCGCCGATCCGGCAGTCCGGGTTGCCGGGCCGCCGGCTGGACGGCGGCGACCTGTTCGGTGACGCCGCGGGTGCTCGTGGCAGGACCCGTCGCGTCACTGCCGGCGGCGACAGATCCGGTGGCGACGGCACCGGTCGCCGTGGCACCGGTCGCGGGCGGCCGGTCGGCCGAGGCACGGGGCGCCGTCTTCGAGGCGACCCGGCTGCCCCCGCCGGTCGCCGCCGGCTCCGCTGGGTCCGCCGGGGCGCCGGACGGACCGTCCGGGCCGGTGTGGTTCGTACCGGCGCCGGCCGGACCCGCGCGCCCCGCCGAACCGGACGGTCGAGCCGCGTCGACGGCGCCCTGGCCGGAGCCGTTGGCCGGCGCCGCCGGTGTTCCGGCGTCCCAGTGCAGGAACTCGCCGCAGGTACCGCAGAACTGGTCGCCGACGGCGTTGCTGGCGCCGCACTCGGTACAGGTGATCATGGCTCGATCTCCAGCGTCAGCCGGACGTGGGCCGGCACGGCGGACGCCAGGACCCGGCGCACCAACGCCGCGTCGACGTCCCCGTGGACCCGTACCCGGACCTGCGGCGTCTCGTCCGGCGGTGGCGCGCCGGTCGGCGTCACCGAACAGGTCACCTCGCCGTTGTCGGTGACCTCCACCCGCGCCCCGGTGGCCACCCGCAGCGCCAGCTCGATGCCGCGGGCGGTGCCGCGCCAGCGGTGCACCTCGACCGCGTGCCGGACCAGGTCCCGGCGCACCCCCGGCGGTCGGTCCGGGTCCACCGGGGCGGCCACCCAGCCCGCCAACCAGTCCAGGAAGTCCGGCGGGGCGAGCTCCAGATCGAAGTACGTGTCCAGGCTGTCGAGCGTCAGCAGGATCGGCGCGAGCACCTCGTCCAGTCCCGCCGTGAACCGCTGGGCGAAGTCGTCCTCCAGGAACATCGCGGGCAACTGCTGCCCGATCGGGTGCGGGCTGACCAGCCCCGGTACCGAACCCCTCACGGTTTCCTCCCGACTTTTCCCGATCGGCCGGTCACCCGGTGACCCGCACCTGGTGGCCGTACGAGAAGGCGAGCGCGCTGACGTCCAGCTCCAGCCGCTGCACCGCCTCGCCGCGGTCCCCGGTGGTCGGGTCGGCCCCGAACAGCCGGACCTCCTCCACCAGGTCGACCCCGTCGACCCGCTGCAGCACGGCGTGCAGCTCGCCGGACTGCACCGGCCGGCCGAACGGCCATCCCGTACCGTCCGGGCCGCCCCGCACCGGGTCCAGGTAGTCGTAGAGCGCCCGTACCGCCCGGCGGCGCAGGTCGGCCGCCGACCCGGCGGCCCGGGGCCGGGCCCGCACCTGGGCGACCACCGTCACGCCCTGGTAGAACGGCGGCTCCACCAGCACCCGGGCGCCGACGCAGCGGCGCGAGTCCAGGAAGGCGCGGATCCGGTCCAGGGTTTCCTCCCGGGGGCGCAGGGCGGCGAACCGCGCCGCGTCGTCCTCGGTGTCCCGGTGCTCGCCGAGCGCCGGCACGACCAGCACCCGAACCGCCGCGACGCCGTCCCCGGCCGGTACGCAGCGCACCCGCAGCACCTCCGGCGCGGCCTGCCGGGCCAGCTGCTCGTAGTCCTCGGCGGTGACCGCACGGTCCCGGCTGCGCAGCGTGAGCGGTCCCCGTACGGAGGTCTCGGCCAGCGACTCGCCGTCCACGCCGCCGGTGGCCGGGGCCCGATTGGTCACCGTGGACACGAACGGCACCGGATCGCGCAGCACGGTCAGCGCGTGGGTGGCCACGTTGCCCCGCCGCCCGCCGCCGGTCCGGTACGCCGGGATCCGGATCATCGCCCCCTTCGGCGGCACCGCCCCGAACCGGCGTACCGTGCCGTCCGGCTGGCGGACGGCGGGCCCGAAGCTGATCTCGCCACCGGCCCGGTCGACGCACACGTGCCGGTCCTCGGGTCCGGAGTCGGCGAAGCTCGCCACCTCCGACCAGCGCTGCCAGCCGTCCCCCGCCGCGACCTCGATCTCGACCATGCCCTCGGCCGCCACGATCGGGGCCCGCTGCACGGTGAACCGCTGGCCCGGCACGCCCTCCGATGCGCCGAGGTTCTCCGCCGCGATCAGCTCCGCGTGGCAGGCCTCGACGGTCCCGCCGACGGTCGCCGCGGCGGCCCGGCCCAGCCGCGGCGGCGCGTGGAAGAACGGCTGCCCGGCGGCCGGCTCCAGCAGCCGGCAGCGCAACCAGCCGGCACGCTGGCGGGCGATCACCGACGCCACGTGCCCGGCCGGTACGTGCAGGACCACCTCGCCGGCCCGGTTCAACGCCCCGGTCGTGTCCCGTTCCACCGCGCACAGCACCCAGCCGTCGTCGGTCCACGCCTCCCAGACCAGCGGCGGGTTGGTCGGATCCACCCCGCGCCCGGCGACCGACCAGTCCAGGTCGAGCAGCACCACGCAGTCCGGCACCGGCCCGTCGAGGCCGAACAGCACCGCGTCGCCGGCGGCCGGCCGGTCGGCGAACGCCGGTATCCGGTCCGCGCCGCCCAACTCGGCGGTCCGGTCGGCCGGACGCCCCCCGGCCGGCACGGTCAGCACCCGGTCCAGCCGGCAGGGCGGTACGGTCAGCTCGCGTACCGTCTCGAAGGTGACCGGCTCGACGTTCTCGGCCCGGACGGTCGACACGTGCGTGCCGGTGGGCACCACGACCGGCGCCGAGCGCGGCGCGGACAACCAGAACGTCACGTCCGTCGAGGCCACCGCCGGCGGGAACGGCGTGACGCCGAGCAGGTCGAGAAACTTCACGTAGTGCCGGTCCGGCACCCGGTTGAGCCGATAGAGCAACTGGTCGACCATGTACGCGAACGTCTCGATCAGCGTCACGCCCGGGTCGGAGACGTTGTGGTCCGTCCACTCCGGACAGCGCCGTTGCACCAGGCGCTTCGCGTCGTCCACCAGGTCCTGGAACCGACGGTCGTCGAGGTGCGGCGCGGGCAGGGCCATCACTGCGTCCCGGGTTCGTGGCTGGGAATGACGTAGAACGGGAAGACCAGGTTGCGCGGGTCGTTGTCCTGCCGCAGCCGGTAGCGGATGTCGATCAGCAGCATGCCGCTGGCGGCGTCGGCGAAGTCGACCAGCACGTCGTCCAGCTCGATCCGCGGCTCCCACCGTTCCAGCGCCAGCCGCACCTCGTACGCGATCTGGCCCGCGCTGGACGGCGCGGCCGGGGCGAAGGCCAGGTCGTGGATGGCGCAGCCGAACTCGGGGCGGCCCGGCCGTTCCCCGGGCGCGGTGCCGAGGATCAGCCGGATGCTCTCCAGCACCTCCCGGTCGCCCCGGACCAGGGCGATCCCGCCGGTGGGGTCGGTCCGCAGCGGGAACGCCCACCCGGCCCCGACGAAGTCCACGGCCATCGCGGTCACCCGCCGATCAGCACGGTCGGGCAGCCGGCGATGATCGGCGCGCCGCAGCCGGCCAGGTCACCGAGCCTCGCCGCGGGGCGGCCGCCGATGAGCACCGTCGGGCAGCCGGGTGGCAGCAACGGCGTCGGCGGATGCGGTGGCGTACCCGGGAAGGAGCAGGCGTGCAGGGTGCCCACGGTGGCGGCGGGCTGGCCGCCGATGAGCACGGTGGGCACGCCGGGCCCGCCGACCGTGCCCGGGTGGGCGGTCGGGTCGCCGACGCGAGCGGCTGGTGGCACGGCAGCTCTCCCTTCAGTTGATCCGGACGACGCCGCCGCGCACGGTGACCGACCCGCTGGCGGTCAGCTCGGCGGCGCCCTGGCCGGTGACCTTCACGGTGGCTCCCTCGACCGACGCCCCGGCGTTGCCCTTCAGGCTGGCCTGGCCGTTTCCGGAGATGCTGACGTCGCTCTTGGCCGTGACGGTGACCTTCTGGCCGGTCAGCTCCAGCGGACCGTTGCCGGCGTCCATGCTGATCCCCTGCTGGGCGCTGACCCGGACCTTGCCGTCGCTGACGATCTCGATCTGCTTCCCGGACCGATCCAGCCGCAGGGTGAACTTGCGGTCGCCGGTGGCCAGCAGCACGCCGTCGGGCCCGCTGCCGGCCTCCAGCAGCTCCAGCCGGTGGCCGGTACGGGAGACCAGCGCCCGGGCCGCGATCCGCCCGCTGCCCTCCACCGGCTCGGTGTCCAGCTTGGGCGGCGCGTCGGTGCCGTTGTGCAGCCCGCCCAGGACGTACGCGGCGTCCAGGTTGCCGCCGGTGAACCCGACCAGCACCTCGTCGCCCACCTCGGGCAGCAGCACCGCCCCGCGGTCCGGGCCGGCGCCGGGCTGCACCACCCGGGCCCAGCCGGTGGTGTACGACCCGTCCAGCCAGGGCAGGGTGAGCCGGACCCGGCCGAGCTTCTTCGGGTCCTTCACGTCGCTGACCACCGCGGGGACCAGCCCGTCGGCGGTGCGCCCTGGGTCACCGGCGCCGGCGGTCAAGCCGTACAGGGAGCGGTCCGACCGGCCGGAGACGGTGAACGCCGTGGTGTAGCCGGCCTGCTCGCTGAACACGTGCCGGGTGCTGGTCAGCACGTACTTGCCCTGGAACGGTTCGCCGATGTTGGCCAGCGCCACCGCCGCGCCGGCCCGCAGCCGGGCGTTGCCCTTGGCCACCCCCTCGATCTCGGCGCAGCCGCCGCCGAGGTCGCCGGCCAGCGCGCCGGCCACCGCCCGGACCGCGGCGTCCGTGCCCAGGGTGGGGTCGGCCACCAGGTACGCCGGGCTGCCAAGCTTCCTGCCCAGGTTGGCCGGGTCCACGCCGATCCCCTCGGCGCCGGGCACCCGCGGGGTGGCGGTCGCGCTGACCGCCCGCTTGTTCGCCTGGTCCCAGCCCCGGGTGGCCACCTCGGGCACCTGTGCGGTGGCCGTGACGCCGGCCCGCAGCGCGATCAGGTTCCGGTTGACCTCCAGCACCAGCGGGTCCTGGGTGGCCCGCGCCGACGGGTCGGGCGCGCCGGCGGGCGGCTCGGGCATCCGCAGGTGCAGGGCGCCGTCGAGCACCATCACCTGCGCGCCGACCAGCTCCGCCAACCGGTGCAGGAACCGCCAGTCGCTGACGTTGTCCTGGCTGATCTGCGCCTCCGGCTCACCGCCGACGCCGGACACCGGATCGATCCGGCCCGCCTTCAGGCCGGCCCGCTGCGCCACCTTCCGCACGATGTCGGGCACGCTCATCCCCGGGTACGCCGCGACCCGCCGCCCGCGCAACAGCCGGTGCGCCAGGTCGAGCCCGCGTACCTCGGTGAACGTGCCGGTTGCGTCCAGCTCGCACTCCAGCGCGGTGACCTCGCCGGTGAGCAGTGCCGCCGGTCCGCCCGGGTCGGAGGTCTGCACGCTCAGCTTCACCGGCGCGCCGATCGCGAACCCGCCCTTGGCCAGCACGGAACGGTCCGGGTCGCGGTAGCGCAGCACGAACCGGTCCGGCAGGTTGCGACTGTCGTCCACCGCCGCGTACGTCAGCAGGGCCGCTATCTCCGCCGGCAGCGGGCCGCCGCCCACCTCGACCAGGAGGGAGTTGGCGAACTGTTCATTGGCCACGGGCACCGTCCGTCAGTTCCTCCGGCGCCGGCACCAGCAGGGCGGTGCCGGGACGCAGCCGCATCGGGTCGTCGATCTCGTTGGCCTCGGCGATCTGCCGCCACAGCCCGGCCCGGCCGTACGCCTGGTAGGCCACCGAGTGCAGGGTGTCCCCCGCGACGACGACGTGGATGTCCCGGGCCGCGAGCGCACCGGAGGTGGGGTTCTGCCCCGGCTGCTCGCCGGAGATCTCCTCCAGGGTGACCGTGCACAGCGCCCGTACCGGGGTGCCGCCCGGGGTGAAGAGCGTGTACTTGGCGCTCACGCTGGACACGAAGGACGGGAAGCCGACCATGCCGCCCCAGTGGAACACCACCCACGGCGGCGAGCCCTTCTTCTGCTGGCGGCTGGCGTCGGTCGGCACGCAGCAGGCGAACAGTTCCTCCACCCGCTTCACGACGGAACTGTCCATCCGGTCGGTGGCGTCGAAGAACATCTCCAGGCTCAGCTTGCACGGATCCGACCCGGTGAACTCCGGTACGCCGCTCTTCTTGGCGTTGCGCTGCGCGTCCCGCTTCCACTTGGCGGTCTTGGTCAGCGCCAGTTCCTTCGGGTTGAACTGGAACGGGATCCGGTGCAGTGGCGCGCCCGGCGCGGCCGCGCCGCCGTTGCGCGGCGGTTCGTGCAGTTGCAGGTACGCGTGGGTGAGCTGGGGTGGCGCGCCGCCGCCCCGCCCGGCGGGGCTGCCGGCCGCGGTGAAGGTGACCGGGGAAGCACTCATCGCCCTACCCTCCGGTTCCCGGGCCGAAGAAGCCGTGGTGGGCCAACTCCAGGGTCTCCACCGCGACCTTCGGGTTGTCCGGACTCAGTTGCGGCCCGGACCACTTCACCGGGATGACGTCGAGCAGGCCCCAGCGGGCCACCACGGTGCCCTCCAGGGTGCGCGCCTCGATGGTGGCGGTCTTGCGGGTGATGCCGTTCGCCATGCCGGAGAACCAACGCATCAGCTTGGCACTGTCGGCCGTGACCGGCCGGGACAGTTTGACGTTGGAGAATTTCATCCGGGTCGGCAACTGCCAGACGTGGCCGTTGTTGCCGCCCTCCTCCCGCTGCTCGATCACCACCTCGCAGCCGAGCCCGTCGCAACTGTTGAACGCGCCCAGATCCTGGTCGTCGATCTTCACGACGAAGGCGATCGCGACCGCGACCTCGTCCCTGGCCATCCCGTCCCCTCCTCGTCGTCGACCCGGTCACCCGGCCATCTCCCTGCCCGGCCATCTCCCTGCCCGGCCATCTCCCTGCCCGGCCATCTCCCTGCCCGGTTGGCCGGTCGGCCCGGTCGGCCGGTCAGCCGGGGCCGCCGAGCACTCCGTGCCGCTCCCGGTCGAGGCGCAGTTCCGTCTTCAACCGGCGCAGCAGCGGGTCGTACAGCTTCTTCAGCAGTTCCTCCGGTTCCGGCGTCGGACCCGGCGTCGCCGGCTGGCCACCGGCCGCCGGTGCGCCGCCGGAGGCCGGTTCCGGTGGCGGTTGACCAACCGCCCCGGGTGGGGCCGCCACGTCGACCGGCGGGGGCACCTCGCCGGGCTCGATCCGCTGCGCGACCGGGTCGGGCGGGCCGATCCCGGTTCCGCCGACCGGCCGGTCGGCGGAACCGGCGAACGCCATCAGCGGCGGCTCGCCGCCGTGCCTCCCGGTGCCGGGCCCCGCCGGCCGCGGCAGGCCACCCACCCACCGTTGCACCGGCGGCGGCCAACCACCGGCCGCGCCGGTCGGCGGCACGAAGGTCTGCAGCGCGGCCCGGTCGGCACCGGCCGAGTCGGCGAAGCCGACCGGGCCGGCGGCCGCGGCGACGCCGAACGGGCCAGCATCCGCGGCCACGCCGACCGGGCCGACCGGGCCGACCGGGCCAGCGAGGCCGGCGAGGCCGGCCGGACCGGGCCGACCGGCGAGACCGTCCAACTCGGACAGCCCGACGGGACCGTCCGGGCCGGCCAGGTCGGCGAGGCCGGCAGGGCCGGACGACCTGGTGAAGCTGCCGGGACCGGTCGGGACGACGGGGGTGCCGGGGTCGGCGTCGACGGCCGACGCGGCGGGAACGGACCCGGGCTGCGACGGCCGGGCCGGGGCCGCCGGTGCCTCGGCGCGCTGCCAGCTGATCCGTTGCACGCTCGGGCCGGCCGGCACCGGCAGGTCGGGCGCCGTCCCGGTCAGCAGCCGGGCGGGACGGTCGCCGAGCAGTCGGGCCACGACCGGCGGGACGGCGACGGACGGCTCCGGCGGCCCACCACCGGCCAGGCCTTCCGGCCCGGTCCGGGCGGTGACCTCCGGTGCTGCGGAAACGGTCCACGGGTCCCCGTGATCCGCATCCGGGTTCGACGGCGTGGACGAGGTGTGCGGGCGGGACACCACCGGCAGGTCGGGACCGGCCTGCCCGGAGCCCCGGTCACCGGCGTCCCGCTCGTGTTCCCCGCCGGCACCCGTCGTCGGTCGCGGTGGCTCGGCGAGCAGCGGCGCCACCAGTGCCTGGGTCGACGCCCCGCCGTCGGGTGGCACGAACGACTGCACCGGGGTCGGACCGCCCGGGTCCGGGCGGGCGCTCCGACCCGGCGGGACGGCGGTGGCCTCCGGTCGCCCGGTCCCGCCCGGCACCGGCCCGCCGGCCGCCGCGCTCACCAGGGGCAGGTCGCCGGGCTGCCCGGCGGTGCCCGCGGTGGTCGCGCCGTCGGCCCGCCGGTCCGCCGCCTCGGCGGCGCCGGGACCGACCAGCTCGCCCGCGCCGAGGGCGTCCCCGGCGAGGCGGGAGACGGAAAGCTCACCGACGAGTCCGGCCCGGTCGCCGGCGGCCGGCGAGGTGTCCCGCGTCCCGGCGAAATCACCGCCGTCGACCGGGCCGCCGTCGACCGGGCCGCCGTCGAAGCCGGTTCCGGCCGGGGTTCCGGCCGCGACGGGTGGCGTCGTCCCGCCGGCGGCCGGGACGCGTTGCACCCATCCGACCGGGTCGGGACCGGCCGACGCCGGGGCCCGGTCGGGGGCCGCCTCGAACCGCGGCACCGGGGGGTCGGGCGGCGCGATCGGCACGTACGCCGGCCCGGCCGGGGACGGCGGGGGCAGCGGGGAGACCAGCGGCTCGCCGAGGCCGAGCCGGCGGGGCGGCGACGGTCCGTCCCGCGAGGTC
Organism: Micromonospora zhanjiangensis; assembly: GCF_042650605.1. NCBI lineage: Bacteria > Bacillati > Actinomycetota > Actinomycetes > Micromonosporales > Micromonosporaceae > Micromonospora > Micromonospora zhanjiangensis. The sequence goes on along the minus strand of NZ_JBHSBN010000014.1, from coordinate 31,833 downwards.
CGCTGCAGGGGCAGGTCGGGCCGTCCCGTACCGCTGGCGGCGACCGGTCCCACCGCCGGACCCGGTCCGGCGGTGGTGAACGGGCCGGCGGCCGCCGGACCGGCCGGCTCACCCGCTGCCGGATCGTGGCCCGGCGGGTCGTCGCGGCCCAGCGTCGGCACCTGCGGCACGTCGACGGGCTCGGCCGGGCCGGCGTCGACGGCCGGCCGGACCGGTGCCGCGGCCTGGTCGACGGCGGACAGCCGCAGTTCCACCACGGGGTGGGGCGCGGTCAGCAGCCGGTTGACCGGCAGCACCGCCCCCGGGTCCGACCCGTCCGGCCGCCACGGCCGCGCCGGTACGGGCCGCTCCGGGAGCGGGCCGGTCGCCGCCTGACGGTGCTCGGACGCCCCGCCGACCTGCCGTTGCACCGGCCCGGTGGGGCCGCCGGCCGCCGGTGGTGTCGCGAGCGGCAGCGGGTCGGATTCCGGTTCGGACCGTCCGGCGTGCTGCGGGTCCGCCCGCGACGGTTCGGTCACCGGTACGGTCGCGCCGTGCAGCACGCCGGCCGGCTCGGTGCCGGTCACCAGGTGCCCGAGGCCGGACAGGTAGGACGGGTCACGCCAGGCGGCCAGCGAGCCGGTGAACGCGTCGGGCATGTTCAGCCGTGGCTCGTCCGGGACGACCCGCTGGATCGGTGGCAGTCCCGCCCAGCCCGGCGGGTCGGGCCGGCGGCTCGCCGCGGCCGGGCCGGTGTCGCCGGTCCCCCGTGCCGGGGTCGGCTCCCGCACGTCCGCGCCGGACCGCTGCACGGTCCGCCGCGGTTGCCGGCGCCACGGCCACATCGGGTCACCGTCCCTGACTGATCCGGGTGTTGATGCTGGCGATCTCGGCCACGTAGCGCAGCCGCTCGCCGTGTTCGAGGTCGAGAATGTCGTCCAGCGACCAGTGGAAGTGAAAGGCGACGTACGCGACCTCGGAATAGATGCGTTCGGCCGCGTACGTCATGATTCCCCCAGGCGCCCGCCGGCGATGTCGACCACGAAGTGGTGCCGGCACTCCGGACACGCCACGCTCGCCCGGGTGTGCCCCTCGCTGTTGATCCGCCGGTACAGGTCCTGCAGGAACGCCAGGTCGGAGGCGAACAGGTCCTCCACCACGCCGGGGTGCACGTCGACCACCGTGCCGATCCGGACGATCACCCGGCTGAGCAGCACCACGGTGAGGTACGGCGGGTTCTCCCGTACCCGGTCGTCGCGCAGCGGCACCAGTTCGTCCCGCGCGGTGGCCAGTCGCATCACCCCGTCCCGGTGGACCGTGCCGGTGTCGTCGACGTAGCCCCGAGGCAGTTCGAACGGGAACTCCGTCCGCAGCGTCTCGCGGCGCGGGGCGACGGCGGGCGGCTCGGCACCCGGCGGCGCCACGCCGGCCTGCGGTACGAGCGACGAGGTGCGGCGCATGGGCCTACTCGACCTCCATCGACTCGTACGTCACCACGAGCTTCTCGGTGAGCACGCTGGTGTCGCCGGCCTTGAGGGAGCTGATCTCCAGACTCTTCGCCCAGGCGTTGGTGAGCTTGTAGCGCTTGATCGCCGTACCCTCGTAGTCGAAGACGATGATCGCCCCGCCCTTGCGGGCGTCGCCCATCTTGCCGAAGCGGCAGTCCTTGACCCACTTCTCGAAGCTGTTGTCGCCGGTCAGGCCCCGGGTCAGGGTCACCTCGCCGGCCTTCGGCGCGCCGGGTGCCTTGCGGACCACGAACTTGCCGTCGGCGGTGTTCGACTTGTACTCGATGACGTCCTGCTCCATCTTGAGCCCGGACACCTCGGTGATCTGCTTGATCACCACGCTGTCCACCTCCAGGCCGAACGAGTGGCCGACGGCGGAGTCGAAATCGGGGAGCGGCACGGCTGCCTCCTCAAGCTGTCCGGGACTACTCGCTGACCAGGCTGGTGCCGCCGGACATCTGCGCCAGCTGGAAGATCACGAACTCGGCCGGCTTCACCGGTGCCACACCGATCTGGCAGACCACCTGGCCGGCGTCGATTCCCTCGGCCGGGTTGGTCTCGCGGTCGCACTTGACGAAGAACGCCTCGTCGGGGGTGAGCCCGAACAGCGACCCCCGGCGCCACTCGTTGACCAGGAACGCGCTGACCGTGCGCCGGATCCGGGCCCACAGCATGTCGTCGTTGGGTTCGAAGACGACCCACTGGGTGCCGTTGAGGATCGACTCCTCCAGGTAGTTGAACAGCCGCCGGACGTTGAGGTAGCGCCAGGCCGGGTCGGACGACAGGGTGCGGGCACCCCACACCAGGATGCCCCGACCCGGGAAGGCGCGGATGCAGTTGATCCCGAGCGGGTTGAGCAGTTCCTGCTCGGCGCGGGTCAGCTGGGTCTCCAGCGCGACGGCGCCGCGGACCACCTCGTTGGCGGGCGCCTTGTGCACCCCTCGGGCCGCGTCGCTGCGGGCCCAGACCCCGGCCAGGTGTCCCGACGGCGGCATGAACCGGTTGGTCCCGGTCAGCGGGTCGAACACCTTCACCCACGGGTAGTAGAGGGTGGCGTACTTCGAGTCGTACCCAGCCTGGTCGGTGCGCCACTCCTTGACCTGCTGCGGGGACAGGCCCGGCGGCGGGTCCAGGATGGCCATCCGGTCGCCCATCAGCTCGCAGTGCGCGATCACCGCCTGCTGCACGGCCTGCACCGATTCCAGGTCGATCGCGCCACGCTGGTAGGCGCCCATCAGGTCGGGCACCGCGACCATCGTCACCTCGTCGACCGCCTCCAGGCCGCCGAAGCCGGTCCGCTCCGCCGCGTCGCCCACGTACTCGTCCGCCGACACGGTGTCCGGGAGCGGGGTCGCGTGCGGGGGCGCGGTCAGCGCCACCTCGCCACCGCTGGGGCGGGTCAGTTGCCCGGTCGGCGCCGCCTCCTCGATGGTGATCAGCTTGGACCGCTCGCGGACGGCGGTCACCACGTTGTCCTTGCCCCGCTTGGTGGTCACCGACTCGAACGTCTCGACCACCTGGCCGCCGCGCTTGACCACCAGGTTGAACCGGTCCGCGCCGGCGCCCTCCGGCGGGTCGGTCACCTCGACCGTCAGGTCGTCCGGCGTACCTTCCGGCAACTCGCGGGCCACCACCCGGTAGGTGCCGAGGATCGCGGCCGGCTCGGGCGCCGCGGGCAGCGCGGCGTCGCCGCCGCGTTCGCCGCCGACCCGCACGATGTACGCCGCGCCGCCGCCCTGCATGAAGTAGCCGTAGACGGCGTGGCCCAGGTAGCAGTCCGGGGCGAACTCGCCGAAGATCTGCGAGTACTGGCTCCAGTTGGTCACCAGCGTCGGGGTGTTGAACGGCCCCTGCGCGGCGAAGCCGACGAACGCGGCCACGGCCGTGCCGACGCCCTCGATCGGGCGGGAGCCGGACTCCACCTCCTCGACGTACACGCCCGGCGCCAGATAGTTGGGCATCACGCCTCCTCGTCCCTCAGGGTCGAGTTGAGCGTCCCGCGTGGGTGGCGCCGGTCAAACGTCCACCGGGCCGCTTGATCGGGAAGCCTTGACTGCCCGTACGGGCAGCGGCGGTCCCTGGCCGATGCGGCCGGCCCTCTCGGCCGGCCGCGCGGCTCAATTGGGGAGCGAGAACCGGGGAAAGCCGGACAACGTGTCGAGCGCCCACAGCTGCACCGTCGAGGGCGGCGGATTCGACGGGTCCTCGGGTAGCGAGTCGTTGCGCTGGGCCAGGAGTACGTGCTTGCCTTCCTGATCGAGCGCGACCTCCCACCGTACGATGCTGCCCATGGTGTCCGGCGCGATCTTCCGTCCCGTCATCGGCCTCAGTTCGGTCCGGTCCCAGGTGCGCAGGTCCCAGTAGGTGAGGAAATTGTTGTAGGTGGTCCAATGGTGGTAACCCACGACGGCGACGTTTCCGTCGCCGCTGAGGGCAACGGTGTTCGCGGAGTGGTGGTCGGCGTTCCGGATCAGTGGCCGCGCCTCCGGGTTGGCCGGGTCCGCCAGTTCATAGACCGTCACGCCACCCCCGCCGTCGCCGGCCTGGTCACTCACCAGGGCGCGTTTCGCGTCGGCGCTCAGGGCCACCTCGTACGATCGGACATCGTATTCGCTGGAGCCTTGGAGCTGCCGCTTCCTCACCTGACCCGGATCCGCGAGGTCCCAGAACTGGACGCCGTCGTCGCCGCCGGAGATGGCGTAGCGACCGTCGTGGCTGAGGGCCAGGGACGTCACCCCCTTGGCGGGCAGTTCCCGGGAAACGGGTCGTGCCGGGTCAGCGAGATCCCAGAGAGTCAGCTTCCCGCTCCGGTGAAAGGTCGCGGCGCGTCTGCCGTCGCCACTCAGGGCGACCTTCAGGGCCGTGCCGTCGCGATCGGGGATGAGTGCGGCAGCCCGGGGTCGCAGTGGATCGCTCAGGTCCCACAGGGACACCGATCCGTGTGGAGGATCGGCGTACTCGTCCACGGAACTCGTGACGGCGCGCCTGCCGTCGCTGCTCATCGCCACGCCGTGTGCGAGTTTGGTGGCCTCGGACAGCAGGGTGACACGAAAGTCCTTCGGCGGCGGTGCCGTCAGCCGCTTCATGGCTCGGCTCGCGGCCCCACCCGCGGAACAGGACGCGACCGCCAGCACCACGGCGACCGCCGAACAGGTGACCCGCACGGTGAGTTTCAGGCGGAAGGTGGCCTGCTCGCCCAACTTGAGCGCGTACTTCCTGCCGGCGAAGTAGTTGCCCTTCAATTGCGGCAGCGGATCGGTCTCCACCGTTTTGGACTCCTGCGCGAAGACTGGATCGCGGTCGAGGTCGTAGCCGATCTGAACGGTTTCCGCGGATCCCTGCGGCGGGTTGTCCAAGAGCGTGCCCGTCAGTGGTTCACGGCAGGTCTGTGCGCTGACCGGAGCCGGAAAGACCCAGGTGTTGTCGTTCTCCCTGGACACCCATCTCTCGCGCGGTGCCGCCTCGCGGTCCTGGGTCTGTGTCCGTCGTCGGGTGGACTTTTTCCCAGCCAATTGCCTGACCGTCCTCGGGCCGAAATCCAACGGGCATCGACCCTACCTCACCTGGCAATCCTGGTTCGCACCCGACGGGTCAGTCAGTCACCTTTGGACGATGGGGCGACCGTACCTGCATCGCGCCGTCAGCCGACCGTCCAGAGCAGGAGTTTCCCGTCGTCCCCGCCGCTGAGCAGGTGGGAGCCGTCCGGGGTGAACGCGAGCGCCTGCACCCGACCGAGGTGCCCGGAACGACTGGCTATCCATCGACCCTGAGGTCTGCCGGGTCATTCGGCGTTGGCGGCCACGTCGGCGAGGAAGGCCGACCACGCCGGCTCCGCGGCGGGCGCCGACGGCGGATCAAGTTCCCGCAGCCAGCCGGGGAGCTTCGCGCGCAGCCGTTCGCCCAGGTCGTCACGGCTGCGGCGACGGACCTCCGTGCTCACCGCACCCAGCAGCCGGACGAACGCCTCCAGCCCGCTCGCCATCGGTCGGGTCCCGAAGGATGTGTGCACCTGCCGTACGGCCCCGGTCCGCCCGTCGACCGCCAGCAACGACTGGCCGGCGTTTCCCAACAGGTAGAGGTCGTCGGCGCCGTCCGGTACGGGTTCGCCGAGATCGCGGTACGTCTGTCCGACGGTCCTGATCCGTTCCGGCAGGTCGACGTTTGTTTCCAGGACCTCCTGGAACGACTCGGGGACGCCCATGTCGGTGAGCGCCCGCCGGGTGTCCGGATCGGTGATCCCGGCGGGTAGCACAGCGTCCGGCACGGTCACGATCTCGTCGTCGGGGAACCAGCGGTCCAACTGGCGGCGCTTCAACACCTATCCCTTCCTCACCTTCAACTTCTCGTCGACCTCGTCGAGCGCCGCCTTGAGCCGGGTGTTCCGGCGCTCAAGGATGTTCCGTTGCTCGGCGCTGCCCTTACCCTGCACGTCGTGCTGGTCGAGGACGTCGACCTCGATGCCCGCGTCCTTGAGGATCGCGATGCCGGCCTTGCCCGCATTGTAGGTACCGGACACCTCGGTGACCCGTTCCGACCTGTCGCCGAACAAGGACATCCGGCCCCACAGTCGACCCAACCGGTTGGTGCCCTTGAGCTGACCCTTTTCCAGGAACAGCCGGATCAGCGTGCCGTGCTCGTCCATGTTCGACTTGGGTACCTCCTGCGCCCCCTTGTACAGAGAGGCGAACTTCATCGCCACCCGTACCGAGGAGGCCGATCCGCGCAGCTCCCGGGTGAACCGGACGATGTAGCTGGCGCAGTTGATGCAACTGCTCTTGCTGACGTTCATCAACATGCGGACGCTGTCGAACAGCTTCGTGGGAGCCTGCCGACGGCGGGCCGCCAGCGCGGCGGTGATCTCCTCCCGGCGTTGGCCCCAACTCCGGTGGAAGTGGTTGGTCACCTGTTCCTCGGCGTGCGCGCCCTGCTGGCTGTCGGTGACGGCGAGCTGTCGCTGACTGGCACCGCTGGTGAGGATCTCGGTGAGCTCCGCCGCCGAATCGGCGCTGAAGCTGCCGCTGGCCGCGGTGGTGCTGGACGCGAAGCTGGTCGCGGTCACCTGCTCCACCTGCAGCTGCTCGGGCGGCACCGGGACGTCCACCGACGCCTTCTTCTGCGACCGGGTGGTCGGGTTGACGCTGGCCTCGACGGTGAACTCGTGGTTGCCGAGCGGCACCACCTCGAGCCGCTTCACGCCTCGACCCTGCCACCGGCCGTAGACGGCGTCCAGGGCGGCCGGAACCTGGCTGACAGGCACCTGGGTGATCGCTCGGTACCCGTCGTCGGCGGCCTGCCGGGCAACTTTCTCCTTCTCCCTGGCGGTGGTCGGTACCCCGCCCGCGGCTGCACGGTCACCCCGACGGTTCTTGAGCTTCGCCCAGATCTTCTTTCCGACCGCAACGATCTTGCCGACCACCCAGTCGACGGCCTTCATGACCGGCCTGGACAGCGCCTGGAAGAACTTCTTGACCTTCTCGGCGATCCCGCCGACTCCCAGGATGGCGGCCAGGGCCCCGATCAGCACCGGCACCGATCGCGCCAGCGCCTTCTCGATCAACGCCGGCACGCCGCCCGCCCCGCCGCCGGCGATCGCGATGATGGCGTCCAGCACGGAGTTGACGAATTCGAGGATCTGGGCGCCCTGGTTGACGATGAACGAGACGAAGTCGATGATCATCTTGACCGCCCGGACGAACGCGGACGCCGGGTTCAGCAGCGAGATGATCCAGGTGATGCCGGCCATCAGGATGGTCGGGATCAGGTACTCGCTGATCTTCCCGAACAGGTTCTCCTTGAGGTCGCCGACCTTCTCCTTGAGTTCCTCCCAGAGACCGCCGAGCCCTTCGGACCGGACCTTCTGCACCAGTGGCACGGACTTCTCCACCGCGCCCATCGCCTGCTCGGGGATGCCCTTCTGAACGATCCGGCCACGGATGGCGCCCCAGGTCAGCCCGAGCAGCGAGCCGATCATCATGACGATGCCGCGCAGGTCGAACTTCGCCGGAAGTTCCAGCCCGGCCCCGGCCATGGCCCCGGTGAGCCAGCCGATCAGGCCCTTCTTCAGGTGCTCGCCGATGTTGGCCAGGAACGCCCGCAGCCCGGCGCCGACCGCACTGACCAGGTTGCCGAGGAAGCCGATCGGGTCCTTGATGATCGCCGCGACCGCCGCGGCGGCCTTGGCCAGCACGCCGAGCAGCAGGTCCTTCAACTCGAGGATGGTCTTGATGACCCCGGCGACCGCGTCGACGGCCTTGGCCACCAGGCCCTTGTTCTTCTCCTTCTCGGCCGCGATCTCCTCGTCGACCGACTTCAGCGCCTCGTTGTACTTCGACGCGAGCGTCTGCACCAGCTCGGTGCCCTTGTTGTCGACCGACTCGGTCAGCTCGTCGAACTTCCCGGCGAAGTCGGCAGCGGCCTCCTTGCCGATCGCCTGCAACTCGGGTCCGAGCGCCTTGACCGCGGCCTGCAGTTCCGTCCGCCCGTCCGCGATGCGCCGCTTGGCCCGGGTCAGCTCCGCCCCGATGGTGTCGGCCACCCCGGAGATCACCTGCTGCATCCGGTCGACGTAGCCCTTGCGGGCCGTCACGAAAATCTGGTTGGCCTCCTCGGGCAGCCCGGCGAACTTGTCCCTCAGCCACCGGCCCTTGCCGATCAGACCCGAGTACCGCTTGTCCTTGTACTCGTCCATCCGCCGCTTGTGCTCGGCGGTGAACGCGTCCCGGGCCGCCTTCTCGCCCGTGCTGAACTGGTCGTCGACCTTCTTGTCGAGCCCGGACAGGATGTCCTCGACGTCCTTCTTGGTGGCGTCGAAGACGGTCTGCAGCTTCGCCGTGACCTGCGCCCGTTTCGCCTCGTCCGCCGACTTGGCGCCGTCCTTGCCCGCCGAGACCTGGGCGCCGGCCACCCTGCGGTGCCCGGCCAGCGCGGTCATCGCCGCCGCGCCGGCCTGCCCGGCCGCGGCCTTCGCCCCGGTCAGGGTCTGCGCCTCGGCCGCGCGGACCTGCCCGGGGGCGGTGGCCGCGTGCTGCTCGGCGGCGCCCTTCTCCTTGAGCGCGCCGGTGAACTCCGGCTCGTTCGACCTCGCCAGCTGGTCCTCGGTGACCTGCGCGTCGGCCATCTGCTGGTCGACCTGCTTCGGTCCGGCCGAGAAGTCGGTCGCCTCCGGCGGGGCCCGGTCCGGCACCGCCTTCGCCGGGTCGGGCGTACCGGGGGTGCCGGGCGGCTTGTCCGCGACCAGCGGGGTGACCGGCTTCTCCTTCGCCGCCGACGTGTCCGGCGGCGCCTTCGTGGTGGTCTCGATGGCGCCGGCCGACGCCTTCTTCCCGTCGGTGACCTTGCCCTGCACCTGACCCTTGACCGCGTCGGCCTTGCCGGAGTCGCCGAACCTCGCGGCCTCGTCGAGGTTCTTCGGCGCCTGCGCCGCGATGGCGTCGTTGACCGCCCGGACGAACGCCGCCTTGTCGAACTCCCCCGGCTTGGCGGCGTTCATCTTCTCCGCGTTGGCCGCCTTGCCCTGGGCCTGCTTGTCGTCCTGCGGCGGCTTCGCGGCGCCCTGCGCCCTGGCCGCCTCGCTCTTCGCGGGCGGATGCGCGGCGAGCAGCTTCTGCTTGCCGCGCACGTCCGCCGTCAACGCCCGGAACTTCGGATCGGCCTCCGGCCCGGGACGGTGGACCGGTCCGGCATCGGTGGCCAGCCGCTGCACCGGGCCGGCCTCGATGTCCAGGCGCCGCACCGGGGCCGCCGCGGCCGGTGCGGCACCGGCCGGCACGACGGTCGCCGAGGTCGCCGAGGTCGCGGACGGGGCCGCGCCGGCGGCGGACGACGATGCCGTTCGCTGGGCGGGCACCGCCGGTCCGCGCGACGCACCGGCCGCGCCGGCTCGCTTCGCGGGGGTACGCGTCGACGCGGCGCGACGTTGCGCGACGAGCGCGGACACCGCCCGGTTGCCCGCCCCGGCCTGCAACCGCTGCACGGTCGCGCGACTGAGCGGGCGGTCGGGCGACTCGCGTACCCCGGGGGTGGCGGTCTCGGGCTCGACGGCCGTGCGCGGTGGCGCGACCGGCGCGGCCCGGCGCGGCGCGGCATCCCGCTCCTCGGCCGGTGTCTTCACCTCACGCCTCCCTGCCCGACGAGTCGCCGACGATCGGGCCCTGTCACCCGGCGGCGGTCTCCTCTTCCTCCTCGCCAGTCTCCTGCCGCTGGACGTACGTCTGTGCCGACTCGTCCTCCTCGGGCAACTCCTCGCGCTGCACCGCGGGCTGGTCGTGGCCGACGGCGTCCACCGCCCGCTGGACGGGCCCGGCCGGCGCCGCGACGGGGGCGGCAACGGGCCCGGCCGGGGCGGACATCAGCCGGTCGGCGTTGGCGACGGCCTCCCGCTCGAACCGGTCGGACGGATCACTGACCTTCACCCCGCCGCCGTTGTCGGTGCCGTCCACCGGCCCGCTGCGCTGCTGCACCACATGGGTCAGCTCGTGCGCGAGCATGTGCCGGCCGGCAGTCGACGCGGGGTCGTAGCTGTCCCGCTGGAAGACGATGTTCGACCCGACCGTGTACGCCTGCGCGTTGACCGACCTGGCCGACTCGTGCGCGGCACCGTCGGTGTGCACCCGGACGTCGCCGAAGTCCTGGCCGCCGAACCGGGTCTCCATGTCGGCGCGTACGTCCGGCGCCAGCGGGGAACCGCCGCCGGAGTTGACCACGTCGTGCACGGGTGAGCGCCGCTCGGTCGGCTCCAGCAGCTCGCCGACGGCGGCGTTGCCCACCGCCCGTTGCAGGCCGAGCAGCCCACCGGCGCCCAGCACGTCGGACCGGCCGGCGGTGGCGGCGGCGTACATCAGGGACTCGCCGTCCCGGTCGGCGCCCACCGGACGGTCGCCGGTCGGGCGTGCCGCCGCCTCGGAGTCGAACTCACGGTGTCCGCGCATGGCTACCCTCCTGCGACCCGGTTCTGCCTCGACGGTCCACCCACGACGGCGAGCGAGGCCATCCCCACCGGACCGTGCGAAAGGGCAACCAGACCGTACGGGAGGGCACACCGACTGCCCGAAGGGGCAACGAACCGGCAGCCACCGCCGCCGGGCGGCCGGCACGGACAACGCCCGGCACGCCGTGATCGGCGCGCCGGCCTCGATGGTGCGTTCCTGTGCAAGTGCGGTGAGCAGGTCGTTGCGTAGCAGACGTCGCAGCAACAGTGGCGCACCGATCGGGTCAGTCGGCCAGGTCCAGGTAGCGGCCGAACTCGCTCTCCAGGGTCAGCCGGCCGAGCTTGCGGTACTCCCGGCCGACCGCGCCGATCAACTCGGCCATTCCCACCGGCCGATCGGCGGCGGCGGCCAGGTAGCCGGCGGTCACGGCGGCCGACCGGATGTGCCCGCCGGCCAGCTCGAACGCGCCCGCGAGGAACTCCAGGTCCACGTCCGGCCCACGGGGAACCCGCTCGCCGAGGCACCGGTCCCACAACGCCCGGCGGGCCGCCTCGTCGGGCACCGGGAAGTCCACCACCACGTCCAGCCGCCGGGTGAACGCCTCGTCCAGGTTGGCCCGCAGGTTCGTGGCCAGCACCGCCAGGCCGTCGAAGGTTTCCATCCGCTGCAACAGGTAGGCGCTCTCGATGTTGGCGTACCGGTCGTGCGCGTCGCGTACCTCGGAGCGCTTGCCGAAGATGGCGTCCGCCTCGTCGAACAGCAGCACCCCGTTCACCCCGGCGGCCTCGCCGAAGATGCGTTCCAGGTTCTTCTCCGTCTCGCCGACGTACTTGTCGACCACGGTGGCCAGGTTGACCGTGTACAGGTCCAGTCCCAGGGCGCCGGCCACCACCTCGGCGGACATCGTCTTGCCGGTGCCCGAGTCGCCGGCGAACAACGCCGTCACCCCGTGGCCGCGTCCGCCGCCGGGCCGCATCCGCCACTCGCGCAGCACCCGGTCGCGGTGCCGGGCCCGGCCGGCCAGCTCACGCAGCAGGGACAGCGTCGGTGGCGGCAGCACCAGGTCGTCCCAGTCGACCTCGGGGACGATCCGCCGGGCCAGTCGTTCCAGTCCGGCCGCGTTCTGGGTACGCGCGCCGGCCCGCAGGTGCGCCACGCCGACGGGCTCGCCGGCCGCGGCGGCGAGCTGCCCGGCCACCGAGGCGGCCCGGTGGATGGCCGGTGCGCCGAGGACGAACTGCTCGGTGGCGGTGGCCGGGTCCAGCCCGTCGGCGAGCGGGCCCGGCAGCACCGCCCGCCAGACCGCGGCCCGCTGCGGCGCGGTCAGCGGCTCCACGTCCACCTGCAGCGGCGCGCGGGCGGTCCAGGTCGGGTCCCACGGCCGCGTCCCGTACGCCAGCACCGGCACCGGGCCGTCGGTCAACCGCGACCACACCGCCCACGGTTCACCGCCGTGCACCGGGCCGACCACCAGGCCCGCCCCGGTGAGCAACGCCTCCCGGATCAGGACGGTGGCCAGTTCCGCCGGCTGCGGATCGGCGGCGAGCCGCGGCAGGTCGACGGCCAGCGCGCGCCGGCCCGCGCCGTCGAGCGCGGCAGTGGCCAGCGCCGGTGCGCTGCCGCCGGGTTTCTCCCGCAGGTACGCCAGGCGCGAGCCGGCCCGGTCCAGCGCGCGGGCCAGCGGTACGGCGCCCGGTGGTGCCGGTCCGACCGGCTCGACCGGTTCGGCCAGGCCCACCAGCAGCGGCTCGGGTGCGTCCGCGCCGAGCAGCCAGCCGCCGACCCGGTCGGGGACCCACAGGCCGCGGGTGAGCACCGGACGGTCGGTGGCGTCTGTCCGCAGCAGCGCGAGGTCGATCAGTGGTGCGCCGGTGCCGAGCCGCCGCCGGGCCGGCGCGGCCGCCTCAGGCAACCCGCAGAGCCGCAGCGCGAGCCCGATCGACGGTCGGCGCCGGGTGACGTCGTCGTTGAGATAGCCGTAGAACTGCTCGAACCGGCTGTCCACGTCCGGGGCGAGCGCCACCAGCAACAGCGCCTCGTCCAGCGGGTTCAGCCCGGCGGCGCGGGCCAGTTCGGTCAACCGGTCGTCGGGCCGGTCCGGGTGGCGGGCGGGGTCGGGCGGCCACGGGTCGAACGGCTCGCGGGCGGCGGCCAGGGCGGCGTCGACCACCTCGTCGGAGAGGTACAGCCCGCGGAACGGATCGTCCGGCTGCGGGTCGCCCTCCCGGCGGCGGGCCACCGCGGCGCGTACCGCGAGTTCCAGGTGCTGCAGGCGGTGCAGCACCGGCGGCGCCTCACCGCCCACCGCTCACCGCCCGGTCCGCGGGCCGGCGTGCCCGACCCGGTCGGCGGCGTCGCCGGTACGGTCGGCGACCTCGGCGACCAGGCCCTCGTGGGCCGGCGGTCCGGCCGGCACCACCCGGCCGCTGTCCACCGGGGCGCTGACCACCAGGTCCAGCGACGGTTTCAGCTCGCCGCCCAGCGCGGTCCAGACGTCGGCGAAGGCGCGGTCCTCCGGCGGCGGCAGCGCGACAGTCATCGGTACCGGCATCCCGAGCGCCGCCACCGAGCCGGTCAGCACGGCCGGCGGTACGGCGTCCAGCCGCAGGAAGCACAGCAGCAGCGAGGAGAGCAGCCGGTGCTCGTCCTCCGGCCGCTGCGTCCACGCGGTGACCAGGTAGGACAGTTTCACGTACCGGGGCGGGGCGACCCGACGGGCCACCTGACCGCGCTCGTCGTACTCGTTGATCAGGCCGCGGGACCGGCGGCGCAGGTCCTCGCGGATGTCGTAGAGGTAGACGTTGACCGTGGGGGCGTTGCGGCGGGCCGCCCATTCCTTGGTCGGCGCCTCCAGCACGATGTCCACGCCGGAACTGGGCAGCGCCTCGTCCCGGACGAGCCGGCGCAGCGCGTCGTCGATCTCGTGGATCACCACCTCACCCCCGGCCGCCGAAGACCGGTGGGCCGAGTTCACGCGGCACCACCAGGAACGGTTCGGTCCCGCGGACCGGTCCGAAGGCGCGGCCCGAGACGCGGACCGCGGTGATGTACCGCGGGCCCAGGGCGTCCTTGCGCAGCACCAGGATCGCGGTGCGGAAGCCGCCGTCCGGGCCCACCGTGACCGTGTCCGGGGTGGTGGTGATCCCGGGCGCCCAGGCCAGTCGCACCCGCGCCCCGGGCGGGAAGTCGACACCGACCACCGAGGTGACGAAGCCGGGCGGACCGATCGCCGGGTCGACGCGTACCCGGGGAGCGAGCACCTGGACCGGCGCCTGCGCGGTCCGCGCGGCCGGCACCTGGCGGACGGTGCCGGTGAGCCGGCCGGCGACCGTGCCGGTGACGGCGGCGCGGGCGGGCAGCAGCACGGTGACCACCTGTTGGGTGCCGGGGCCCATGGTGCCGAGCAGGCAGAGCCGGCGCCCGGTGCCGCAGCGCGGGTCGGCGCCGGTCGGCGGCAGCAACGCCGGCGGCGGGGTCACCTCCAGCCAGACGTTGTCGGCCGGCAACGGGGTGGCGTTGCGGACGGTGAAGGTGACCGGGATCACGTCACCGCCGAGGTAGCCGGGCTGGCCGGCCACCGACACGCTCAAACTCAGGTCGGGCACCGGCAGCCGCTGGAAGGTCGGTTGGCTGCCCACCCGGCTGATCACCGGGTCGACCCGGCCGCCGCCGGCGGGCAGCACCACGATGTCCGCCGGCTCGGTCCGCAGCGACGGGCCCTGCTCCGGCCGGCGCAGCGCCACGGCGATCCGCTGCCCGTCCGGCGAGAAGGCCGGGTCCTCCACCAGCCGGTCGGCCCGGTCTCCGGTCGAAAGCGGGTGCCGGGCCCCGGTGCCGTCGGGCGCCACCACGCACAGGTCGGACGAGCTGTCGGCGAACGCGATCGCGGAGCCGTCCGGCGACCAGGCCGGCGCCCGGTCGGCCGACCGGCTCGGGCAGGCCGGACCGACCCGGGCGCTCACGTCGAGCTGGTCGGTCACGGTGAGGGTGCCGGCCACGTCGCCGTCGAGCCGGGCGCGCCAGATCCGGCTGCCCCGCGCCGCCGGGTCGGCCACCACGACCAGCGCCGTGTCCGACCCGGTACGACCCGCGCCGTCGGTCGCCGTGCAGGTCACCACGGTCTGCCCGATCGGGAAGAGCGAACCGGACGGCGGCTGGCAGCGCACCGGCAACGGCCGGCCGTCGACGTCGACGGCCGACGCCTCATAGGTCACCCGCGCGCCGTCGGACCCGGCGGGCGGCACCCGGACGTCGTCGACGCGGACCAGCGGAAGGCCCGCCGGGGTGACCCGGACGATCAGGTCCTGTACGACGTCGGCGCCGGCCTCGGGCGGGTCGAGGTCGAACCGCAGCGTGCAGCGCAGCACGGTGCCCGGCGCGGCGCCCGGGGCGACCGAGACGTTCTCGGTGAAGACGGCCGGCTGACCGGCGGGCACCCGGGCCGGGTCCGGATCGAAGCCGACCGAGAGGCCGTCGTCGCACCTGGCGGAGGGCGTGACGGTGACCTGCAGTTTTCCGATCGCCTCGGTGATCGCCCGGAGCATCTCGCCGGCGGTGCTGTCCGGGGTGATCAGGCCGCCGGTCTGGCCGGCGAGCCAGCTGGCGATCCCGTCGTAATCCAGGCCGTTCTCGCCGGCGTTGGTCTTGATCGGCACTCCCACCAACGCGATCTTGGCGGCCTGCAGACCCGCCAGCACCTCCTCCCTGCTGATCGGGGACCTGTCCGGGTTGGTCTGGTCCACGCTGTTGGTGTCGCTGATCAGCACGACGATCGACCGGCGGTCCGGGCTGAACCCGATCCGGTCGTTGGCGGCGAGCCGCCGCAGCGCGTAGAACCAGTTCTCCTGGCTGTGCGCGCTGTCGGCGGCCAGGGTCTTGACCGCGCCGGTGATGTCGGCGTCGATGCTGGTCAGCGACAGCCGCGGGTCGTACAGTTTCGGGTCGTACACGCCGTTGTCGCTGGCGCCGAAGGTGGCCAGGCCGAACCGGGCGTCGGGTCGCGTCCGGCGGATGTCGGCGACCAGGTCGGGCAGCAGGCGCTCCCGGAGTTGCTGGATCACGCTGACCCCGGTGCTGTCCGCCTCGGCCATCGACCCGGTGTTGTCGACCAGGAAGACGATGTCCGGTCGCGGCGGGATCTCCGGCGTCCGCACGGACTGCCGCACGGTGAAGCTGCTCCCGGGCGGGGCGGTACGGTCCACCACCGGGGTCTCCAGGTCGCTGCCGCGGGTGCTGGCGTACCGGGCGAAGGCGAGTTGCCGGCCGTCCGGCGACCAGGACGGCTCACCGTCGTCACCGCGCAGGTACGCGGGCATCGGCACCTCGGCCAGCAACCGCGCGTCGGCGACCGCGACCACCAGGATCCGGGACGGCGAATCGTTGCCCGGCTGCCGGGTGAACGCGATGGCGTCCCCGTTCGGCGACCAGGTCGGATCGATGTCGTAGTCGCCCGCCTCGGTGCCCGGCGGGGCCAGCAGTCGCGGGTTGGCGCCGTCGGCGTCGGCCACCACGATCCGGGCGCCGCCGTCGGTCTGCTGCGCGCTGTAGGCCAGCCGGGCGCCGTCCGGGCTGAACGCCGGCCCGTTCTCGGACAGACCCGGGCGGGCGGTGTGGTCCCGCCGGTCGCCGCCGCCGGCGTCGGAGGTCCACACGTCGGTGCTGTCGTCCTCGTCGGCGCCGGTCCAGATCAGGTCGGCGCCCCGCCAGGCCGGGTCGTGCTGCGGCAGCGGCCCGGTGGCGACCGGGACGACCCGGCCGGCGCGCAGCGCGTACACGTCGCCGCCGGGGTCGTCGCGGGTGGTGGTGAAGGCCAGCTGCGTGCCGTCGGCGGACCAGGCCGGCTCCGCGGCGTCACCGGGGCCGGGCACCGCGCGGGTCACCGGGCCGCCCGCCGGGGCCACGGTGGCGACGGTCCGCAGGGTCGGCTCCGCCGAGGGTGCGAACCGGGTGGTGCTGAAGGCCAGTCGGCGACCGTCCGGCGACCAGGCGGGCTGGCCGTCCGCCGCCGGGCCGGCGGTCACCTGCGTCGGTGGGCCACCGGTGGCCGGCACGACCCAGATGTCACCGGCCAGGTCCGCCCGGTTGCTGGCGAACGCGATCCGGGTGCCGTCCGGCGACCAGGTCGGCCAGCTGTCGTCGGCCGGGTGGTCGGTGAGCCGGCGCAGGCCGGTGCCGTCGACGCCGACGACCCAGATGTCGGCGCTGCCGGCCCGGTCGCTGGTGAAGGCGACCCGGCGCCCGTCCGGGGACAGGGCCGGCTGCGTGACCGTGCCGGGTCCGCCGACCAGGCGCAGCGGCGTCGCTCCGGGCCGGCGCAGGTAGAGCCCGCCGCCCAGGTCGGCGCCGCCCGGTGCGGCCCGCCGCCCCACCCAGACCAGCCGACCGGCGCGCGCGTCGGCGTCCTGCTCGGCGTCGCCCCGCTCCACATCGGACAACAGGGGCGCCGCGCGACCCCCGGCGGGCTCGACCATCAGGGTCGGCCGCTCGTCGCTGGTGTATCCCAGCCGGTATCCGGCACCGGCCGGGGCCCGTGCCGCCGCCAGCGCCGCGCCCGCCGCCGACCGGGCCGGCGGTTCGGGCGCGGTGACGCCCGGCCAGGCCAGCAACACGAGCACCATGACTGCCCTGCGGCGGCTCCCCCAGCGCACGACACCTCCCCTGGTCGTCCCCGTGCCACCCACCACCGTGACCGTCGGCCAGGGTCGCGGCGTGGGCACTCGGTGCCGGCCTGCGGGCACCTCGGCGTGCCCGAACGGGCAGGCCGGTCAGATCAGGCCGTTGCGCAACGCGTACGCGACGGCGTGGCACCGGTTGCGCAGATGCAGCCGGTTCGTGACGTCGTGCAGGATGTTCTTGATGGTGCGCTGCGAGTAGGACAGCTTCGCGGCGATCTCGGCGGTGTCGAAGCCCTCCGCCACCAGGCGCAGCACCTCGACCTCCCGCTCGGCCAGGCCGGAGAAGGTCAGCCCGCGCGGCCCGAGGACCTCCCGCTGCAGGGCGCCGACCTGCTGCAACAACCGGCCGAGCAGGTCCGGCGGCACCACGCCCTCACCGGCCGCGGCCGACCGGATCACCGCGACCAGCCGGTCGGCGCTCGCCTCCGACCGGCGGACGATGCCCGCCACACCGTGCTCCACCGCGGCCACCAGACCGGCGTCGTCGACCTGGGTGAGCACGAGCACCAGCGCGGACCCGTACCGGCTGCGCAGCGACCGCAACGTGCGGAGGGTCTGGTCGTCGATGCCGTCGGAGATGATCACCGCGACGGCGGCCTGGTCGGCCTCCGCCTCGTCGAGCAGCAGCACCTCCGGCCGGGGCCGGAGCTGGCTGACCACGCCGGCTCGGGATATCACGTCGGTGGAGTAGAGGTGGACGGGCAGACGTCGCATGCGCTCCCCCAGCTGTGCTCGCTCGGACAACACGTCGCGCTGAGTATCACCCCACGCACCAATCGTGCAGTCAACGTGGACTCAACGGCCCGGTTCGGCTGCCCCAATGTCTTCCTCTAGGACTGATTGGAACGCCGGGTCCGCTTCTAGAGTCGCGGCCATGACCACCGACGCGATCCTGGACACCGACCTCGTCGAGGTCAGCCCGGGCGGCGAAGCGACCTGCCGGCTCGAGATCCGCAACGGCGGCCCGATCGTCGAGTCGTACGCGATCGAGGTGCTCGGCGAGCCCGCCGGTTGGACCAGCGTGGAGCCGGCCACCGTGTCGGTCTATCCCGGCTCCGCCGAGTCGGCCACCGTGCGCTTCCACCCGCCGCGGTCGGCCGCGGTGGTGGCCGGCGAGCGACCGTTCGCGGTGCGGGTCACCCCCACCGAGACACCCGACGCCCAGGCCGTCCCGGAGGCCACCGTACGGGTGTTGCCGTTCGTCGAGTTCGCGCCGGAGATCCTGCCCCGCACCTCGCGGGGGCGCCGGGGCGGACGGCACGAGCTGTCGGTGACCAACCTGGGCAACGTCCCGCTCGGACTGGCGCTCACCGGCGCCGACCCGGACAACCGGCTCGCCGTGGCGATCCGACCGGCACAGCTCACCGTCGCGCCCGGCGAGGCGGTCTTCGCCCAGGTACGCGCCCGTACCCGCCGGCTGCTCTGGCGCGGGCACCCGGTCACCCTGCCGTTCCAGGTCGGCGTGGTCTCCGACGACGCCCCGCCGGCGAGCCTCGACGCCGCCACCGTGCAGGAACCGGTGCTGCCGCGCGGTCTGCCGCGGGTGCTGGCCGCCCTGCTGGTGCTCGCGCTGCTGGGTCTCGGCCTCTGGTACGCGTTGCTGCGCCCCAGCGTGAAGTCCCTGGCGGAGGAGGCGGCGAAGGAGCAGGTGGCGCCGGTGGCGCAGCAGGCCAGTGCCGCCGACAGCCGGGCGCAGCAGGCGGACGGCAAGGCCCAGCAGGCGGTGGACGCCGTGGCACCCGGGGCCCGCCCCTCGGCCGGGCCGTCCGCGTCGAGCAGCCCGACCCCCGGCGGCCGCCCGGCCGTCCCACCGGGGGCGGACTCGTTCAGCCGGCGGCTCGCCCCCACGGCGGCCACCGGCGGGACCGGCACCGACATCTACATCGTGCCGTCCCGCAAGGTGTTCGTGCTGACCGACATCTTCCTGCAGAACCCGCAGGGGGACGAGGGCCGGCTCGACCTGTCGGTGGACGGCACAACCGTGTTGACCGTGGCGTTGAACAACTTCCGCGACCTCGACTACCACATGGTGTCGCCGATCGAGGTGCCGGCCGGCAAGGTGGTCAGCCTGAAGACCACCTGCCGACGGGCGGGCACCGGGCTGGACGGCGCGGGTGGCGGCGGCGGGCGCTGCCGCGACTTCGCTCTGCTCAACGGCTACACCCGCACCCCCGCCGCGACGCCCCGGCCGTAACCGCCCGATACGATCGGATGGTGCGCGAGCTGCTGCGGGCCTGGTGGCGGGAGCCTCGACCGGCATGCCCGCCGCCGCGCGGGTGGCGGGACTGGGCGTTGGTGGCCGCGTTGGCGGCGGCCGGGGCCCTGGAAGGCTGGTTCCGATCGGACCTGCCGTCGCCGGCCGTCGTGCCGGTCCTGATCGGCGTCGGCCTCACCCCGGTGCTGCTGTGCCGGCGGACCAGACCGCTGCTCATGGTGGCGGTCGCCTTCCCGGTCTGCGCCGTGGGCGAGGTCCTGGTGCACGGCGACCTCCGGCTGAACACGCTGGCCTTCCTGCTGATCCTGGTCTTCTCGCTGTCGCGGTGGGGTTCCGGACGCGAGGCCGGGTTCGGGGCGGTCGTCATCGCCGCGAAGATCACCTGGTCGGCCGCGGTGGGATACATCGGCGCCGGTGACGCCCTGGCCGGAGCGGGCGTCGTCTCGGCGGCGTTCGCGGTCGGTGCCGCGCTGCGGTGGCGGGCCCGGGCCCGGCACCGCGAGTTCGAACAGGTGGCGTTGCTCGAACGGGAGCGGCTGGCCCGCGACCTGCACGACACGGTGGCCCATCACGTGTCCGCGATGGCGGTCCGGGCACAGGCGGGACTGGCCATGCTGGAGACGCAGCCCTCGGCGGCGGCCGACGCGCTGCGCGTCATCGAGGCCGAGGCGACCCGGGCGCTGGCCGAGATGCGCACGATGGTGCGGGCCCTGCGCCACGACGAGCCGGCCGAACGGACGCCGACCCCGCGCGTCGCCGACCTGCGCCGGCTGGCCGGCCGCGCCGAGCACGGCCCGGCGGTGGAGGTGGAACTGGTCGGCGATCTGGACGGACTGCCGGCCTCGGTGGCGACCGCGGTCTACCGGCTGGCGCAGGAGTCGGTCACCAACGCGCGCCGGCACGCCCGGGACGCGACCCGGATCACGGTGCGGGTGGCCGCGGACGAGGACACCGTGCACCTGCGGGTGAGCGACGACGGGATCGCACCGGCCGGGCGCGGATCCGCGTCCGGCGGCTTCGGGCTGATCGGCATGCGGGAGCGGGTCAGCCTGCTCGGTGGCTCGGTCGACGCCGGTCCGGACCGCGACCGCGGCTGGACGGTCACCGCGGCGCTGCCCCGGGCCGCGGCATGACCCGCGACGGGAACGTACGG
Organism: Micromonospora zhanjiangensis; assembly: GCF_042650605.1. Classification (NCBI taxonomy): domain Bacteria; kingdom Bacillati; phylum Actinomycetota; class Actinomycetes; order Micromonosporales; family Micromonosporaceae; genus Micromonospora; species Micromonospora zhanjiangensis. Next base: position 11,377 of record NZ_JBHSBN010000014.1, on the reverse strand, counting down.
GTGATCGTGGCGGACGATCAGGAGATCGTCCGCACCGGCCTGACGATGATCCTCAACGCCCAGGCCGACATCGAGGTGGTCGGGGAGGCCGCCACCGGCCAGCGGGCGGTCGAGCTGGCCCGGCGGCTGCGCCCGGACGTGTGCCTGTTCGACATCCGGATGCCGGGCCTGGACGGGATCGAGGCGACCCGACTGCTGGCCGGGCCCGGGGTCGCCGACCCGTTGGCCGTGGTGGTCATCACGACCTTCGACCTCGACGAGTACGTCTACGCGGCTCTGCGCGCCGGGGCCAAGGGATTCGTCCTCAAGGACTGCGGTCCGGCCCTGCTCGCCCAGGCCATCCACGCGGCGGCCCGCGGCGACGCGCTGATCGCGCCGAACATCACCACCCGGCTGCTCAAGGCGTTCGCCGACGCCGGGCCGGCGGCCCCGGCCCGGCAGCCGATCGACCGGCTCACCGACCGGGAGGAGCAGGTGCTGGCCGCGGTGGCCCGGGGACGTACCAACATCGAGATCTCGGCCGAGCTGCACATCACGCTGAGCACGGTCAAGACGCACATCGCCAGCCTGATGGCCAAGCTGGGGGCGCGTAACCGGGTCGAGATCGCGATCTGGGCGTACGAGACCGACCGGGTCCGCGGCGGCTGAGGCCACCGGGAGGCGGGCAGGCCCGCCGAAAGTACGGCCCGCGTCCCCGACCTTTGACCGGTCCGGCCGCGGCCCGTGGACCGATGAACCGGCACCCGTACGGTCGCCATGCTCGGGTCATGACGACAAGACGACGGGACTGGCCCATCCTCACCGGACTCATCCTGCTCAGCGTGGTGCCCGCGTTCGGCGGCGCGCTGCGGGTGGTGTCCCTCTCCGGCGGCGAGGTGACGCCGGAGAACGTACGCTTCTTCGCCGCACCGGTCCCGGTGCTGCTGCACATCGTCGCCGCCGTGGCGTTCACCGTCCTGGGGGCGTTCCAGTTCGCGCCGGGTTTCCGCAACCGTCACCGGGCCTGGCACCGCCGGGTGGGCCGGCTGCTCGTCCTGTGCGGGCTGACGGTGGCCGCGACCGCGCTGTGGATGAACGCCTCCTACGTGCTGCCGCCCAGCGACGGTGCGCTGCTGATGGTGCTGCGGTACCTGTTCGCGGCGACCATGTTCGTGGCCGTCGGCGCGGGCTTCCTGGCCGTCCGGCGGCGCCGGATCGGTGACCACCGGGCCTGGATGATGCGCGGCTACGCGATCGCCCAGGGCGCCGGCACCCAGGCCGTGCTGCTGTCGGCCTGGCTGCTGGCGGTGGGTCCGACCAGCCAACTGTCCCGGGCGGTGCTGATGGGTACGGCGTGGACGGTCAACCTGGCCGTCGCCGAGTGGCTGATCCGCCGGCGCCGCCCCGCCCGGGTCGTCCCGGCGCGCGCGACGATTCTGGTGGAGGCGTAGATGAAGGCCATCGTCCAGCACCGGTACGGCGGCCCGGAGGTGCTCCGGCTGGTCGACGTCGCGCCTGCGATCCCGGCCCGGGACCAGGTGTTGGTCCGGGTACGGGCCGCCTCGGTCAACGCCCGCGACTGGCACTTCCTGCGGGGCGATCCCTACCTGGCCCGCCTGGCCGCCCCGGAACTCGGCCTGCGCGGCCCGAAGGTGACCGTACGGGGCACCGACTTCGCCGGCACCGTCGAGGCGGTCGGCGCCGGCGTCGATCACCTGCGCCCGGGAGACGACGTGTACGGCGAGGCCAACGGCGCGTTCGCGGAGTTCGTCTGCGCTCCGGCGGGGGTGGTGGCCGCCATGCCGGGCAACCTCAGCTATGAACAGGCGGCGGCGGTCCCCCTCGCGGCGAACACGGCGCTGATCGGCCTGCGTGATCTGGCCGGGGTGCGCGGCGGGCAGCGCGTACTGATCAACGGATCCTCGGGCGGCGTGGGCACGTTCGCGGTGCAACTGGCGAAGGCGTACGGGGCCGAGGTGACCGCGGTGTGCGGTCCACGGAACCTCGAACTGGTCGAGTCGCTGGGCGCCGACCATGTCGTCGACTACACCCGGGACGACTTCGCCCGCCACCGCGGACGCTACGACGTGCTGCTCGACCTGGTCGGCAACCGGTCCCTGGCCGACCTGCGGCGGGCGACGGCTCCACAGGGGACGGTGCTGCTCTCCGGCGGCGGGGTGTCGCGCGGCGGCAGCCTCTTCGGTCCGATGGGGCTGATGATGCGCGGCACGGCGGTGGGCCGGTTCGTCCGCCAGCGCGTGCTGGTGCTCACCGCCGTTCCCAGCGCCGCGAACCTCGCCGCCCTCACCGGGTTGCTGGAGTCCGGTCGGCTCACGCCGATCGTGGAGCGGACCTACCCGCTGGCCGAGGCGGCCGCGGCGATCCGCCGCCTGGAGGTGGAACACGCCCGCGCCAAGATCGTGCTCCGGGTCGACACGGATGGTTGACCGCGCACGTCGACCCTGAGCAGAATCGCTCGTCCTCCGACGCCCGTCCCGGGCAGCATGGCGAATGGGCACCCGCTCCTCGGCGACCGCACCGTCGGCGCGGTCACCGAGCGGGTCGACGTCCGGCTGCAGTTCGGTATCCACGATTGACGATCAGGGCTGCCGCCCCGCCGCTTACGCGTCGAGGCGCAGGACGGTCTCCTCGATCTCCGCGTTCCGTCCGTTGGCGAACGCGACCTCCGTGCCGACGACCGCGAACCCGGCCCGCCGCAACACCGCCAGCGAGGCGGCGTTGTCACTCGCGGCGCGGGCGAACACCGGCCGGGCCGGGACCGACTCCAGGAGCAGGGCGAGCGCCCGGCCGGCGATGCCCCGCCCCCAGAAGGCCCGGTCGATCCAGTACGTCACCTCGGTGTCGCCCTCGACGACGAAGCAGCCGACGCTGCCGACGAGCCGCCCGTCCAGGGTGACCGCCCGGTGGGTCACCTCGGGCGACGACCTGATCCTGGCCAGCTGGGCGTCGAACGCGTCACGGTCGGCGGGGTCCCTGCTCACGAAGGCCGCCATCCGGACCGACTCGGGATCCCGGCCCTGGGCGAACAGCGCGTCGAGGTCGGAGTCCTCGACCGGCCGCAACGCCACCTCAGCCATCAGTACCTCCACGATCTTGTCCAGCGTCACTCGGCCGGGCGAACGTACCAGTGCCGTCGGACAGTCCGTCCGGAGCTGGAACCGGTGCCGGTGCCGGCGGGCGGGACCGGTCGGGTACGTCCCGGGCACGACTCCTCCGTCCCGGGGATGAGGGCGGGTCCGGTCCGCGGATCGATCCGTCGCACCGTCCCGGGTGACTAACGTCCCTCGACGAAGGGGGAGACCATGACGATCCGGAAACTGCTCACCGCGCTGGTCGCCGTACCGCTGGTGCTGGTGCTGGACGGTGGGGCGGGTGCCGCCGCCGACGGCCCGGCCCCGCTGGACTGCGCCGGCCTGGCCACCGCCCACGGCCCGCAGGGTTCGGTCACCTCGGCCGACACCGTCGACGGTTACTGCCAGGTCCGTGGCGTGCTGCAGCCGGCCACCCGGTTCACCGTCAAGCTGCCGGTCCACGGCTGGACCGGCCGGTACGTCCAGCAGGGCTGCGGCGGGCTGTGCGGCGAGGTGCCGGACCTGACGTTCCCGCTGTTCGGATTCGCCTGCCCGGCGGCGCTGGCCAGGACCCTGGTGGTGGCGGCCGACGATACCGGGCACACCGGTGACCCCGAGGGCGCGGGACCGGCGACCTGGGGCCGGGACCCACGGGCCCGGGTCGAGTTCGGACGCACCTCCGAGCACCGGCTGCGGCTGGCCTCCGACGCGCTGATGACCGCGTACTACGGGCACGGACCGACGTTCCGGTACTTCGACGGCTGCTCCACCGGCGGCCGGCAAGGGCTGAACCTGGCCCAGCGGTTCCCGACCGACTTCGACGGGATCCTGGCCGGGGCGCCGGCCAACAACGCGGCGCCGCTGGCGCTGCTGGCGGCGTGGGTGGCCGTCCGCAACACCGCCGCGGACGGCAGCCAGATCCTCGGCCCGGAGAAGATTCCGGCGCTGCACGACGCCGTGGTCCGAACGTGCGGCGAGGTCATCCAGGACCCCCGGCGGTGCGGCTTCCGGCCCTCGTCGCTGCGCTGCCCGCCGCGGGTCGACCGGCCGACCTGCCTGTTCGGGCCGGAACCCGGCAGCGGTCCCTCGGAGGTCGGCGTGCCGGAGTTCCTCCAGTTGCTGATGGACTGGGTGGAGCGGGGCAGCGCGCCGGGGGTGATCGACGTACCGACGGTCAGCGGAGATCTGACCGAGGTGATCCGGGACCTGGACGTGGCGCCGTTCGACGCGCTCGCCCCGGTCACGGCCGCGCCGGGCAGCCTGAACGCCGACTACCACTACGTCGGCCGGTACTAGGCGGGACCGGGGGCGGGCACCGGCCGACCGGGCCCGCCCGTTCACGTCCGTCGACGCTCACCCGCCGGCGAACTGGCCGGGCCGCCGCCCGCGCCGGCCGGTCCCCGACCATGCCCTACAACGCCTGACCCGGCCGGTGCAGGCGTTCGGCCACCCGCTGTTGACGGACGGTCCGCAGCATCAGCGACATCATGACGTCGAAGAGGACACCGCGGATCACCGCCGACGCGCGGACGTCGGACCCCCCGGTGTGCAGCAGGTCCATCTCGGTGTCCACGACGGCCTCGGCCGCCCGGGCGAACGGCAGGAAGACCTCGACGTCCGTCCCGCACCCGAGCGTGCGCAGCGCGGCGAGCACCTGGGCCATCGACTCCCGGCCCGGTCGGGTCGGGTCCTCGGACCAGCCGAGCCGGTCGGCCAGCGCGTCGATGTCGGCGCGGGCGTTTTCCATTCCGTCGAATCCGGCGTCGTCCGGGCCCCCGGAAATCTTCGCCCTTTCAATTCCGTGGTACACCGACGAGAGTGTGACGTCGGGATCGTCGATGACTTCCAAGAGGCTGCGGACGGCACTGATGTCGAGGCCACCGACCGTGGTGAGAGCCCGGATCAGACGCAGGCGCCGGTAATGGCGTTCGTCATATCGGGCCTGGTTACGCGCGGTCCGGATGCCGGGCGGCAATAGCCTTTCCCGGAGATAGAACTTCACTGTCGGTACTGGTACGTTGGCGCGCCGGGACAGTTCCGATATGCGCAAGATTCCCCCCACGTGTCCTGCCCCGTGCGTCGAAATTCTTCCATGTACGACGATGTAACACCACCCCCCGCACCCATCTGTGTACCGTGAGTGGATATCGCGCTAAATGCGCTGCCCGTCGTGATGCGTAGCGCTATCTATTTATTGCCGCGATTGCCACAACGCGGCCCTCAACATCGCCCAACGCGGTGTCGAGAGCTGGGGCGCAGTCAACCGACCACACGTGGCCTGACCCCGTCGCCGGCGTGGAAGAGACCCACAAGCCCACCCATTCATGGGTGGGTAGTTGACGAGTGGATGTTCTCCCGGGCGGAGGCCGGCTGCCCGGTGGTTGCGGCCCCGGCGCGTTGTCGCAGGGTCAGCGCGGCCAGTACGGCCAGGCAGACCACCAGAGCGGCGCTCACCGCCGCGGCCAGGTGCAGACCGTCGGTGAAGGCGGTGCCGGCGGCGTCCAGCAGCGCACGCCCGGCCGGTCCGGGCAGGCTCGCGGCCGCCGTGGCCGCGTCGGTGATGCTGGTGCGTGCGGTGTCCAGCGCCTCGGCCGGTACGTCGCCGCCGGTGGTCAGCCGCCGCGCGTACCATCCGGTGCCGATGCTGCCGAGGACCGCGATCCCCAGCGCGATGCCCAGGTCGCCGCTGGTCTGCGCGGTCGCGGCGGCGGAGCCGGCCCGCTCGGGCGGGGCCGAACCGACCACGACGTTGTTGGCCAGCGCGCCGACCAGGCCGATGCCGAAGAACACGACCGTGGCGCCGGCGATGAGCAGGCCCAGGCCGCTGACCGGGGTGCTGGTGATCATCAGGTAGCCGACCGCGGCGATGGCCAGGCCGGCGGTGATCACCGTGCCCGGCTGCGACTTCTGGGCCAGCGGTGGGGCGGTCATCGATCCCACCACCATGCCCAGCGCGGGCGCGATGCCCCACAGGCCGGCCGACAGTGGACTGAGGCCCTGGACCACCTGCAGGTGCAGGTTGGTCAGCAACATGACGCCGCCCTGGGTGCCGACCGCGAACAGCAGGATCACCAGCGCCGCGCTGAACGCGGGCCGGCGGAACAGCCCGAGGTCCAGCAGCGGGTCGGCCAACCGGCGCTGCCGGCGGACGAACAGCACGCCCAGCAGCACGCCGAGCACGAGGGCGGTGACGGTGAGGGCGGACAGGCCCGACCGGACGGACTCCTTGATGCCGTAGATGATCGGCAGCACCGCGCCGAGCGAGAGCAGCACGCTCGGCGCGTCCAGCGTGCCCGCGTTCTCATCGCGGAACTCCGGCAGCAGGAACGGTCCGGCCACCAGTAGCAGCGCCATGACGGGTACGCCCAGCAGGAAGACCGATCCCCACCAGAACGACTGCAGCAGGATCCCGCCGACCACCGGCCCGAACGCGGCGCCGCCCATGAAGCAGCTGACGTAGACGGCCACGCCCAACGCGCGCTGCTCAGGGTCGCGGAACATGTTGCTGATCAGGGCCAGCGTCGAGGGGGCCAGGGTCGCCCCGGCGACGCCCATCAGCGCCCGGGCCGTGACGAGCATCCAGACCGATGTGGAGAACGCGGCCAGTGCCGAGGCGAGGGCGAACCCGACCGCGCCGATCAGCAGCAGCTTGCGGCGGCCGATCCGGTCACCCAGCCGACCGGCGGTAATGAGGAAGCCGGAGACCAGGAAGCCGTAGATGTCGCTGATCCATAGTTGCTGGGTGCTGGAGGCGGAGAGGTCCTCGCTCAGTCGCGGCAGGGCCAGGCTCAGCACGCTCAGGTCGAGGGCCAGCAGCAGGGCGGGCAGGGCCAGCACCGCCAGCCCCAGCCACTCGCGCCGTCCGGCACCCACCGTGTCGTCGTCGTTCATCAGAAGCCTCGGTTCGATCAGACGAATCGCTGGCGCATCCGGACCCCAATAGTTAAGCATTGGCTTGACTATTGGCGCAACCAGAATTAGCATGAAAACGTGACCAATGCCCCCGAGCCGTCGCTGGACCAGGTGTTCCAGGCGCTCGCCGACCCGACCCGTCGGGGGCTGGTGGCGATCCTGGTCCGGGGACCGGCCTCGGTCAGCAGCCTGGCCCGACCGTTCGACATGACGTTGTCCGCCGTGATGCAGCACCTGCAGGTCCTGATCGACAGCGGACTGGTGCGAACAGAGAAGGTGGGCCGGGTCCGGACCTGCCGGATCGACGCGGCCGGGCTGCGACGGGCCGAGGACTGGCTGGCCCGGCGGCGCACCCTCTGGGAGCACCGGTTGGAGCGCCTCGACCTGCTGCTCACCGCACCATCCGATCGCACTGGGAGGCTCGACATGACCGATCGATCCGTGCTCGTCTCGTCGTTCGCCGTCGAACGGACGTACCCCCTCGGGCCGGAGGCGGTGTTCGCCGCCTGGGCCGACCCCGGGACCAAGGCGCGCTGGTTCGCCGGGGCGAACGCCGAACACCACGAGTTGGACTTCCGTCCCGGCGGGGTGGAGGTCACCCGCGGCCGGAGCCCGGAGGGCAGGCCGCTGACCTTCGAGTCCCGCTACCACGACATCGTTCCCGCCGAGCGCATCGTCTATTCCTCGGCGCTGCTGGTCGAGCAGAGCGCGGTGACCATCTCGGTCACCACCGTGCAGTTCCGGCCGTCCGGCGGTGGCACCACGCTGGTGCTCACCGAGCAGGACACCTACCTGGACGGTCATGAGCAGCCCGAGATGCGCGAGAGCGGTACGAGGGGCTGGCTCGACGCGCTCGGCAGGGAACTGGCCGCCACCGTCAGTCCGTGACCTCGACCGCCGTCCGCCGGTACATCGAAAACCAAAAACGTCCCGGTTCGTGACGGCGTTCCTCCCGGCCCCAAACTGCCGGGGTTCCCGCCTTATGGACTGCTGAACCACCGGAACAGACACCGAGAGCCACCGGGACAGACACCGAGAGAATGGAGCACACCATGCTGGGTAAGAGCCCTGCGCGGGCGACCTATTCGGTCCGGGACGTCAAGCAGGCCAAGGAGTTCTACGGGGAGGTCCTCGGCCTCGACGTACACGAGGAATACAACGGCGGGCTGCTGATGATGCGGCTCGCCGGCGGCCCGGAGGTCATGCTGTACGGCAAGGAGGACCACGAACCCGCGTCCTTCACGCTGCTCACCTTCACCGTCGACGACATCCGCGCCACGGTGGCCGAGCTGGTCTCCCGCGGCGTGCGGTTCGAGCGGCCCGACGGGCTGGAACTGGACGAACAGTCGATCCACCACGCGCCGGGGCACTATGCGGCCTGGTTCACCGACCCGTCCGGCAACACCCTCTCCGTCACCCAGGAAACCTCGGACTGACCGACTGAGCACTCGTTTCTCCTCGGGCCGGCCGGCGCCGTCGGAGGCTGCTCCCCGGCGCCCGCAGCGTGCCGATCGGGCTCGCGCTGCTGGCGCTGGCACTGGCCGCCGCCCTCGCGCTCGCCACGATCTGTCCGACCGGTCGGCGTTATCCAGATAGCAACCAAATCATGCCGCCATTCATGGTCTTCATTGAGAGCAAGGTCAGTCCTAAGCTCATGGCGACATCCCCCACTCCCCCTGGAGCGTTCATGTTCCGACGAATCGCCAGCACCCTTGGCGCACTCGTGCTCGGCGCGGCCGCGATCAGCGGCCCCGCCGGCTCGGCCGCGGCCGCACCCGCCCCCACCCTGCAGGCGGCCACCCTGACCGCGACCATCGCCCTGAACAACTGCTCGGCCGCTCTCGTCCGGTATCCCACCTCGGTGGACACCGACCGGGCCCTGATGCTGACCAACGGACACTGCTACGAGGGCGGCATGCCCGGGGCCGGGGTGGTGCTGCAGAACAGGTCCAGCACCCGATCGGGCACCCTGCTCAACTCCTCCGGCGGTTCCCTCGGCACGCTCCGCGCCGACACGCTGCTGTACGCGACGATGACCAACACCGACGTCGCGCTCTACCGGCTCACCACGACGTTCGGGGCCGTCAGGTCCAGCTACGGCGTGGACGCGCTGACCATTTCCGACACCCACCCGGTCGACGCCAGCAGCATGTTCATCCCGTCGAGCTACTGGAAGCAGATCTGGAACTGCTCGATCAACGGCTTCGTGCCCACCCTGCGCGAGGACGCGTGGACCTTCCACGACTCGATCCGGTACAGCAGTGGGTGCAACACCACCCACGGCACCTCCGGCTCACCGATCGTCGACCTGAACAGCGGCAAGGTCGTCGGCATCAACAACACCGGTAACGACAACGGCCAGATGTGCACGCTGAACAATCCGTGCGAGGTCGACGCGGACGGCACCACCCACGCGTACCAGGGGCAGAGCTACGGGCAGCAGGTCTACTGGTTCACGACCTGCCTCAACTCCGCCAACACCATCGACCTGTCCATCGCCGGTTGCCTGCTGACCAGACCCCCGGGCAGCGGCAACACGGTGACGGTGACCAACCCGGGTAACCAGGCCGCGACCACCGGCGTGCCGGTCAGCCTGCAGATCAGGGCCAGTTCCTCCGGCAGCGGCCAGACCCTGACCTACAGCGCCACCGGCCTGCCGGCCGGCCTGTCGATCAACGCCGGTTCCGGCCTGATCAGCGGCACGCCGACGACGGTCCAGAACACCACCACGACCGTCACGGTCAAGGACACCACCGGCGCCACCGGTACGACCAGTTTCAGCTGGGCGGTCGGCGCACCCGGTGGCGGCTGCTCGGGCCAGAAGCTGGGCAACCCGGGCTTCGAGTCGGGCACGGCGCCCTGGACGGCGAGTTCGGGCGTGATCAGCAACTCGTCCGGTCAGGCCGCCCACGGCGGGTCGTACAAGGCCTGGCTGGACGGCTACGGCCGCTCGCACACCGACACGCTGTCGCAGTCGGTGACGATCCCGGCCGGCTGCCGCGCCACCCTGACCTACTGGCTGCACATCGACACCGCGGAGACCACGACGAGCACCGCCTACGACAAGCTGACCGTCCAGGTCGGTTCGACCACCGTGGCGACGTACTCGAACCTGAACGCCGCCAGCGGCTACGTGCAGCGAACCGCCGACCTGACGTCGTTCGCCGGGTCGACCGTGACCCTGAAGTTCACCGGCGTCGAGGACGCCTCGGCGCAGACCTCGTTCGTCATCGACGACACCGCGCTGACGCTGTCGTAGTCGGGTGATCCCCTGGCGCTGTGGGTGCGCGCAGCCAGCCGCGTACCCACAGCCCCGGCTCGCCGGCCTCCGCACCCGGCCCGGCACCGGCTCACCGGCGCCGCGAACCTGGCCCGGCACCGACCGCCGACATCGGAGCGGCACACCTTGACGAACGACATCCCATCGCTCAAAGTCGATGGTCACGGACGACGATGCCGGTGGCTCACCGGGCGAGCCCGCCTCATCGGACCGTTATCGAGGCGTGCACCAGGGCAGGTGGACGCCGCTGTTAACGCTAACACACTGGACGCGTGCGTCCGCCACGCGTCGCGGTCGCGGTCCGCCCGACTCCGGTTGGACCGTCCGACCCTTGGTCATCGAAGGAGAATCATGCTTGCCTCTGGTATCCCTCCATCGGTCGCGCCACCGTCACGGCGACGCCGGTGGTTGCCGCGGGTCGTCTCCGCCGGCGCCGCGGTGGTGCTGATCAGCGGTGCCGCAGCCGCGATCGGGTCGGCGCCCGCCGCCGCGGCGACGGTGGACCCGAACGCCTGGTACGTCTTGATCAACCGCAACAGCGGTAAGGCCATGGACCTGTACAACCTGGCCACGAACGACGGCGCGCGGATCGCCCAGTGGACGCGCAACAACGGCAACCAGCAACAGTGGCAGTTCGTGGACTCCGGTGGCGGCTACTACCGGGTGAAATCACGACTGTCCGGCAAGGTGCTGGACGTGAACGGCCGGTCGACGGCCAACGGCGTGGTGATCCAGCAGTGGACCGACAACAACGGGACCAACCAGCAGTTCCGGCTGGCCGACTCGGACGGCGGCTACGTCCGACTGGTCAACCGCAACAGCAACAAGGCGGTGGATGTCGAGGGCGCCTCCACCGCCGACGGCGCGAACCTGATCCAGTACGACGACCGGAACGGCACCAACCAGCAGTGGCAACTGGTCCGCGCGGACGACGGGGGCCCCACCACCCCGCCGACGACGCCCCCGCCGGGCGGCACCTGTGACCTTCCGTCGTCGTACCGGTGGACCTCGACCGGTGCGCTGGCGAACCCGAAGTCGGGCTGGGCCTCGCTCAAGGACTTCACCAACGTCCCGTACAACGGCAAGCACCTGGTCTACGCCACCACCCACGACA